>CAISOD010000313.1 GCA_903887045.1 uncultured Gammaproteobacteria bacterium | reverse complement strand
GGCGGGCCGCACCGTGATCGAATGGGACAAGGACGATCTCGACGCACTCGGCTTGTTGAAAGTGGATGTACTGGCGCTCGGCATGCTCAGCTGCATCCGCCGCACGCTGGATATCGTCAACGACTATCGCGGCAAGCACCTGCGACTGCAGGACATCCCCGCCGAAGATCCCAAGGTGTACGACATGCTGTGCCACGCCGACAGTGTCGGCGTGTGCCAGGTGGAATCCCGTGCGCAGATGTCGATGCTGCCGCGGCTGCGGCCACGCTGTTATTACGACCTCGTCATTCAAGTCGCCATTGTGCGGCCCGGCCCCATCACGGGCGGCATGGTGCATCCCTACCTGCGGCGCCGCAAAGGCGAGGAAGCGGTGACTTACCCATCGATAGCAATACAACATGTGCTGCAACGCACGCTCGGTGTCGCCATCTTCCAGGAACAGCTGATGCAGATCGCCATGGTGGCTGCCGGCTTCACGCCCGGCGAAGCTGATCAACTGCGCCGTGCCATGGCGGCGTGGAAACGCAAAGGCGGGCTGGAACCGTTTCGTCAGCGGCTGCTCGATGGCATGACAACACGCGGCTACAGCGCCGACTATGCCGAGCAGATCTACCAGATGACCAAGGGCTTCGGCGAATACGGTTTTCCCGAAAGCCACGCCGCCAGTTTTGCGCTGCTGGTGTATGTGTCGTCGTGGCTCAAATGCCACGAACCGGCCGCCTTCTGCGCCGCGCTGCTCAACAGCCAGCCACTCGGGTTCTACACGCCGTCGCAACTGGTGCAGGACGTAAAACGTCACCACGTCGAAGTGCGCCCCGTTGACGTGTGCGCCAGTGACTGGGACTGCACACTGGAGCCCGGCGAACACGGCGAACCTGCCGTGCGGCTCGGCCTGCGTTTGATCAAGGGGCTGACACAAGCGAGCGGTCATCGCCTCGTGCACATACGCAACAGCCGCTGCTTCGCCAACAGCGCCGACTTCTTCCAGCGCACCCAGCTCAACAAACGCGATCTCAACTGTTTGTCGGAAGCCAACGCCCTCTCCACCCTCGCCGGCCATCGCCGGCTGGCGCTGTGGCAAACCCTTGGCCTGGTGCCCGACACCAGCAAAGACAAACCCTCACTGGCGCTGCTGCTCTCCAGCACTGAACGCAAAAGCAGCCAACCCGATCTCTTGCCCCCCACCGAAGGCGAAAACCTGGTGGCCGACTACCGCCGCCTCGGCCTCACCCTCGGCCGGCATCCACTCGCACTGCTGCGCCCGCAGCTCAGCAGCATGCAATTGAAAACCGCCGACGATGTGAACCACGCACGCCACCAGCAAAGCATCTACGTCGCCGGCATCGTCACCTGTCGCCAACGCCCCGCCACCGCCAGCGGCGTTATGTTCGTCACGCTGGAAGATGAAACCGGCACCATCAATGTAGTGGTGTGGAGCTCATTGGTGGAGCGCCAGCGCCGTGAATTGCTGAACTCACAACTGCTGGGCGTGCATGGCATTGTCGAAAAGAAAGACAACGTGGTGCATCTGGTGGCGGGGAGGTTGTTTGATCACTCGCACTTGTTGGGGAGTCTGCAGTTGCCGAGCAGGGATTTTCATTAGGCCATAGGAGCGACCCACGAACCTGTTCCCGATCAGACGGAGAACCATCACGACTCCAACGACTGATCGATTGATCTGCCGAACCTGTGGTGGCGCGCCCATCTACACAACCGTCCCGGATGGACCCGGCATGAACCATTTTTTCGACATGGTATTCGCTGTTGCCAACTCCTGGCTAACCGAACACCCGTACGAAATGTTGCCAGTTGGCGATGACGCCGCGGAATATGGTCTCTTCACCGCAAGCCACTCCGAAACCCATGGAATACCTGGCCTCGGCTTTTCTGCGGTTCAGGCAGGTCTGCAAGTCGTAACCCTGTTTGCGCAGCACGGCGGCGCAGTGTTCGCAGATAGCGATCTCTTCTTAGACGACGGCGATGTAGCCGCTCTTGCTTCAGCGTGTCGCCCCGATTACGCAGCGGTGCACGTCGGCACCATCCCCTTGTCATTTGTACATTTAACGAATATTTATTCGAACGAGAATTGACAGCTTTCGTGAAACTCCATAACTTCAAAAAGCCCATGAATTTTCTGTAATCCGGGAAAGCTCCGAGAAATGCACCACATTTCCCTGTCAGCGATATCAGAACAATGGCACGCACACCGCCACACTCGCACCGGAAAGTTTCGCAGTGAACGGCTTGGTAAGCAGCTTTAAGGCATACGAAGCGCAGTCGTACACCACGTATAACAAAGATTGGCAAGGACACGCATGTTAAGCAGTGAACTTCTGAAACTGACCATCATCGGTGACTCGCTGGCGATGATCAGAACCCGAAAGCTAATCAGCAAAGTCGCGAATTACCAGACTCCCGTCCTCATCAAGGGGGAAACCGGTACCGGCAAGGAACTGGTTGCGCGCGGCATCCACTACAGCAGCGACCGCCACGACTGTCCCTTTGTCCCCGTCAACTGCGGCGCCTTCAACGACGAGCTGTTCCTCAGCGAACTGTTCGGCCACGAGAAAGGCGCATTCACCGACGCGAAGAGAAACCGGCCAGGCCTGCTCGAACAGGCGGACGGCGGCACGCTCTTCCTCGACGAAATCGACAGCCTGTCGCCGAAGGCGCAGGTATCACTGCTGCGCCTGCTGCAGGAAAACGAGTTCCGCTCGATCGGCAGCGACGTTGTCAAGAAGGTCAACGTCCGTGTCGTCAGCGCAACCAACAAGAACCTGCTCGACCTGATCCAGCAAGGCCGGTTCAGGGAAGACCTGTACTACCGCCTCGACGTGCTCGGCATCGACGTACCGCCGCTTCGCAAGCGCGGCAACGACGTCATGGTCCTGACGGAAAATTTCCTGGAGAAATTCAGTGTCAAGTACCGTACCGAATGCAAGGAACTGCACGCGACCACGCGCAAATGGTTCATGGAATATGCATGGCCTGGCAACGTGCGCGAACTGGAAAACTACCTGCATCGCCTGTTCATCCTGATCGACGAGCCGGTGATCTGCATTCCCGATACAAAGGGTGAACCCGTCTACTTGGATACGTTCAACACGCAGGAAGAGGACCTTGCCGCGCACTACGTCCCGCTGGGTCCGTTCCGTGACGAAAAGAACCGGGCCATCGAGAACTTCGAACGGCTGTATGTGCAGAGCCTGCTTAACGAATGCGTCGGCAATATCTCGCAGGCTGCAAAGAAGGCCGGCAAGGAACGCCGCGCGTTCG
>CAISOD010000312.1 GCA_903887045.1 uncultured Gammaproteobacteria bacterium | reverse complement strand
GCTGATGGCGAGCCACGACGACAGCATCCACGGCAAACGCATCCAGGACTTCGTGGATACCCTGCAGGCGGTGATCATGAAGCTGGTCAAGCTGGTCATTAGCATGACGCCGTACGGAGTGCTCGCATTGATGACGCGGGTTATCTCGGGCTCCGACGGCCAGGCCATTCTCACCCTTATCAGTTTTGTTTTGGCGTCCTACCTTGCCATCCTGCTCATGTTCGGTGTGCATGCGGTGCTGCTCAGGATCGCAGGCGCACCGTTGCGCGACTGTTTCCACAAGGTGTGGCCGGTGCTCGCCTTTGCCTTTGCCACCCGCAGTTCTGCTGCCAGCATTCCTTTGTCGATCAAGACCCAGATCGATGAACTGCAGGTGCCGGCGCCCATTGCCAACATCGCCGCCTCCTTTGGCGCCACCATTGGCCAGAATGGCTGTGCCGGTATTTACCCGGCCATGCTGGCGGTGATGGTGGCTACCGCAACCGGAGTCGAGATTGATGCCGGCTTTGTGGTGAGTCTGGTGCTGATTGTTGCTATCGGCTCTTTCGGTATTGCCGGCGTGGGTGGCGGCGCCACCAATGCTGCTTTGGTAGTGCTGCCGGCGATGGGTTTACCGGTTACCGTGGTGGCGCTGCTGATCTCGATTGAGCCGCTCATCGACATGGGGCGCACGGCGCTCAACGTCAATGGTGCTATCACTGCCGGCATGCTCACCCGGCGCTGGCTGCGTCCCAAAACCGAAAAGCACGGGCCAGTAGAACCAGCCGTGTGAAGTAACGAGGCGCTGCCACTACAGCAGAATTACTTGACGATAAGAGCTACGCTGAACTGCAAATTCAGCCAGGCAGCCCACAATAATGCCGGCTGACTTTTTGAAAAGGGGCTTTATGCTTCCCATAGCCCTAGCCCCATCCAGATCCGACAACAACCCCGGAGACAAGATGCACAAGCCGACGACCCACGCACTTTATGTGCTGCCCGCTTTTTTCCAGCGCAAGACCTTCATCGCCCTGGCCATTGCCAGCACCCTGTCCGCCTGTGGCGGCAGTGACGACGACAGCCTCGCGGCGCCGCGCGTGGTGAAGGACCCCGGCGGCGCCTGCGCCGCACTCGCCGGCCAGGTTGTGGAGGCTGCGAAGATCGGTGAACCGACGACAGGCGCCACCGTCAAGTCCGCCACGTTAAAGCCCGCCGTGGCAGACGCCCCCAACGCTGACGGCACCGCAACCGTGCTGGGCACGCCCGAGTACTGCGAGTTGCTGGTCGAGATCAAACCGGTGGACCCGTCGGCGCCGCTGATCAACACCCAGCTCAACCTGCCCACGAACTGGAACGGCAAGAAACTGCAGTTTGGAGGCGCGGGCTACAACGGATCGCTGGTCACCGGCCTGGACGCCAGCCGCAACGCGCCGCCCGATGCGCCGCGGCCCCTCACGCGCGGGTATATGACGACCGGCACCGACTCGGGCCACCAGAACCAGCCGGGCGTTGAGAACTTCGCCTTCGCGCTGAACCAGGAGTCGCTGGTCAACTTCGCCTATGCGTCCTACAAGAAGACGCACGACGTGGCCATCGCGCTGGGCGAGCGGTACTACGGCAAGCGCCCGGTGAAGAGCTACTACATGGGCGGCTCCGAAGGGGGCCGTGAAGCCATGATGATGGCGCAGCGCTACCCGGACGACTACGACGGCATCATCTCCATCGACCCGGTCATGAACTGGACGGGCCTGCAGACCTTCGGCAACTGGATCGGCGGCATCCGCCAGAGCGCGCCGGGTGCCTGGCTGGGCGGCAAAACCCAGTTGGTGCACGACACGGTGACGGCGGCCTGCGATGGGCTGGACGGCATCGCCGACCAGGTCGTCAGCAACTACCGTGCGTGCAAGCCCGTCGCCGAAGCCGCACTGGACACCAAGCGCTGCGCATCCGGCAACGACGAAGGGCCCGCCTGCCTGTCCACCGAGCAACTGGCGGTGCTCCAGTCCGCGCACGCCGGCTACGAGTTCAGCTTCCCCGTGTCCAACGGCATGCAGTCCTATGCCGGCTTCGGCTTCGGCGGCGAGGGCCTGCCCGGCAACTGGTCGAACTGGCTGGTGGGAACGGCGCCGCCGACCGATGGCCCCACTGCCACTGGCATCAACCAGGTCTACCGATACGGCAACGGCTACGTCCGCTACTTCATCGCGCAGAACGCCGGCTTCGACCCGCTGACCTACGAACCGGCCAACTTCCGCGACCGCGTGCTGCAGGTGTCGAACTGGATGGACGCCACCGACCCGGACCTGTCGGCCTTCCGCGACCGCGGGGGCAAGTTGATCCTGCGCGAGGACCTGAGCGACACGGCGCAGAGCCCGCTGACCGGGTTGAACTACTACGACGCCGTGCTCGCCCGCATGGGTGAGGGCAACGTCGGCGAGTTCTTCGCGGCCTATGCGGCGACCGGATTGCCGCACACCTCCGGCGGCATGGCGGCAGGTACGGCGAATACGCCGGCCCACGGCATCCCGGGCCGCGTGGACCTGCTGGCCGTAGTGGAAGACTGGGTCGAGAAGGGCATCAAGCCCGCCACGCAGTACACCTTGACGAACCGCAGCGCACTGGCGCCGTTCGCCGAGGTCGCGTCCAAGCCGTTGTGCCAGTACCCGCTGTACCCGCGCTACACCGGCTCGGGTGCGGGTGAGGGGGCATCGGCCGCGAACTTCAGTTGCGTTGCCGACTGAGTGATCGGGCCCGCAAGCGCTCGGCGGCAAACAGCAGCATCATGCCGCCGGCGCGCTCGTCACGCCCCTGCAGGGCCTTGCGGTTCACGTAGGCGTCGAACGAATCCTGTCCCGGTGTTGATTCACACACATCAGTGAATCCCATGTCGTCATCGGTGCGCAGTACCACAGCCTCCCACGCACGCTCTACCACGTTTTGGTAAAAACCTTCGAGCCACTGGTTATCAACTCCGCGCTGAATGGCAGTGGCGATCATGGCGGTGGCCGAGAGCTCACCCCAACTGCCAGGCATATCGATGATGTTGTGCCACATGCCATCGACGTCCTGGTAGTTGAGCAG
>CAISOD010000311.1 GCA_903887045.1 uncultured Gammaproteobacteria bacterium | reverse complement strand
GTTGTCGGTAGCATCATTGGCAAACCAGCTGAGGAAACTCGCCATCTCTGCCGGCAGGCGCTCGGCGTTTGGCGCTTCGAAGTGGACGTGCTCACGTCCCATCGGCCCCGACACAACCTGCATCGGACCTGCGCTTGCATCGCGCCAGGCACCAACGGTGATAAGGGACAAACCACTGCGGCCGGTCGGAAACAGCGCAGCGTGCCAAGCGAACATCCGCTCAGCCGTCAGTGGCTCGGCATAGTTCTGGGTGGCGTCGAGCATCATCTCGACCACGCCTTCAACATGACGATCGGCCGGCACCAGCGCACCGATATCCATGCCCAAGCGGCGTGCGATGGAGGAGCGCACCTGGCTCTTGTCGAGCAGCTCACCTTCTATCTCACTCGATTTGAGAACGTCCTGAGTGAGGACTGTGAGGACGGCTTCCGCACGCAGATCAAAGCCGAGCGCTTCCATTCGCCCCAACAGCCGCCCCTGGCGATGGCGCACGGCAGCCAACTGCTGGGTAAGCAGACCTTCATCCCAATGAAACTTGGGCCATTCAGCTAGTTCGTGGATGTATTTTGGCATTATCTCCGCACCTTCTGCGGAGATAATGCCGATTATTCGCCGCAGGAGCAAGGGTAAATTCCGCGTAGTTTGCGGAGATTAAGGCCGTTAATCTCCGCAAGCCATGCTTGGCAAGGAGATCGGTGTCCAAACCGATTGAGAAGCAACCGACCCTAAATGGGTGTAAATGGGTGTAATTATGGTATAGCCTGCCGCCCATGCTGCGAACCGACTCCCTCCAGATCACCCCGGAGATCCTGAACCTCATCGCCAGGATCGACGAATTCAAAGGCGCCTGGCGTGCGCTGGGCACGCTGGCGCCGGATCGCCTGCTGGCTTTGCGGCGGGTGGCCACCATCGAAAGTATTGGCTCATCAACCCGTATCGAGGGCAGCAAGCTGTCGGATCGGGAAGTGGAGCAGTTGCTGTCGAGGCTGGAGATCAAGTCCTTCGCCACCCGCGACGAGCAGGAAGTGGCAGGTTATGCCGAGCTGATGGATCTGGTGTTCGCCTCCTGGCAGGACATCCCGTTCAGCGAGAACCACAGCAAACAGTTGCACCAGATCCTGCTGCGCCATAGCGAAAAAGATGCCTGGCATCGTGGCAACTACAAGACCAATTCCAACAGTGTGGCGGCGTTCGACGAAAGCGGTGCGCAAATCGGTATCGTGTTCCAGACAGCATCACCTTTCGACACGCCGCGCCTGATGGGTGAATTGTTCAGCTGGGTGAATCAGCAACGTGAACAGGCAACACTGCATCCACTGCTGGTTATCGCACTGTGCGTCGTGGTCTTTCTCGAGATCCATCCCTTCCAGGACGGCAATGGCCGACTCTCGCGGGTATTGACCACACTGCTGCTGTTGCAGGCAGGTTATGCCTACGTGCCCTACAGCTCGCTGGAAAGCGTGATCGAACAGAGCAAAGAAGCTTATTACCTCGCGCTGCGGCAGACCCAGGGCACGATTCGAACCGAGGCGCCAGACTGGCAACCATGGCTGCTGTTCTTTCTGCGCTCACTGGCAGAGCAGGTGCGGCGGCTGGAGAGGAAAGTCGAGCGCGAAAAAATCGTGTTGGCGGCCATGCCCGAACTGCAGTTGCAGATTGTTGAGTTCGCCCGCGAGCATGGTCGCGTGACCATTGGCGAGGCCATCAAACTGAGCGGGGCCAGTCGCAACACGCTCAAACAACACTTCCGGGTACTGGTTGAACGCGGCACGCTGAACCAGCACGGTAGTGGCAGAGGAGTCTGGTACAGCCTGCGCTGAACGACAGCCCGGCGCTGCGGAGATCGGTGTCAGAGTCGCAACTCAGTGAGAATACAATCAAAAGATATCGTAATGCCCATAAACGCAGATATTTGCTGATAACAGCCATCATCCTGTCTACTATAGGCACCCAAACCCAACCATGAAAACAACCCATGGACCCCGCCCTCGCCACCCCCACTGAAATCCTGCACGAGCTGGGCGGCCGGCTGCGGCAGCAGCGGCTGGCGCAGCAACTGTCGCAGCAGGAGCTGGCGGCAATGGCTGGCGTTGCGCTGGGCACGGTGAAGAAGCTGGAGAACAGCGGGGTATCGTCGCTGGAGACCGTGGTGCGGGTGGTGCAGGCGCTGGGGCTGGCCGATGAGCTGCAGCCGCTGTTCGTGCTGAAACGCAACTCCATTGCCCAGATGCTGCAGGCCGCACAGCCGCTGCGGCAACGAGCGCCGCGCAAGCGGGCGCACCTAACAGGCTCGCCATGAAAACACTGGAGGTTCGCTACTGCGGCTGGGGTGAAGACTGGCACTTGGGCACGCTGGCGGACGACGGCCAAACGCTGCTGTTCGAATATTCCGCCGAGGCGCTGGCGCAGCAGCTGGAACTCTCACCGCGACATCTGAAGTTGCGCACCCAGGCCTTTGGCGACTTCCCCACTCATCAATTGCGTTTGCCGGGGCTGATTGCCGATGCCCTGCCCGACGGCTGGGGACTGCTGTTGATGGATCGCGTATTCCGTCAACGTGGTATTACGCCGGGGCCGCTCGACCGTTTGGCATTTATCGGCGAGCGCGCGATGGGCGCGCTGCGTTTTGTGCCGGCCGAAACGCTGGAGTTGCCGCCGCTTGATCTGCAGTTGGCCATGTTGGCGCAGGAAACGCAGCAGGTGCTGGATGGCGCCGCTACCGATGTGTTGATGGCGCTGGTGATGATGGGTGGCTCGCCGCACGGTGCACGCCCCAAAGCGCTGGTGCAGTACCAGCGCGCCACCGCGCAGGTGAGCACACTGGCTACCGCCGCTGGTGAGCCGTGGCTGGTGAAGTTCCAGGCGCAGCGCGAGCACAAGGAGGTTTGCGCCATCGAACAGCTTTATGCGCAGCTGGCGCGCGAATGCGGTATCGACATGCCGGAGTCGGCGTATTTTGATTTGGGGCCAACGCTGGCCGCGTTCGCTGTGGCACGTTTCGATCGCGCCGCCGGCCTGCGTGTGCCCATCCACAGTCTTGCCGGTTTGCTGCACGCCGATTTCCGCGTGCCCTCAGTGGACTACACCACCTTCTTGCGCGCCACCAAACTGCTGACGCGCGATGAGCGCGAAGTGGAAAAAGCCTATGGCCGCGCCGTATTCAACGTGGTGTTTCACAACCGCGACGATCACGCCAAGAATTTTGCCTGGCGTCTCGCACAGGATCGCCGCTGGCGGCTGGCACCGGCCTTTGATCTGACTTTTTGTGAAGGGCCCGGCGGGCAACACCAGAGTGATGTGTGCGGCGAAGGCCGGCGCATTACCCGCGAACATCTGCTGCGCCTGGCCAACGAGGGTGGTGTTGATCGAGCAGCCGCTGCCGCCATCATCGAAATCACGCTGGAAGTTGCCGGGCGCTTCCACCTGCTGGCAACAGCGCAGCCGATTCGCCGCGACACCATCGCGCATATGTTGCGTGCGGTAGAAAGCAACCGGCTGGCGCTTGTTTAACGAGGCGCTTGGCTGACGCTCAATACCTGAACGTCTTCGTATACTTGATCGCAATCTCCGCTTGCTCGCGGCTGATGCGCGAGAACACGCCTTCTGAATCAAAGCCGGTATTCAGCACCAGAAAAAAATCCTCGCCTGCCACCGGGTTCCAGCGCAAACGGCTGTTCACGCCCACGCTGCTGGAGGCGTTGTCGTACTGGATGAGGTTGATCCACGACCACTTCGAGTTGAAGGCGTACAGCACGTTGGCGCTGACGAGTCTTACCTTGAAGTCGCCGGCGGGCAGTTGGATGTCCTGGTAGTCGTAGTTGAAGTTCATGTACAGATGTTGGTTGGGGCGCCAGTCGGCACCTACTTGCACGCGGCTGCGGTCGCCGTTGTAGAACTCGCCCTGGTTGAGGCGAATGCTGGGCGCGAACAGGCGTTGGTTGGACACGCGAAACTGCATGCCGGCGCTGAGGAAGGTGTATTCACCGGCGGGAAGGACAATGCCGGGGCTGATCTGGAACGGCGCGTCGAGACCTTCGCGATCGCGGTTGATGGTGAGGCCTACCTGATCACCGCGATGCGAGTTGATGTTGAGTGGGGCCCAGAAGACCGATTCGCTTTGCAACTCGCCGGTAGCAAGGCTGCGGGTGTATTCGTAGTTGGCGAAGCTGTTGAGCACGCGAATGAACGGATGCTTCTGCAAAAAGTAGCGTCCGTTGCCATCTATCGTGAAGCTCTCCACACCGAGGCGGTTGGCGAAACCGAGTGCGGGGCGATAGTCGTCGCCGAAATATTCGTAGCCCACTGCTCCACCCACGCCAGTGCCTTGGGTGTCGAGTTCGGCGCGCACGCCATAGGCCTTGTCGTCGCCGGTTAATCCGTCGGTGTCCGTCTGCTGATAGAACGCATTGCCCGAGAGTGTGTAGCGCTGCGAGAAGCGGGTGTTCTGGTAGCGGAAGTCGACACCACCGAGGGTGTTGCCGTTACTGCTGAGCGGATCGCCGCTGGTGAAGATGACACCCACGCTGGATTCACTCAGCACGTTGAGCGCTGCGCGGCCTACGAACAAATTCTGTGAATCGAGCGCGCCGCTTTCGCCCTGTTTTACCGCGAGTGCACCAACGTTCCATTCACCCACGCGGCCGCTGAGTTTCACGCCGGCGTTGATGTCTACCGGCTGGCCGGTGCGGCTGAGGCCAATGCGGCGCGAATAAAACGGAATGCCGTTTTGCCGGCCGCCGAAGTTGTTGCCACCGCCGCCACGACCACCGAAGGTGAAGATGTCGACGTCCTGCAAAAAGAAATCGCGTTTCTCGGGGAAGAACAGCGAGAAGCGCGAGAGGTTCACCTGGCGGTTGTCCACTTCGGTGGCGGAGAAGTCGGTGTTGAGTGTGAGCACGCCGGTGAGGTTGGGCGTTACTTTGTAGAACACGTTGAGCGAAGGGTCGAAGCGGTTGCCCTTGGTGCCTCTTACATAGTCGCGCGTGGTGGCGGCAGCAATGGACGGCACGATGTCGAGGCCAACACCCTGGCGGATGTCGTGTATACCGCTGATCACGCCGGTAGTTGTCGGGTTGAGATTGCGGTTGAACGACGACCAGGCAATTTCTTCCTGCCTGCGCGCAATGGTGCGGGCAATGGTGAAGCCCCAGTCCTGTGTGGTGGGATCGAAGTTGAGGGTGTTGAACGGAATCGCGGCTTCGGCCGTCCAGCCTTGTGCATCCATGCGGGCTTCGGCCTGCCAGATGCCGCTCCAATCGCGGTTGAGCGTGCTGGGGTTTTCGAACAGACCGTCCTGGCGGATGCCGTTGGGGTTGATCTGGAAGTGATAACCGGTGCGGCCGTTGTTGAAACTGTCGATGATGAATTCAATGGCGTCGTCGAACTGCATGGTGCCGTTCTGGATCAGCTGGCGTGCGCTGATGCCGGATGGGTCGCGGTCATACAAACGGGCGCCCACATAGAAGTAGCGCTCGCTGTAGGCAATATAGAACTCGGACTTTTCCGAGGGCTCCACATGGTCGGCTGGCTGGTACTGCTCCACGTCCTTGATGACAGTGGCGGTGCGCCAGAACTCTTCATCCAGCGCGCCATCAATAACAGGTGCCTGCTCGGTGCGCACGATTTCAACGCGTTTGCGCGCCGATGGAGCGGGAGTTGGCTGGGCAGTGGCGGCGGGTGCTTGCGCCTGTGCGGGCGTTGACAGGACGAAGCACGCAAACAGTGTGGCGAGCACGCCGGCCTTTGCTTTTGGCGAGTGCTGGGGCAGTCGGGAAATCATGGAAAAAACTCGAATTGCGAATACGTAACTATACCGCAAGCAAGCCTGCAGCCAGCCTCTGCGGCTTGACTGGATCGGTATCAGGGAGGTCGGTGTCACAGTGCAATACCCCCCGACAGGGTTTTGGTTGCCTGTTGGCTGAACTGGATAATTGGGGTGCTGCGTAAACTACTACTGGGCAAAGACGGTGAAAATCCAGTCTCATTGCTGTTCCTGCCGTAGCGAGCGACTTATGTACCGGGAAAATCCAGCTGCAACCATCATCCGTTACCTCGGCGTCACCGGCTGCGCGCTATGGGCCCTGATGATGGCCATACGACCCGACCCCGGATTCAGCGCGCCCTGGCCGTGGATGGGCCTGTTCTGGTTCTTGCAGATCGGCATTGGCCTGGCGGTGCTGCAGTCTGTGTTCTATTTGCTGAGTCGTACCATTTGGCTGAGTCGCTCGCCGCTTTGGCTGCTGGTGATCGGCAGCGGTGTGGTGGGTTCAGCGGTACTGGCGCCACTGTATTGGCTGATCGGCGAAGGGCTGATGCAACAAAGCCTGGGGTTTCCGGTAACCATCGATGACGAAGACGATTTAGTTCCGCACCTGGCCTTCGGGCCAAGAGCCTTGCTGAAGGAATTTGGCGATATCGTCGGCCAGGTAACTGCCGCCTGGGTGTTGATCTCCTGGCCGCGGTTGCCGGGGCTGCTGCCGCCCTTGGTGTTGCCGCAGCCCGTAACCGCCATGGTGGAGCCGGCATCGCCACCAGCCTCTACTGAAGCAATCGCGCCGACAGCACCCGCCCGCTGGCGCGCGGCACTGCCAAGCGAACTGGGCGATGATGTGATCGCGGTCAATTCCGAGCTGCAATACCTGCGAGTGTGGACCAGCCGCGGCACTGCGCTGGTATTGGGCGCGCTGCAGGAGGTGGAGGATGAGGAAGGCGCTGCCGGCATGCGGGTCCACCGCTCGTGGTGGGTGCATGCAGGGCATGTGCGCGGCGTCAGTCGCAAAGCCGACGGCGCCATGTGCAAGTTGAGCGACGGCCGCGAGATCCCCGTCAGCCGTCGCCGCAAGGCGGATGTACTGGCCCGTTTTGGGGACGGAGCCCGCTACGATGTCGCGGCCGTCCCGGCGCCAGTCTCCCACCAACCAGCAGATTCAAAACTTACGTCGCACGCCAAACTGGACTGACACCGGATTGTAGTCAGGTTTTGCCAGCTGCCCGGTGACACCCTCTTCGGCAGGCAGTTCGACGCTGCCTATCTGCAGCAGGCGCACATCCGCTGTCAGTTTCCAGCTTTCACCGAGCGGAAATTCGGCGCCACCCATCAATTGCACACCAAACTCGCCCTGATCAGACCAGGCCCGTTCGATGTTGCCGGAATTGAGGTCAAAGTCGATCTCCTGCACCCAGCCGAGGCCGACCCCGACATAGGGCACCCAGCCGCCCGAGGGCCGCACAAACCGACGCAGACCGTTGACGAACAGCACATTGGACGCGAAGTCGCCGTCGGTCACGAGCGTGGTGTTGCCACGGCGCAGTGACTCCAGATCGTGCCGGCGCCAATTCCACTCGAATTCGGCCGCCCAGCCGTTGCCATAGAGAAAACCGATATCTCCACCGAAGCCAATCCCGCCGTCGAACTCCGCCTTCAGCCCCGGGCCGAACCTGGCGCTGCCGTTTTCGTCGAAGGTGGTTGAGTCGAGCCAGCTGCTCTGTGCATAGACCGTTGCATAGAAGCCACGGTCCTCCGTCTGCGCCTGCAGCGGCGAGGTAAGGACAGCGAGGCAACCCAGCAGAACGGTTGACCCAATACCGCGTACATAATTCATTTTGCAAACTCCGAATTGTCAGGGGGGATGGTTACAGCTGAGCTGCTTCCCGGTGGGCGGCAGACCGGCTGGTTGACAATACGGGCCGGTGCGGCAGGAGTAGCAGACTATTGAACCAGCGGCGGAGCTGTTGAACCAACGGCATTAGCCGTCATAGCCCTCCAGCGCAAACGGATTGAGAAACATCCGGCCCCACATCAACTGCCGATCCACTTGGGTCAATGATGCTTCGTCACATACTGGCTGCCAGTGCTGCTGGATGCACTCCAGTTGTTGATTGACGATTTCCTTTGCCTCTTTTGCCGACAATTGGAATTGTGCTGCCGCCTCAATACAAACCCGCAAACTACTGAAACGGTTGTCGCCATGGATGAGCATTGCCTGGGTCGCTTCATTGCCGGTTCGGCTTTGAGGACACAGGTCATAGGCTGGCGTGAGCTCCAGTTCGCGGCCATTCCAAAAAGCTGCATGATTGCGCGCGTGATCATCGGTATTGCCACACAGGATATTGAACACGAGTCTCGCAAACAGCTCGCGCAAACCCGCCCTGGGCTGACGGAATCGCATGCGGACAATTTCCGCCAGGGTTTCATAACTGGCATAACGCGCGTGCAGCTCATCCAGCTCCAGCAGCGTTAATGCCGACACCATAAGCCGCCGTTTCCAGCCTTGCCTATCGCGAATTCGGTCGAATCTTTCGATCAGCAATACATCCTTGCCGGCTGCCCTGGCCAGTGAAACGGGTGCAACCTTCAGGCCCGCAAGTGCAGCCAGGCGCATGGCAATGAACTCGGCTTTGACCACGTTGTAAACATCAGCACTACCGGAAAACTTGGCGATCAGTTTACGGTTGTTGTCGGTGAGTAGCGCCTTGGGACGCGCTCCGCCGATAGAAGACCCATGCTGAATGGCTTGTGCGAGTTCAGGACTCAAGGGCACGCCTTGTTCAACCCGCTCTGCGCTTTCCAATAGCTCGTCCAGCGTGGCTTCATTCGACGTGCGGGGTTGGTAGACCGAGGGAGAGCGCTGGAAATCCAATGCTCCTATTCTGTCGGAGCCGGACTCCAGCAAGTAAGTCAGCTCACCGAGCAGGTCCGGGTCGGTATTGCGACCTCCCATACCAAGCAAGCGGTTGATGATGACCCTGCGCCCCCAGGCATCAGGGGAGGCATCACGCAAACATCCCGGCATGTTCAGCCCTGGTTTGAGTGGGATTTGTCCGGCGCGTAGCGGGAGCTCTTGGTCATAGAGCGCGATGGCTTCGGTGCGTGCCAGGTAGCTCTGCCCGTAATTGAATAGCAGGCCTTGCCCTGTAGCCTCCACTCTGCCGGCTACGACAGGCTCGGTTTGTTCAGGCAACCATGTCCACACGTAGGCTTCTGCAGGCGCCTTGTCAGAAGTCATCGACAACATCCTTGCGGGGGCTGTGAACGGCTTTTGGCATCAGAGCCAAACGTGCAGACAGTTCCTGATGACGCAACTGGACAGCTTTGGCATCAGCTTCAAACAAGGGGACGCCAACAATGGCGGCCAACTCGAATACCACCCCGATTTCACAGCGTGGGTCGCCCTTTTCGATCCGATAGAGCATGTCCCTGGAGATGCCCACCCGCTCGGCCAGCTCCTGCATGTTCATTTTTTTCTCGATGCGCCCGGCGCGCACCAGTGCGCCCAGGTAGTTCAAGGCTTGGCGTGTAAGGCGGGAATAGCTGCGGGTAGTCGTGTTGGTCATGGTCAGCAACGTCTTATGTGTACGACATAATATTAGATATGTCGCACACATAAGACAAGCTGATGGAATCTACGGCTGGCTCTTGCCCGCCGCCTCTTTCTCCAGCGCCCGCTGCCCCGACAGGATATTCGCCATGCCGTAGTTGCCTTCGGTGCAGGCGTACTCAAACAGGATGCCGCCGAGATCCGTCAGCGGGTAGGTGCCGCCCCAGGGTTCGGCCCAGGTGTTGGGGTCGTCTACCTGGAATTTGTATTCGAGGGTGTCGGCATCAACGCGGGTGATCCACTCGGTGACTTTCATGTGCTCGGAGGCATTGCGCCAGGCGGCGTTGGGATGGAAACCAGCGGTTTCGACTACCAGCGTGTCGCCTTCCCAGCGACCGCTGGCGGTGCCGTTCCACTGGGGCAGCAGCTTGTCGGGCAGTGGTTTGCCGTCGGTGGGGATGATGCGCGGGTCGCCCATTTCACCCTGGATCACCACGTAACCGGGGCTCTGGAAGATCTGCAGGTTGCTGTTGTAACCACCGGGCAGGATGGGCGCCAGCGTGCTGGTCCACACGATGCAGCGTTCGGACAGCGAGCGCATTTCCGGGCCGTCGAATTCGTGGCCGGTGCGGATGGCGTTGCGCTGTTTCTGGCGTGTAAGGGCGGCTTCGGTCAGCGGCGGAATACGGCCATTGGCGGGGAAGGTGATGATGGAGGTGCGGAAGTTTTCCGAAGTGCGGCCTTCGTTGGCGCTGAGTGAAAAGGTGCCCATGTCGTAGTGCACGTCTTCCTGGGTGCCGGCGACGGTTTCGTCGTCCTGATCAGCCTCTTCAAGCACGCGCTGCTGGTATTCCCTCGCTTCCTGCGCGGTGAAGAGTTCCTTGGTGCCGAGTTCCACCGGCCGCTCCAGCGGTGCCAGTGTGAATTCGCTGTAGGCGCCGGCGAGATCGGGTTCGCCCCAGGCGGTGCGTGGTTGTTGGGCGTAGGCAGTAGTGGCCAGCGTTACGCCAGCAACAAGAGCAGTGAGGCGAACGCAGTGAACTGGTGCAAACGACATGGTCTGAACCTCCGTCATTTATTGTTGTTATTCAGCGGGTAAACGCAGATGTCCGTACAGTTTTTCTTCGGCAAAGGGTTCGCATTTGAATTCGAGCAGGCGGTAGTTGTCGTCGACGATGCGATAGAGAGGCATGCGGATGCTCCACGCTTCGGTGTATACCGACGGGTCTTCAATGGTGGCTTCGTACTGGATGTGGTTGGGTGAGAGCGGCGTGTAGCGTTCAGTCACTTTCGCGGTGGCGCTTGCAAAATTACCGGCGCGGTCGAGCCAGGTCTGGCCGTTGAAACCGGTGACTTCCACTATCAAGGTGTCGCCTTCCCACTTGGCATTTGACCAACCCATCCAGCTGTCGAGCGGCGCTTCATCAGTGCCGCCGATGGCGATGCGGCGCAAGCCGGTGGCGTATTGATAAGCGATGGAGACGATGTCACTGCTCTGGAATATCTGCAGCGGATACGGCATGTAGGTGGAGCGCGGCACACCGCCGAGGTAGCAATTGGTTTCAGGATCGGCAGTGAGGCGATTGGCGAAGTTGGCATCGCGCTGGGCGAGCGCTTCCGGTTTGTAGGGAATGCGATCACCTACAACCACGCCAAGCCCGGGCGCCACCGCAAACTGGGCGCCGAGTGCAGGCACGCCACCGGGCGCGGCCACGTGCGGTTCTAGATTCCAGTGCGCAGTGTTCAGGCTTTGCCACACACCGCTGAAATCAGGGTGACCATCGGCGTCGCGCGGGAATTCATCTTGTGGTGCGGCTGTTGCCCGCAGCGCAAACAGCGCCAGCAATGCTGGCAGCAAAGTGAGGGCCTTCATGGCGCAGGCTCGGTGGGAACACGGCTGTCGAAGAACAGTTCGCGGCCATCGGCAAAGGTGATGGTGCGACCAACGCCTTTGGGTGAGCCGTCGCGCGCCTGGTAGCCAATCACGCGCAGTTCCGAACCGACCGGTATCGATTGTTTGGTAACACCTTTGCGCACCAGCGCGTTGGGACTGCCACCTTCAATCATCCAGGTTGTTTTCTGGCCGCTGGCATCAGTAACGTCGACATGTATCCAGGAATGCGGATTGATCAATTCAACTTTCGATACCACTCCTTGCAGATCGAAAGGTTTCTTTACATCGAATTCGAGGGCAAACGCGTGGTGGGCCAGCGCGGCCTGGTTGCAGAGCGCCCACATTGCTGTGAGTGCCAACGCACGCAGAATAATGCTGAACTTGCCGGGGTTGGTGTTGTACTTCTTCTTGTTATTGTTATTCATGTTCCCCTCCATTTTTTTATTCGGCTTCCATTCCGTGTTGTAAGTGCCATGTGGAATCCTTTTGCAGCAGGATGGGGGAGGCGCAGCTTGTCTGTCAACTTGAACAGGAAAGCAGTTATAGTCGGGCGCAATAACAACAATACCGTGACTTGATCCGGTAACCAGGAGAGGAAGATGGAACGCAATACCATCGCTCGTCGTACTTTCAAAAGCGCGCTTTATCTCGCTGCCCTGTCCCTGCTCACCACCCTCACCCCACCATTCGCAACGGCCCAAACCGGCGCCACCAATGGCGAATGGCCCGCCTATGGTGGCGATGGTGGCGGCATGCGTTATTCGTCGCTCGATCAAATCAACGCCGACAACATCAAGGACCTTGAAGTAGCCTGGGTGTGGAAGGCCGACAGCCTGCTGCCCAACGCCATCGCCACCAGTGAAACCACGCCCTTGATGGTGGATGGTGTGCTGTATTTCTCCATGGAGCAGCGCCGCGTGGTGATCGCTGCCGATGCCGGCACCGGCGAAACCCTGTGGATGTACCGGCTCGACGAGGGTGATCGTTTTGTTGCCGCCCCGCGCAAAGTGCATCGTGGGGTGTCGTATTGGAGCGATGGCAACGGCGACGACCGCATTGTGTTCGCCACCCCCGGTTACAACCTGGTAGCGCTGGATGCCCACAGCGGCCAGCCGGTGGCAGGCTTCGGCAACAACGGTGTGGTCGATATGCTGGACGCAGTGGATGCCGCTGGTTTCGAGGGCGATCTTGT
>CAISOD010000310.1 GCA_903887045.1 uncultured Gammaproteobacteria bacterium | reverse complement strand
GGCGACACATGCCAATTGTTACGCAACAAGCCGATACGGAAGTGTGCCCGGGAGGGAGTGAACATCGGGGTCACTCCAAGGCCATGTCGAAATACACAGCGATGTACAAAGAAGGAGCAAGCAGCCATGCCGCAGGGACCTCTGAGGCAGGATGCCGAAGGGAGCTACATGGACGTATTCACGCGTGTCCCGAAGGCATGGCTGCTTGCTCCGACCTGAACCATTCCCATGCTGTTCAACAGCAACAAAGCAGCTACTTTTCCAGAATCCCGTGCAACTCCAGATAGTCCAACACAATCTGCGCCTGTTCCTGCGGTGACGGGCCATTGTTCAGGTGAATCTCGGCTTCAGTGGGCACTTCGTACGGAGAGCTGATGCCGGTGAAGTCCTTGATCTCGCCGCGGCGGGCTTTGGCGTAGAGCTGTTTTGAATCGCGTTCCTCGCACACTGAGAGTGGTGTGTCGATGAATATCTCGATGAAAGGCAGACCGGCTTGTTGGTGGATGCCGCGCACCAGTGCACGATCCTTGCGGAAGGGTGAGATGAAACTTGCCAACACAATCATGCCGGAATCGGCGAACAACTTGGCGACTTCTCCCACGCGGCGAATGTTCTCTTCACGATCTGCTGCCGAGAAGCCGAGGTTGCTGTTGAGGCCGTGGCGCACGTTGTCACCGTCGAGCACGTAGGCCTTGTACTTTTGTTCAACCAGCATGTGTTCGATCAGAAAGGCCAGTGTGGATTTGCCGGCGCCGCTTAGGCCGGTGAACCATAACGTGGCACCGCTCTGGCTGAAGATTTCACGCCGTTTGCGGCGGTCGACCCGGCTGGGTTGCCAGACGACGTTGGTGCTGTGTCGGGGCTGCATGGGTTTGTCTTCTTGCGTCAGGAATTTACAGAGGGCGCACACTGAGCAGTGTCACCGGTTGCAGCGGACGCGCTTCTGCATCCACTGCAACTTTTCCAATGGCATCTACAACTTCGATGCCGGCTTTTACTTCGCCGAATACGGTGTGCTTGCCTGTAAGCCAGGGCGTGTCCGCCAGTGTGATGAAGAACTGCGAGCCGTTGGTATCGGGGCCGCTGTTGGCCATGGCGATCACTCCGAGCACCGGCGCACGTGACTGCAGATCATTGCGAAAATGATAGCCGAGCATTTCATGGCTCTGTTGTACCGTCATCGAACGGATACGCTGGTCGACTTCACCGATGCGCACATCAAGCTGCTCCTGTGACGTGATCCCCATTGCCGCGTACAAGGGGCCGAGAATCTTCTGCTGGAAGTCGGCCTGGCTCTGGATGCCCAGCACCGGATTCGGCACGCCGCTGGCATCAAGCACCAGCATCTTGTCGAGGCCGAGACTCTGCGCGCTGATTTCGTCGCTGAACCGATAGCCGGGAAAACCGTCGCCGAAGCCGGTGGGGCTGCCGCCCTGGATCATGAAGCCGTCGATCACGCGGTGAAACACCAGACCATCATAGAACGGCCGCATGGCTTCCATTCCGGTGGCAGGATCGGTGAAGGCCTTGCTGCCGCTGGCGAGGCCGAGAAAATTCGCCACCGTCTCCGGTGCTTCCTGCGGGAACAGCTCCAGCACAATGTCGCCTTGGGTGGTTTGCAGCAGTACCAGTGGATTGTCGATACTGTCGACTGCCAACTCCACCATACGGCCACCAATGCTGACAGAGCGCATTGCTTCGACAGCTGGCAGAGGTGTGACCACCACAGCAGTGGCAGCAGGTTGCGCCGGTACCTGCGCATTCAGGGCTGTTGGTAGCAGGCAGAGTGAGACTGACAACATTCTGATGATGCTGCGCTGCAGCCGGGTTGCGAATGCAGTCATGGAGCGTCTCACCCGGGAAATTTCAACAGGGTTTTGACGCGTGCCACCAACTGTATTGCCGAGAAGGGCTTGAGGATGTAGTCGTTGGTGCCGAGCTCGTAGGCGCGAAGGATGTCGGATTCGCTGCAATACTTCAAAGCCGCTCATGCCAGGCATGTTGATGTCAAGAATGTAGACTGCATTCGGTTTGTCGCGCATGGTGGCAACGGCGTGCTTGCCGTTGTTGACTACATCAACCACCATGCCTTCCCGCTGCAAACGCTGGCGCACCAGGTCGGCCTGCATGGCGTCGTCTTCTGCCACCATTATTGCCATGCCGCTGACTGAAGCCGTCGATACTGTCATTGTGGCGAATCCTGACTCGGCGCCGAGCGCCAGACATTCAACCCGTATCATGTCGCGATCGATGCCGGACAACACGTAAACCGGTGTCGCCAGTTTGTATTCGTATTTGATCTCTCTCAACAAGTCGCGGCCATCGCGATCGGGCAAGACGAGATCGAGCAGAATCAACGCAAATTTCCGTTTGACCAGCAACTCCTCGGCACGGGCACCGGTGGCGGCCAGGCTGGCACGGTATTGGGAGGATTTGCCGACAAAGCTTTTTTCTAGGGCGTTGGCAAATTCGGTGTCGTCATCGATGATCAGGATATCGATAACGTCAATGGCCTGGCCCGGGGCCGCGGTAATGATTTGCTGGATCACCTGCACAAGATCGACGAGCTTTTGCGGCAGCAACTCCGTGGAGCATTGCTCGACTACCCTTGCGGCCTCAGAAATCTGTGGAAAGCCGAAGGTGCCGCCCGAGCCGTGCAGCGAGTGAGCCAATTTGCGGAGGTTTTGTACTGCCTCGGCAGTGCCTCGCTGTAACTGGCGCCCGAACGCTTTCAGTTCTTCAGTGCGTTCAGTCAGCGAGGCTATGTATTGCTTCTGCAGATCGTCCTGCATTGTCATCATTCCAGATTCGTCAGGAGTGGATTATAGCCGAGGGCACTGCCAGCATCGGCTGGGGAAATTTCCACAAAGGTTGCTATTTTGCGGTGTGTTCGCCGACTGGTGGCGGTCGCGGCTGCGGCACTATTGTGGTAGAACTCATTCCAACACCGCTGAGGAGGTTACGCAGGTTCCATGCCGATCTACGAATACAAATGCAGTCAATGCAGCCATCAGTTCGAAAAGCTGGTGAAGATGAGTGACCAGACTCCCGCCTGCCCGGCCTGTGCCGGCAACCAGGTGCAGCGTGCCGTGTCATTGCCAGCCATCAGCACGCAGAAATCCCGCGGCTATACGCATGGCATCGCACGTCGCAAGGCCAAGTCGATCAAGAAAGAACAGGACCACGCCCAGGCCGAATACGAGCGCAACTACATCAAAGACCATAGCTAAACCGGCCACAGACCGGTCGAGAGGACGCCATGACACTGACCCCCGTACTGCTGGAAGAGCTTGAATTGCTCAACATGTTCAACCTGGGCACTACCCAGCAGGGACTCAAGATCCATCACGACGCCGCTGCCGGCAAAATTGCGGCCGGCAAGCGTTTGTTTGCCAAGGGCATGATAACGCAAGCGGATGGCGGCTACCTGACGCCGCTCGGCCAGCAGGTGGCAGAGCAGGCGCAGGCGCTGGTGACGCTGCTGGGCAATGATTGAAAGTATGGAGCCGGTTGCAGCAAAACGCCGCCAACTGCTGTGTGGCATGTGTGCACTCGGACTTGGCGCTCCTGCGCTGGGCCAGACTCCAGCAAGCAACGATCCGGCTGCAAGTTCGCCACCGCAGGTCGGTGATTTCCTCACCAACGCCTTTGGCGACAAAGCCGGCCAGCCGATTACTGTTGATGAGTTGGCAGTAGACCAGAAGCAGATTTTTGCGTTTGCGCAGGATCCTGTCAGCGGTCTCGTTCGCAACGGCTCGCGCATGCACCAGTTGGTGCTGATCCGTCTCGATCCCGCCACGCTGACGCCAGGGACGCTGGCGCGCAGTGCCAATGGCGTGGTGGCCTATTCCGGCATGTGCAGCCACACCGGTTGCGATGTCACCGACTGGAACGCCGACATCATGCGATTCCAGTGCCCGTGTCATGAGTCTCAGTTTGATCCGCGTGACGGCGCGCGTGTGGTTGGCGGGCCGGCACCGTGGCAATTGGCGGCACTGCCGTTGAAGGAAGTCGACGGCAAACTGGCAGTGGCAGCACCGTTTGAAGGCCGGCTTGGATTTCAACAGCCGGGCTTGAGTCCGTTCGGAATCTAGAATAACAAGAGAGGGGAAACACGATGGTCTCGCACAAGTTCAAGCGGCGGTCGTTGCTGACTGCCATTACGCTGCTGTTGTCCACCACTCTGGCGGCGCAGGACATCACAACGGCACGTCCCGTGACTGACGAGCGTTTGCAGAGCCCTGAACCGGAAAACTGGCTGCAATTCCGCGGCAACTACAATGGCTGGGGCTACAGCCCGCTCGACAGTATCACGCCGGAGAATGTCGGCAGGTTACGGCCGGTGTGGACAATGTCCACCGGTGTCACCGAAGGTCACCAGAGTCCGCCGATCGTCAACGACGGCATCATGTACCTGACTACTCCGCTCAATATCGTCTACGCGGTAAACGCGGCCACTGGCGACGTACTGTGGCAGTACCGCCGCCAGTTGCCGTTTGACTTGAGCTTGTTGCACCCGACCAATCGCGGTGTGGCGCTGTATGGCGATCGCGTCTACATGGCGACATCCGATGCAGTCGTCGTCGCGCTCGATGCCAAAACCGGCGCCGTGGTATGGGAGAAGCCCGTGGAGGATTACCGCACCGGCTACTACATGACGATGGCACCGCTCGCTGTCGACGGGAAGATCATGGTGGGCGTCTCTGGTGGTGAGCGCGGCATACGCGGCTTTGTGACTGCACTTGATGCAGATAGCGGCGAGCAGGTGTGGAAAACCTTCACGATTCCGGCGGCTGGCGAACCTGGCAACGAAACCTGGCCCGGCGACAGCTGGAAAACCGGCGGCGCGCCTGTATGGGTCAGTGGCAATTATGATCCGGCGCTGAATCTCACCTACTGGGGCACTGGCAATGCCGGTCCGTGGATCGGTGATGCCCGTCCCGGCGACAACCTCTACGCCAACTCGGTGATCGCCCTTGACGCTGACACCGGCGCACTCAAGGGCTATCACCAGTACCACTGGAACGATTCATGGGACTGGGATGAAGTGTCGACGCCGATGCTGATTGATATCGAACGCAACGGTCGCAAGATTCCCGGCCTCGTGCACGCTGGTCGCAACGGCTATCTGTGGCTGCTCGAACGCAAGGCTGATTCGATCGGCTTCATCGAGGCAAAACCGTTCGTATACCAGAACGTGTTCACGTCGCTGGATCCAGCCACTGGCCGTCCTGAATACAACCTTGATGCGAAGCCCGGCCTTGGCCGTGCCGGTACCTACTGTCCGTCGCTGTCGGGCGGCAAGAACTGGACGCCAGCGGCGTACAGCCCGAAAACCGGTTTGCTCTACATCCCTGCCAATGAAAACTACTGCACCACGATGACGGGTCAGCCGGTGGAATACCGGCCGGGACAGGACTTCACCGGCCGCGCCAGCGCGCAGGCCAGCATCCGCGAAGGCAGCGATCATATTGGCGAACTGCAGGCGTGGAATCTGGCCACCGGCGAGAAAGTGTGGACACACAACTACGCCGAAGGTCTCGCCAATTGGGGTCCGGTACTCGCCACAGGTGGCGGGCTGGTGTTCAGTGGTGGCACTGCTGATCGCTACTTCCGCGCCTTCGACGCTGGCAGTGGCAAGATGCTGTGGGAGCAGCGGTTGAACTCCGGTATCACCGGCGTGCCCACTACGTTCGAAGTCGGTGGCGTGCAGTATGTCGCCGTACAGTCAGGCTGGGGGGTTGATGCGTCTCGCATGCAACGTGCAATCGATACCTTGCGGGGCAAGGAGACACTGGTGCCGCAGGGCGGCGTGGTGTGGGTGTTTGCTGTCGAAAAGTGAGAACCCGTTCCGGCAGAACGCGTGGGATCAGCGACTGTTGGGGCTGATGCGCAGTACCTGGCCAACCTGCAAAATGTCGTCGCTGAGGTCGTTTTGGCGCTTCAGGCTATTGGCGCTGGTGCCATAGCGGTTGGCGAGGTGCCAAAGCGTGTCGCCACGTTTGACGCGGTGGGTAACTTCAGTGATGGCAGCCACTTCGTTGGCGCGGGCAGTGGCGCTGGAGATTTCAATCGGTCTCTGGCCGCTGGCAGGTATGTCCAGATTTTGGCCGGCTCGAATCAGGTTGCCACGCAAGCCGTTGGCAGTGCGCAAGCGGGAAACGGTGGTCCCCATGCGATCGGCAATGACTGACAAAGTATCGCCGCGGCGGACAGTGTAATTCCGGGTTTGCGCAACTACCTGCATAGCAGATGCAGTCGCCTCACGAGCAGATTCCGTGTCGGCTGCCAACGCCATGACAGCGGTTGCTGGTTTGGCGGACGGTGCCTCATCCAGCGACGCCAGGTAATTTTCATAAGTACGGGTGAAAATCGCGACATGATAGTGCGCGGGGTGACGCTCGCGGGTGACATCAAGCACGCCGGTGCCTTCGAGCGACAGCAGCGTGCGTTCGAGCCACGAGCGACAGCTTTGGGTTGCCGGAATACGCAGATCCACTGCCATGCCGGTCGGATGCACCGAGTCGCTGGCGGCGTTGGAAGGTTGCTTGTTGATCGGGCGGGTAAGGCTGGTCACCGTCATTTTTTCGCCACATGCTGCGTGGTACTGGGCGCTTAGGCGGTCGATGAAAACCCTGACCGCTGGACGGGCGTAGGGATGCGAGACATCATGCAGGTCAAGGTGCTGGTCTGGACTGACGCGTACCAAGTGTCCCTCGCTGACAAATTGGGAGACCGCTTGTGAGGTGCGAAGGAAGGAGTAGCCGTAACGCACTGCCTCCTGGTTTTGGCGTTCCATCGAGGTGCGCGAGCCCTTCAGGCTCTGCGCTTGCAGCGGCGCACTGCCGATGGTGATCATCGCCAGGGTCAGAAACGCAACAGTCAGTTTTTGCATGATGTCATTCCTGCTATATCTAATCTATTCAGTAGCTTGCCAGAAACATGGTTTGACCGGATTGACTGTAGGGGAAGCCGGTTTAGGCCTGATCTTCTCCCTGTTTCTGAGGTTTGTCTAGCACTTTGTTGATTTCATTGAGGAAAGGATGGGGTGTGTTTATGGCTGGCGGGTGGGCCCGGGACGGGGCAGTACAGGATCAGATCGACGCCAGCGTCGAGGATGCCATCAAACAGGCACAAAGCCGGCTACCGGCTGGCCCGGGGTTGAGCCATTGCGAGCACTGCGCGGCCACTATTCCGGAAGGGCGCCGATTGGCAGTCCCGGGTGTGCGGCTGTGCGTACGGTGTCAGGACGAGCAGGACAAGGAACAACAGTTCAATACCGGCTACAACCGGCGTGGCAGCAAAGACAGTCAGCTCAGGTGAGCAAAAGGACCTTATGAAACATCTACGACTGATGACACCAATACTGGCAGCAATGCTGCTTGTCTCGCTGGTACACGCGCAGGGGTTCGGTCGTCGCCGTGCCTATATTGAGCAGAATGAACCACCCGCGACGGAATTCATTGCTGCACGCTGGCATTTTGGAACCAATGGTGCGATTGGCAACATGGGCTGGTCACACAATTACCCGCAGTCTGATCGCCATCTCAACGACTTTCTCATGCGTGCCACTGGTGTTGATGTTGAGGAGATGTCGTATCGAATTGTTGAGTTGGGTTTACCCGAAGTTTTTGATTATCCGTTCGCTTATGTGTCGGAGCCGGGAGAAATGCAATTAACCGAACAGGAGGTGGTGAACCTGCGCGAATTCATTGGCCGCGGCGGCTTTGTTTTGATGGACGATTTCGACGGCGATCAGCAGTGGTTCCAGATGCGCTCCCAGATCCTGCGCACTTTTCCCGGCCAGGATTTCGTCAAAGTGCCTTTCAATCATGTGGTGTTCAGCGTACACACGCCGCTCGACAACCTGCAGGCCATGGCTGACAGCGTGCCAGGTGGCGATATCACCTACTACGGCCTGTTCACTGATGAGGGCCGGCTGGCGATACTCGCCGGCCTCAACAACGATCTCGCCAATTTCTGGGACTGGTACGCCGACGGCAACATGCCGCTGAAGCCCTCAACCGATGCGTTCAGGCTGGGTACCAATGCGGTGATTTACTCGCTCACGCACTGAGCCTCATCACAAATAATCCGGTTTACAACAGCGCCTTCAATGGCTCGTCGATGGCGTCGCCCCATAATTCATATCCCTTTGGGGTCGGATGCAGTCCGTCGCTCATGATGTCGGTCGGGATGTTGCCGTCGGCATCAAGGAAGATGCTGCCGATATCACGGTAAAAAACTTTCTCGCCATCGTGCAGCTTCGAAATGATCGAGTTGATTTCGGCGATTTGCGTACGCAGAGGGTCATCGGCTTTTGCACGCGGAAAGATGCCGAGCAGCATAATCTTCGCGTTCGGAAAATCCTTCTGCAATTCCAGCACGATGGCACCCACGCCTTCTGCTATTTCCTGTGCGCGATGGCTGCGGGTGTTGTTGGTTCCGATCATCAGCATCACTGCCTTGGGGCTGTAGCCCTGGCCTTCGCCATTCTGCAATCGGAAAAGCACGCCTTGTGTGGTGTCGCCGGCGATGCCGAAGTTGGCGACCTTGATGTTGGCGAAATACTTGTCGAATGCCTGCTTGCCGGCATAGGGACCGGTTTCGTTGCGCCACCAATCGGTAATTGAATCGCCCATGAACAGCACATCAATGTTGCCGGCTTTCGCCACCGCCACATTGGCTTCATGCTTCGGCACAAAGTTCGGCGACAGGTTCGGCACAATGGCGGTGTTGATGCCGGGCGGGCGTACTTCAAGCAGGTACGGATATTTCTGGTAAAGCGCACGGGTATCCGCATCGAGGCTGGCGAGGTAGGCCGTGAGGCTGCTGCGCGCAGTGGCTACTTCCGACTCGGTGGG
The DNA here is from genome assembly GCA_903887045.1 of uncultured Gammaproteobacteria bacterium. Taxonomy (GTDB): domain Bacteria; phylum Pseudomonadota; class Gammaproteobacteria; order Pseudomonadales; family Pseudohongiellaceae; genus CAILUG01. The sequence continues at coordinate 9,646 of CAISOD010000310.1, read as the reverse complement.
GCGCGGCATTACGACAGCCGGTGGCACCGGGGCCGGTGGTACCGGACGTGGTTGGGCCTGCAACGCGCTGGTAAATGTGCAGAGAATTACTGTTGTACCCAACAGGTGCAGCGCAGCGCGGCGGATCAGTGGCAGTGTTTGCATGGTGGCTTCCTCTATGGTTGTTTTCTGCTTTTGAACGGTCTTTTCTTGGGTCTTTCCTTGGGTCTTTCCTTCGATCTTTTTCAGGTTTGTGCTCGTACGATTACCTTGCGTGCATGAACTTCCTGTGGGCATGCCGTTGCTGCTATAACCTGAATACCGGCGGCCGCTTCTCGTTGAAGGCAGCAATGCCCTCAATGCGATCGTTGCCATCGATGCAGCGTTTGTATAGTTCTATCTCGCGACGGTAGCCGCCAACAAGGTCATTGCCTAGTGTGGCATGCAGCGCCTGCTTTACTTGTCGTACAGCCAACGGTGATGCGGTCTGGATGCGTGCGGCTGTTTCCAGCACTGCAGGCAACAGTTCCGCTTGGGCCACAATACGGTTGACCAGTCCCCACGCCAATGCATCGTCGGCGCTGAACGGGGTGCCGGTCATGCACACTTCCTTCGCGCGAGCGAGGCCGACAGCCCGCGGTAGCCATTGAGTACCCATCGCACCGGGAATAAAGCCGAGTTTTGGTTCGGGAAAAGCAAAGCGGGCGTCTGGGCTGCAATAGCTGAAATCGCAGTTCAGCAGCAGTTCGAGGCCGCCACCAAAGGCCGCGCCATTCACTGCTGCGATCAGTGGCAGTGGGCAGTCGTGCATGGCCAGCATCATCTGTTCGAGCACCGCGTGTTGTTGCAGCCACAGTCCAGCGCTGATGCCGTGGCGCTCTTTCAGATCGGCGCCGGCGCAGAAGCAGCGGTTGCCGTGACCGGTCAGCACCACCACCTGATAGCAGGCAGTGTCGACATAGAGTGACTGCCACAAAGCCAGCAGCTCACGCGTCATCACGGTGTCGAGCGCGTTGCTTGCGTCCGGGCGTTGCATTTCAACCAGCAGGATGCCGGGTGAAGGTAGCGTTAAGAGAAGTGTTTGCCAGCTTTTTTCGTGCAACATCGTCAACAACTCCACAGTGACTGGATCAGCTTGATGTGGGTCAAGCAAGTGTTGGCCCGCCGATCTTGCGTCATGCATGCCGGGCGGGCCTTTGTTAAGGTCGAGGCATTAGAAACCGTAGGGCGTTCGCCCGCAACGCCGCAGAGGCAATTCCATGTCAGTCCGTTCGCTTGCTGTTGTTGTGTTGTTGCCATTGCTGCTTACTGCCTGTGCAGAGGAATCAACAGGAGAGTTGTCTGCGGAAGCATTACAACTACTGCAGCAGCGCAGCCAGGCGTTCCAGGGGCGTGCTGCTGCCGGTTTGCTGCAGAACGACAGCGCGCGCGCTCTTGCCGGTGAACTGTACGCAGCCCACTGTGCTGCCTGTCATGGCAACACCGGTGCAGAATCAGAACGCGGCGTTCCACAGCTGGAAAATGCCATGTTTCACCATGGTGAAAGCGAAGCCGCAATCAGGACCACTATCCGTGAGGGGCGGCACAGCGTGATGCCGTCGTTCGGTGGCGAAATGAGTGAGGTTGAACTCGGAGCTGTAGTCGCCTATGTACGCTCCTTCTCCAGCGGCGAAGCACTGGCGAACTATGCGGAAACCGCCGAAGAGCAGTACGGCAAGTATTGTGTGCAGTGCCACGGCGCAGAAGGGCTGGGCAATGTCGAAACCGGTATTCCGAACCTTGCCGACGACTACTGGCTGCATGGCGAGTCGATGATGAATGTGCGGTTGACGATCACCGGTGGCGTTGATGTGCAATGCCCGCCGCAGGCTGGATTGTTGGCCGACAGTGAAATCGAGTTGTTGACCGCGCACGTACTGGGAACGCGCAGCAGCTCCGTTCCCTGATCTCGGCAGACGCCCGGCAAAAGCGGGTGTCCAATCCAGTGCGGGGGTTTATACTGCCACCGCTGCCTTGGCTTCACAGTACCGTCAAATAACTAGAACCTTCTTCATGCGGAGAATCCCGATGCGTAACCGTTTTTTTGTCGTCACTGCCCTGGCGTTGGCGGTGCTTTCAGGCTGTCAACCGGCGGAAGAGCCGGCGGCGACTGCTGATGCAGGTGCCGCCGCAACTGTGGCCGATACGGCACCTGCTGCCAATGTAACCAGTGAGCGTTTGTCGAATGCGGCTTCGGAGCCGTCGCAATGGATGACAGTGGGTGGTACCTATGAAGAGCGCCATTACAGCCCGCTGAACGAAGTCAATCGCGATACGGTAAGCCGTTTGGGCTTGTCGTGGTTTGCCGATTACGACACCAACCTGTCGCAGCAGGGCACCCCGCTCTATATTGATGGAGTGATCTATGTATCCACCGCTTGGAGCAAGGTTTACGCCTACGATGCCAGGACCGGTGCGCAGCTGTGGCAATACGATCCCCAAACCCCGAAAGAAATCGCCATCAAGGTGTGCTGCGGCATTGTGAACCGCGGTATCGCTGCCTACGAAGGCAAGATCTACCTGGGCACACTTGATGGTTACCTGGTCGCCATCAACGCAAAAACCGGCCAGGAAGAATGGCGCAAACTGACAGTCGATGCGGACAAGCAATACACCGTCACCAGCGCACCGCGTGTAATCAAGGGCCAAGTGGTAATTGGCAACTCCGGCAGTGAGTTCGGCGTGCGCGGCTATCTCGGTGCCTACAATGCCACCACCGGCGAAGACATTTGGCGCGTGTACACTGTGCCCGGCAACCCGGAGCTCGGTTTTGAAAATCCCCAGATGGAAATGGCTGCCAAGACCTGGAGCGGTAACTGGTGGGAGCTCGGCGGCGGCGGCACTGTGTGGGACGCCATCGTGTATGACGAGATCAACAACATCGTTGTTTTTGGCACTGGTAACGGCACGCCATGGGATCAGCGCGTGCGCGATCCGAATGGTGGCGACAATCTTTTCGTAGCCTCGCTGCTCGCCGTTGATGCGGATAGCGGCGAATACGCCTGGCACTACCAAACCACGCCGGGCGACACTTGGGACTATGACGCGATGAGCCCGATCATGCTGCTTGATCTGCCTTTCAACGGTGAGCAGACGCGCGTCGTTGTGCAACCCAACAAAAACGGCATGATGTATGTACTGGAAGCTGCTACCGGCAAATTGCTGAAGGCCGATGCCTTTACTGAAGTTAACTGGAACACCGGTGTCGACATGGTCACTGGTCGGCCGATCGAAGTGCCGGAAGCCCGCTACAGCCGCGACGAGATTTACAACCTGGCGCCTGGTGTGCAGGGTGGTCATGGTTGGCACGCCAACGCTTTCAATCCCGAAACCGGTCTGGTCTATATCGCCACCCAGCGCGCCTACTTTGTTATGCGCACTGCGGAAAACTTTGTGCCAAACCCACAGGGCACCAATCTCGGCATCGACATGGGAGCCAGTTTCGTCTACATGCGTGACAATCCGGATGCTCCGCGTGAATTTGTCGGTTACGTCACCGCATGGGATCCTGTGGCCGGCAAAGCGGTATGGAAGAGCGAAGAGCACGATGGTCCGACTGGCGGCGTACTGTCGACGGGCGGTGGTCTGGTATTCTCGGGCGGCGGCAACAACACCAACGAGTTTCGCGCCTACGACACTGTCAGCGGCCAAAAACTTTGGTCGTTTGATACCCAGACCGGCATGGTGGCCGCACCAATTACGTTTGAACTGGATGGCAAGCAGTATGTTGCTGCCAGCGTAGGTATCAATTCGGCCGGCAATTATTACGCGCCGAATTACTCGCGCCTGCTGGTGTTTGCAATCGATGGCGCTGCTGTCCTGCCAACACCAGTGAGTTTCACTGCGCCGCAGTTGAATCCGCCACCGCTGACCGCGAGTGCGGAAGAAGTGGCAGCCGGCCAGCAACACTACAACGCCAACTGCGCGATCTGCCACGGTAACGGTGGGGCGGCACGCGGTGCCAACTTCCCCAATCTGTTGGTGAGTCCGATGCTGAACGCACAGGAAGCCTTCGACTCTATCGTGTTGCAGGGTGTGCGGCAGGAACGCGGCATGGTCAGTTTTGCTGACCGTCTTCAACCGGCTGATACTTCAGCTATCCGGGCCTATCTGATCTCACGTGCGCAGGAACAGCTTGCTGCACTGCAGGCTGCACCACCGATTGATACGGCACCGGAGCCGGCAGAACAGCAGCATCAGGAAACGGAAACCTCGGATAACTGATAGGAAACCAGCGACAAGAAGTAGTACAAAACCCCCGCACTGCGGGGGTTTTGTTTTGGCAGCGTCGTTGCAGAGGCTGAAGTGCCGCCCAGCTTAACCCCGGTCTTTTTTGCCATACTCATCGACACTCAATGCCAGCACATTGAGCGGCACGGTGCCGCCGGTGTCACGCAGTCGATCGGGTTCATCGTCTAGCTGTGCCGTCATCATGTCGAGTCGAGTCAGTCAGGCTTCGGCATCGTCAGGATTGTTGATTAAATGGTCGCTGTCGAGAAAGCGTGGTGTGTCGAGATAGGCGCCGATGTTCCGGACCACCACCTATGATGTGCCTTGCACTTTGACGAAGCGCGGGCGATGTCCCTATTCTAGCCACAGGTTTTCGAACATCAGGAAAACGCGATGACGCACAGGGGTTATAGATGAGTAATGCGGCACCAGTCGCCATCGTTACGGGTGCCAGCCAAGGTATTGGCAAGGCCGTTGCTACCGGCTTGTTGCACGCCGGTTGGAATACGGTATTTGTAAGTCGACGACTGCCTGAGTTACAGCAGGCAATCCGTGACGCTGGCGTCGTCAATGCTGCCGCCTTGGCGTTGGCGTGCGATGTCAGCCGATCGCATGAGGTGGATGCTGTGTTTGCCAGCGCAATTACTGCCTTTGGTCGAGTCGACCTGCTATTCAACAATGCAGGCATCAGCGGCCCCTCGGGCACAATCGACGAAATTCCGTTGGATGAGTGGGAGCAAACGGTCGAGATCAACTTGAAAGGCATGTTCAACTGCGCGCGTGCCGCGTTCGGCTGTATGAAGCAGCAATCGCCACGTGGGGGTCGCATCATCAACAACGGCTCCATTGCTGCACACACGCCACGGCCGCGCACGGTGGCGTACTCGGTGACCAAGCACGCAATCAGCGGGCTGACCAAATGCCTGTCGCTTGATGGTCGCGAATTTGATATCGCCTGCGGGCAGATCGACATCGGCAACGTGCGCACGGAAATGACGGTACCAATGATGAAAGGACTTTTGCAGGCCAACGGTGAGCGGCGCGCCGAACCGGTATTCGAATTGCAGCATGTGGTGGATGCTGTGCTCTACATGGCCAATTTGCCAGCCGCAGCCAACGTGCAATTCATGACTGTAATGGCGACTACGATGCCATTCATCGGGCGAGGGTAGCCGGCCTGCGCCGCAATCAATATTCCTGTGTGCTGCGCTTGTTGCTATGGGCGGCGATACTGCATGGCTCTGCAGCAAAGGCCCAGGGTGGATTGACGGAAGTCACGCCGCTGATCTACATGGTGGCGACCACAGTGAGGCGCATGCGCAAGGGCAGGAGGCCGTTCGAGATGTGCATCATATATTGCTCGCTTCCGGTTTCAGTCAGCAGGAAACACTGCTGATGATCGCCATGTTGGCCGTACACCTGAACTTCATTGGCATCGTCATGTACATGCTCCATTGGGCGGCATGGATACAGTTCGGTGTGTTCTGGCTGTTGACTGGGCTGTACTTCGCCACCGTCGAACATGCATGGCGCTTCGGACGCTGGTTGCAGCACCAGTGGGGCCGCGACCGCCATCCTTGAATGTGCCTGCATTGCCATTTGCAAACGCACTCCCATGCGTAGCGGATGGCGCTTACGACAGAATCGTTGCATGCATTGCCGGCCATCATCAAGCGTGATGGTCTGGTGGTAATCCACGCTTTTCCGTTCAAGCTCGGCCGCGAGTCGCGTGTCGCGATGATCAGGGACAGTCTCCATCGCATCGAACGCCCCGGCAGTGGCGTCGTCAAGGGACTCAACGATGTCTATCTGATGGACCCTGGCGAGTTACTGCAGATTTCCCGCGAGCATTGCCGTATCGAACAGAATGGCGATGGCAGTTATCAAATAGTGGATCGTGGCAGCAAATGCGGTTGTACGGTAAACGAGAGGCGTATCGGCCAGCATGCCGGTGTGATGTCAGCCACCCTGGCTGACGACGATGTGCTTACTCTGGGTACACGCGAAAATCCTTATCGCTTCATGTTTATTGCCGGTTTCGATAATTGCGGCTGGTGACTACTCTGCAGGCGTGCGGTTGCTTGATCGGCAATGGCAAATATCCGGCAATTGAATGAATAGATCTCATTTGAGCAATTAGTCGCCGCCAACTGGCTTGAGCGGGATATAAACCCTCGCCCGCACAGCGGGCAAGGGAGTGAAGCAGGAGAAGCGGCGATACGGGTTAATCCGGGTTAATCAGTCAGGATGCAAATCCGGACGTGGGAATTACCTGGCAGGAGGGGTCAGCGCCCACGGTGTGCCGTCGGCGTGGGTCGGATTACCACCTTCCATCAAGAGGCCATAGGCTTCCTTTACGAGGGCGGGGTGGCCTTTTACCTTGAGTTCATCACCGGGCTTGAAGGTGTCGGCGCCATAGCCGCGACGCTTCAGATGCGCCACAGCCGAACCACCGTAGCTGACATCCCAGTCATGCGCTTCGCCTTTCTCATCGACTACCGTCAAGGTCAGCGACGGGTGCGGGTTGATGAATTTCCAGGCCTTCACTTTGCCGGTCAGTTCAACTTCGACAGCTTGGTCGTAGATGCCGTTGGTGCTGTGGTGGGCGATAGCCGGCAGCGTCACTGCTGCCAGCGCCAGACCTGCAACCAGGCCGGTGAAAATCTGTTTGGTATGTGTCATGGGTTACTCTCCGGAGTAAAACTCTGTCATCTCGTTGACGGCGTAATCATTCGGGCAGGCGGACAATCGGTGGATCGTTCGGATATTTCGGTGCCATCAGTTTGAGGATATCGCGAGCGCCTTCCTGGTTGCAGTCCCATGGCAACGCCAACTCTTCCGGATCACGCACCGACTTGACTTTGTACACCCACGGCTCTTTCAGAAAGAAGGTGTCAGTGGTGGTTACTTCAAGTACCAGGTCGTCGCCTTCCCGGGTGTAACGCTCGGTTACATGCTTCTGGGTGGAAGAGGCCAGACGGAAATCAGCGTTCAGGCCTTGCGGGTCGAAGGTGAAATGGCTGGTTTCCACGATCAGCGCGCCGTCTTCGTAACGGGCTGTTGAATCACCAAAGTAGAAGTATTCGTTGGCTTTGGGTTTCTGGTGGTCACTGTTCGGCAGCCAGGCGGTACGCACGACGTCGTCTTTGCCGTAAGAGAACACAACGCGGTCATCGAACTGCTCGATCTGGTGCGAGTACGGGTCGGTCCACATGTGCGGGATCGACATCGGTGCACAGTCATATTTCGGCGCGGCAGCTTCGTCGAGCGCATCGCGCAGCGCTTTGGCGCGCCCTGTCAGACGGGCATCGTCTTCTTCCAGCAGCATGCAGCTGATACCGGGACCACCATTGACGCAGCGTCCCCACTGCCAGACTCCGTTCAAGTCCGGTATATCGCCCGATGCAGCAGACGCTGTCGAGCTGCCCAGCAGCATTGCCGCACCCGGAAGCAGAAGCATTCCGCCCAATTTCAAAGCGTTAAGTTTCACAATCCCCTCTCTCTTTTGATAAATGAAGCTCAGGTGGTCAACCCACGGTTGGCCGCTGCCAACAGTCGCCAACCATTTTGATGCGAATTGCTGTTCGCATCTTTGCGCGCCAACGTGAAAATAATGTGGACACAGGTGTGTTGCCTGCAGGGAGAATACAGAATTCCGCCCGCGGAGCTTGCGGACTTTCCGCAGAGGCTACCCGTGCGGTGAAGTTGAAAGGCTGAAATTGAATTTGTCTGTCCCGGGTCTTGCACAGCATTCAACACAATACGGGGCTTCCATGCTTATTCGTCTCTGCATTTCCTCTCACTCCCTTGCCACTGCCTGCGCGTTGATATTGGCCGCCGGATCCGCATCGGCCCAGAACAATGTGACCTTTATCGATGGTGGCTATGCCGAAATCTGTGAGGCGGTTGCCAAGACCCTCGATGAGCCCAGCCGCCAGGTCATCACCGGGTCGCGGTTGGGCATCTCGCCGCTTGAAGTCTGTACGCTGGCTATTGAGGCGCCCGAGAACAATCGCGAGCAGCGTGCCGGTTCCTACAACAATCGGGCAGTGCTGAAGTTTGACCTCATGGACTTCGACGGTGCGCTGGCCGATCTGGATTCAGCCATCGTTGAGCAACCGACCTTGGGCCAGGCCCATGCCAATCGTGGTTATGTACTGGCTGCACAGAAACGTTGGCAGGATGCCATCGCGGCGTTTGACGAAGCCTTTAAGCTTGGTACTGATGAACCCGCCCGGGTTCATTTCAATCGCGGCATCGTCCACGAAGAGCTTGGACATACGCGCGAAGCCTATTTCGACTACCTGAAGGCGTCCGAGCTGGCCCCTGAATGGGATCAACCGAAAAGCGAGTTGACGCGGTTCACTGTGCGCCGCTGAGACGCAAGCATCCCAAATAGCTGGCATTATGGTTCCTGTAGTGCCGCGCATCTGCGGCAGCAGGAGCGAGCATGAATCTGCTGGTCGAAATCACCTTGTTACTGTTTACCGCAGGTTCAGTGCTGGCTTTCGTTGCCGCCGCGCCGCCTGTGGGCACTGCTGCTTGGCTTGTTCTTCATGGCAGTCGGGATGTCGACCAATGCCGATGTATTGCTGGATTTGCCGTTGCAGGTGGCACTGGGCGTTACGCTGCTGATCGCGATCAAGTTCGTGGTGCTGGCGGTGACAGGCCGCGTATTCAAACTCAACACGGCGCAATCGCTGCGCTTCGCCGGCTATCTGTGTCAGGGCGGTGAGTTCGCCTTTGTGTTGTTCACGCTGGCCGGTTCGCTCGGCATCATCGGCAGTGAACAGAAAGACATGTTGATTCTGATTGTCACGCTGAGCATGGCGCTGACACCGCTGGTGCTGGCCCTGGTGGCGCGCTGCGTGTCACGCCATGCAGTCGAAGACAATGAACTCACGAGCATGCTGCCCACCGAAGAAGCCCAGGCCATCCTCATCGCCGGGTTTGGTCGTTTTGGCCAGATTCTGGGTCGCGTGCTGAACGCGCGCGGAATTCGTTACACCGCGATTGATCGCAACTCCGAGCAGGTGCAACTGATGCGGCGTTTCGGTAACCAGGTGTATTTCGGTGATGTCACCCGCCATCAATTGCTGGAGAATGCCCATGCCGGAGCTGCACGTGTGCTGGGCGGTCTTGGGGTGGACGCGGCCGCGATCGAACGCTCGATCAGCACCTTTCAGCAACACGACCAGCTGTTGGTAGAGCAGCAAGCAGCGCTTGTCGACGAACGCGACTCGATGATCCAGTCGGTCCGGCAGGCGGCCGACGAATTGAAACTGCTCTTGCAGCAGGAATCCACCACAACTGCGCTGTCATCAGCGCAGGATTGAACGACAGGATCAAGCAATGCGCCATTGTCTCGATTGCGGCATGCCGGTGCCGGTACCACGTT
>CAISOD010000309.1 GCA_903887045.1 uncultured Gammaproteobacteria bacterium | reverse complement strand
GGGTCGGAGATGTTTGCTCGTTTTTGGAGCAAACATCTCCGACCCCTTTGGTTGTTACCAGGCGATGCCGTAGTCGTCGCCGTAGTCGCTGGAGCCGCCCATCAGGGTGCCGTGTTGTTGGTCGATGAAGATGGCGTTGATGGGGCCGGAGGATTTGCTTTCGTTGACAATGGTGTAGCCCATGTCGTGCAGGCGGTACTGGGTGTCGAGCGGAGTGTCGGCGCGCAGCAACAGTTTGCCGGGTTCGCTGGTGTGGTCGCCGAATGAGCTGTGGGCCTGATAGCTGCCCATGTTGGCGGCTTCGGTGGCCTGCTGCACGTCCATGCCGAACTCCACTATGTTGAGGAAGAACTGCACGAGGTTCTGGTCCTGGAAGTCACCGCCTTGCACCGCAAACGACAAAAACGGTTTGCCGTCTTTCAGCGCCATACCGGGGGTGAGCGTGGCGCGCGGCCGTTTGCCCGGCTCCAGTACGTTGTAGGGGTTCTGGTATTGCGCGGCATCCATCACGAAGCTCGGCATGCGCTGCGACAACCCAATACCGGTGTGGCCAGCAATGTAGGCCGGCGCCCAACCCCCGCTTGGTGTGATTGAGACCACCCAACCCTCGGCATCAGCCGCCTGTATCGATGTGGTGCCGGCGCGGCGCGCCTGTTCAGCGTTCATGGCATCGGTTTGTGCCAACTGCTCTGGTGTTGCCAGCCTCGGCTGCCATTGTTGCAGCATCTGCATGAAGGGATTGCTGCCGCTCTGATAAGGGTACGGATCGCCTGGTTTCACGGTGGGATCGTTGCGGTCCATGACAATGCTGGCGGCGCGGTCACGGGCATAGTCCTTGCTGAGCAGGCCTTTGATCGGCTCTTCCGGCGGGAAGTAGGGATCGCCGTAGTAGAAGTCGCGATCGGCGAAGGAGAGATTCATCGCCTGGTACAGCGTGTGGATGTAGTCGGGTGTGTTGTAACCCATTGCGCGCAGGTCGAAATTCTCCAGCACATTCAGCGTTTGCAGCATCACCGGACCTTGCACCCAGCTGTTGGGCTTGAATACTTCGATGCCTTTGTAGGTAGTGCTCACCGGCTCTTCGATATGCACCTGCCAGTTGGCGAGATCTTCACTGGTAATGAGACCACCACCTTCCTGCACTGCACGTGCGAGCTCGTTGGCGATGTCGCCTTTGTAGAAGCGGTCGTAGGCGGCCATGATGGCCTGCTTGCGGTCGAGACCGGCAGCGAGTGCCTGCTTCTCGGCGTCCACCAGTTTGGCAAGTGTGGCGAGCAGTTCGCTCTGCACAAACTTTTCGCCCGCATACGGTGCAGCGTGGCTGCCCATGCTGCGAGGATCCAAGTGCGGCAGCATGACGCGGGCGCTATCGGGCCATTGCTGCAGCAGCGGCTTGTAGGCTTCCAGCGTGTCGACCATGTTCTGTTCCATCGGATAACCGGCAGCCATTTCCATTGCCGGTGCCAGCACTTCGGCCAGACTGAGCGTGCCGTATTCGGCCAGCATCACCATCAAGCCACCGGGCGTGCCAGGAGTGATGGCGGCTAGCGGGCCGTACTCGGGTGGATAGCCCATGCCCATGCCCTTGAATAATTCTGGCGTGGCTCCGGTGGGCGCAGCACCCAGCGCGTTGATGACGATGACTTTGCCGGTTTTTGGGTTGTGGATAAGGGCCTGGGTTTCACCGCCCCAGCTCAGGGTGTCCCACATGGTGGCAGCAGCGCCGAGCATGGCACAGGCAGCGTCGACTGCATTGCCGCCTTTGGCAAACGTCAGCGCACCTGCAGAGGCCGCCAGCGGTTTGCCGGTGATGGCGACCCAGTGGCTGCCATGCAGCGGCGGTTTGTTGGAGTGTTTGGGTTCCTGTGCCTGCAGCGGTGCGGAAGGTGTCAGCGTGAGCAATAACGCCAGCGGCACAGACAGGGCGAAAGTGAGGGATTTGCGCGCAAAAACAGGCGAATTCCGCAGCAACATAAAGGCACCAGACAACGGCAAAACGTGGCGGTACCATAGCACAATATGACCAAGACTCTTGTCAGTTTTACCCTCGACAATCTGGGGGATGCCGCCGATCTTTATCGTGGCAACATTGTCGCGCCACGCCCCAAAGGTGCCAATTACGCTCTGGAAACCGGGGTGCCCGCGCTGCTGGAAATGTACGCCCGCCACCGCATTCCGCTGACCTATTTCGTTGAAGGCTGGAGTGCCGAGCATTACCCCGATCTTGTGCGCGATTTCGCCAGCCGCGGTATCCACATCGGCATGCATGGCTGGCAGCACGAAATCTGGCATTTACTGGACGACGCCGAAGCAGAGGAACTGTTGCTGCGTGCGCACAAAAGTCTGACAGCAACTCTGGGCCAGGCGCCTACGACTTTTCGCGCACCGGGCGGCAAGACCACTGCCCATACCCAAAAGGTGTTGGCACAGCTTGGTTATCGCGTTGACGCCAGTTACCAGGACAGTGCTAAACCACGCCGGGCAGCAGGTGAACTGGTTAATGTCCCGTATCAGTGGCAAGGCGTGGATGCGACCCACTGGCTCTGGCATAAGCGCTCACCCGCTGAGGCGTTGGCGCAATGGCGGCAAGCAATAGAGCAGTCAATACTTGCGGCAACACCATTGGTGTTCATCTTCCATTCGCATGTGATGGGTATGCAGAACGAACGAATAGCGGCAGGCAACGACTTGATAGAAACGGTGTTGGCAGACGATCGTCTGCAGGTAGTGCCGCTTATAGCAATCCGGGAGACCGTTGCATGAATGCCACGCTGCTGACGATAGACAACACCTTTGCCACCGCACGAATCTCGCTGTTCGGTGCGCAAGTGCTGGGCTTTTGCCCGAAACGTGATGGCCGCGAACGGCTGTTCCTCAGCAGCAAGGCGTTGCTCGATGGCAGCAAATCGATTCGTGGTGGCGTTCCCATCTGCTGGCCGTGGTTTGGTGCATACAAAGGAGCATCCACTGCCGCGGGTTTGCCGGCGCATGGCTATGCCCGTACGCGGCGCTGGCAGCTGGCAAAACTGGTAGAGCTGGCAGAAGGCACCGAGGTAGTGCTGGAGCTGGCGGACGCGGGTGGACCCGGCTTCGATGGCAAGGCGGAGCTACAGTTGGTGATCAAGGTGGGAGAAAAACTCAGCATGAAGCTGGTGACGCGCAATACCGGCAGCGTGCCCTTCCCTCTCAGCGCCGCGTTACATACTTATTTCTTGATCGACGATATCCGCGCCGCCCAAGTGAAAGGGCTCAGCGGCACTTACTCCGACAAAACGCAGAACTGGGCGCTGTTGCCCACACCCTCACCCTACCGCTTCAACGCCCAAACTGATCGCATCCATCTGGAAAAACCGGCGCTGCTGGAACTGGTGTCGACCAATCGGGTAATTACAATCGAATCCAGCGGCCATGACAGTATTGTCGTGTGGAACCCGTGGGAGGACGGCTCCAAATCCTTCGTGGATCTTGCACCTGACGACTACCAACACTTCGTCTGCATCGAAACCGCTCTAACCCAAGGCTTTGAACTGCTACCCGGCCAGCAACTCCACCTGCAACAAACCATCAGCTAAAACCAAAGGGGTCGGAGATGTTTGCTCAAAAAACAAGCAAACATCTCCGGCCCCTTTGGTTGTGCGGACGGGTTAGAAGTCTTTTTTGCGGGGTGGTTTGCCTTCGCGCTTGATGGTCTTGCGGAAAGCCGGTGCGCGGGCGCCGCCGGTTTCTATGCGGCTGATGCCTAGCTGCTTGTTGGCCACCCACACTTTTTCAAGATGCTTGAAGACTTGCGGTGGCATGCCTTCGGGCAGGTCGATCACTGAAAATTCGTCGTAGATCGTGATGCGGCCGATGAACTTGCTGTCGATGCCGGCTTCGTTGGCGATGGCACCCACAATGTTGCCGGGTTTGACGCTGTCGTTGTGGCCTACTTCCAGCCGGAAGCGCTCCATGCCGGGCTCACTTGGGCCGAGCAAATCAGGTGGTGGTGTCGGGCGACGCTCAGGGCGATCTTCGCGAGCAGGCTTGTCTGCCCATTCCGGTTTCGCAGCACGCTCCGGCCTTGCTGCCCGTTCTGGTCTTGCTGCACGCTCTGGCCTTGTTTCACTTTCAGTTCGAGCCGTACGTTCTGATCTGTCTTCGTGTTCACGACGCGGGCGTGGAGCGAAGCTTTCGCTGGCAGGAGCAGCAGCACTGGGGCGTGTACGCGGTGCAAACTCACCGCTGCTTTCCTGGCTGCGAGTTTCACGCGGTTTGCGCGGAGCGTAGGCTTCGCCCTCACCTGCATCACTGCTTTCTCGCCGCTGGCGTGGGGCGAATTCGCTGCGGCGCGGACGCTCGCTGGCTTCTTCACGTTGTTCGGCGCGGGCGTTCTTTTCCAGCAGCAGCGGATTATCGCCCTGCACCATACGCACCAAGGCGGCGGCCACTTCAGCCATCGGGATGTTGTGATCACGGCAGTAGCGTTCAAGCATCTGTGCCGAATCGGTGAGATCGCCCTGCGCCAGCGTGTCGGTGATGCGCTGCATGAACTTGGCTACCCGTTTGTCGTTGATCACTTCCGTCGACGGCAGTTCCAGCTGCAGGATTTTGCTGCGGGTGGCGCGCTCGATCATGCTGAGCATGCGTTGCTCACGCGGCGCAACGAACAGGATGGCGTCCCCTTCACGACCAGCACGACCGGTGCGGCCGATACGATGGACGTAGGTTTCAACGTCGTGCGGGATGTCGTAGTTGATGACATGGCTGATGCGTTCAACATCAAGCCCGCGCGCGGCGACGTCAGTGGCAACGAGGATGTCGAGCTTGCCGCCCTTCAGCTTATCAACCGTGGTCTCGCGCAACTGCTGCGACATGTCACCATTGAGAGCAGACGCCGCAAAACCGCGGGCGCTGAGTTTGTCGGCCAGTTCGACCGCCATGGTCTTGGTGCGCACGAAAATGAGGATGGCAGTGAATTCTTCGGCTTCGAGGATACGGGTGAGCGCGTCGAGCTTGTTGGTGCCGCGTACCGGCCAGAAGCGCTGGCGGATGGTATCAGCCGACACTGTTTTCATGGCGATGGTGACATGAGCCGGATCACGCAGATGCTGGTTGGCAATCTTGCGGATCGGCGACGGCATGGTGGCGGAGAACAGCGCAATCTGGCGCTCGGCCGGAGTCTGTTCGAGGATCCACTGCACGTCGTCGATGAAGCCCATGCGCAGCATTTCGTCGGCTTCGTCGAGCACCAGCGTTTTGAGGCCGGTGAGTACCAGCGTGCCACGACGCATGTGGTCCATTACGCGGCCGGGTGTACCCACTACCACGTGACAGCCACGTTTGAGGCCCAACAACTGGCCACGGAAATCGGAGCCGCCGTACACCGGCAATACCTGGAAACCCTTGATGCCACTGGCGTAGGTCTGGAAGGCTTCTGCCACCTGAATGGCCAGCTCGCGGGTGGGGGCCAATACCAGCACCTGCGGTTCTTTCTGGGCGAGATCGAGCATGCTCAACAGCGGCAACGCGAAGGCAGCGGTCTTGCCGGTGCCGGTCTGGGCCTGGCCGATGACATCACGACCCTGCAACAACAGTGGAATAGTCTGCGCCTGGATCGGCGACGGCGTTTCGTAACCGATGGTCTCAACAGCCTGCAGTACGGCCGGACTCAACGCGAGCTCGCTAAAGGTGGGAGTAGCGGGGGAATTCATGGCGTTTACTCAATAGGACGGCTGCGAATTTTATCCTAACTTATTGATTATTCAAGATGAAATTCAAAATCGACCCATATCTGGGGGCAAAGCTCGTGATTGTCGCGCCTGCTCTGCGCTGGTTGTCACCATGTTGCAACCTGAGTTATAACAACGCCTGCCAATAACTCCGCAAAATCTCACGAGCCTGACACCATGAATACCGTGATCCGCAAAATCGGCAACTCGGAAGGCATCATTATCCCGAAGGAGGTACTGGAAACCCTCGGATTGCGTGCGGGCGACAGTGTGGTGTTGTTGAGCGACAAAGGGGAACTTCGCCTGCGGCCGCTAACCAATTCTCCTGCCGACTTCGAAGAACGCATGAAAGTGGCACGCGAGCGTATGAAGAAGTACGAGGTAGCCCTGCGCGAATTGGCCAAATGATCGTGCTGCATGACAGGGCCTTTATCGAGGCCATCCATGACGAGCAGCTTCGATTACATGGTGGCGCTGCTGGTTTGCGTGACGAGGGGATGCTGGAATCAGCCCTGAGCCGGCCGCTGCAAAAACTGAACTACACCGAAGCCGACGTCTTTGAACTGGCAGCGGCCTATTTGTTCGGTCTGGTGAAGAACCATCCATTCATTGATGGCAACAAGCGCACCGCCTTTCTTGCAGCCGACGTTTTCCTGGCGCTGAATGGCTGGAGTGTCGAAGCCAGCCAGGAAGAGATCATTGCATTCGTGCTGGGCGTAGCTGCCAGTGAAATAGACGAACAAGGCGCAGCCGGTTTCTTCAGGGACTACGCGGTCGCCATCAGTTGAGAAACCCATGCAGATAAAACCCGAACAACTCGCGCAACGCCTGAAACAGCAAGCCGTACCGCTGGTGTGGATCAGCGGCGACGAGAGCCTGCTGGTGCAGGAAGCCAGCGACCTGGTGCGCAAATTTGCCCGCGAGCAGGGCTTCAGCGAGCGCGAAGTGATTGATGCCGGCGCCGGCTACGACTGGAACCAGTTGCTGCTGAGCAACAATTCGTTGTCGCTGTTTGCCGACCGCAAATTGATCGACCTGCGCCCCACCCGGATCGACGAGAACGCCCGTGAAGCCCTGGTGGCTTATCTCGACAATCCCAATCCCGACAACCTGCTGCTGCTTACTACCGGCAAAATCGAGAAAGCGGCCCAGTCGAGCAAGTGGTTCATGGCCATCGAAGCCAAGGCCCTGTTCTGCACAATCTGGCCGGTAAACGAACAACAGTTGCCAGGCTGGATGGAGCAACGCCTGGGACAGCAAGGTCTTTCAATCAACGCGGATGCATTGCAACTGTTGTGCGATCGTGTCGAAGGCAACCTGCTGGCAGCGGCACAGGAAGTGGAGAAGCTGCGCATCGTCGCCAAAGGCACCACCATCACGCTGGAACTGGTGCTGGAAGCAGTGGCCGACAACTCCCGCTTTACCGTGTATTCGCTGACCGATGCCTGCCTGGGTGGCAACACCGAACGTGCGCTGAAGATACTCGACCATCTGCGGGCCGAGGGCGACGAACCGCTGGCCCTGCTGGCGATGTTGACGCGTGAACTGCGTGGACTCAGCGCAATGCTGGCCGACATGTCTCGCGGACGTTCAGCCCGTGACGTAGTGCAGGCCAACCGCGTCTGGGGCAACCGCGTGCAGCTGACCGAACGTGCATTGCAGATACACAACCCGCGTAGCATTCAAGCGCTGCTGGAGCGCGCACGCATCGTCGATCAAACCGTCAAAGGTCTGATGGTGCGCTCGGTTTGGGACGAACTTGCCTCGCTGGTGCTGCAGTTCTCCAATCCCCGCCTGCTGCCCGGACTGCTCGCGCTTACATGACTCAGGCTCTCGACGTTCTGCGTAGCGTGTTCGGCTACACGGCCTTCCGTCCGCCGCAGGGCGACATCATTGAACACATGGTGGGCGGCGGTGATGCCTTGGTGCTGATGCCAACCGGTGGCGGCAAATCCCTGTGTTTCCAGATTCCGGCGCTGGTGCGACCGGGCTGCGGAGTGGTGATTTCGCCATTGATCGCCCTGATGCAGGATCAGGTCGCTGCACTGCAGCAACTGGGCGTGCGCGCCGCGTTTCTCAACTCCACGCTTACGCTCGATGATGTTCGCCGCATTGAAGGCGAGCTGCAGCGCGGCGAGCTCCAGCTGCTTTATCTGGCACCGGAACGACTCAAACTCGAACGCACACTAGCGCTGCTGCAGCGCGCCAGGATTTCGTTGTTCGCCATCGACGAAGCCCATTGTGTATCGCAATGGGGACACGACTTTCGCGCCGACTATCTCGAACTCGGCGTGCTGCATCAGCAATTTTCCGCTATACCGCGTATAGCTCTCACCGCTACTGCCGATGTGCGCACGCGCGCCGAAATCATCGAGCGACTGGCGCTGCACGACGCGCGCCAGTTCATTGCCGGCTTTGATCGCCCCAATATCCGCTACCGCATTTCGCTGAAAGACAATCCGCGCACACAGCTCTTGCGGTTCCTGCGGGCAAATCACGCTGGTGATGCCGGCATTGTCTATTGTCTGTCGCGCTCGAAAACCGAAGAAACCGCGCAATGGCTGCAGGGTGAAGGCATCAATGCCCTGCCCTACCACGCCGGCCTCGATGCGCGCGTACGTGCCGATCATCAGGCCCGCTTTTTACGAGAAGACGCCATGGTGATGGTGGCCACCATTGCTTTCGGCATGGGGATCGACAAACCCGACGTGCGCTTCGTTGCGCATCTCGATATGCCGAAAACAATTGAGTCTTACTATCAAGAAACCGGTCGTGCCGGCCGTGATGGGGCACCTGCGACGACGCTTTTGCTGTATGGCTTGCAGGATGTGATCAAACTGCGCGAAATGCTGGCGCAGTCAGAAGGCAGTGACGAGTACAAACGCGCCGAACAGCACCGGCTCAACGCCATGCTCGGCTTGTGCGAAATCACCTCCTGCCGTCGGCAGGCACTGTTGCGCTACTTCGGCGAAGAACTGACGCAGCCCTGCGGCAATTGCGACACTTGCCTCGAACCCGTTTCCACCTGGGACGGTACTGAAGCGGCGCGCATGGCACTGAGTACGGTGTATCGCACCGGTCAGCGTTTTGGCGTCAATCATTTGATTGATGTGCTGCGTGGCGAGCACACAGACAAGGTAATCCAGTTCGATCACAACAATCTGTCGGTATTCGGTATCGGCCGCGACATGGACGCCGCCCGCTGGCGTTCGGTGTTCCGCCAACTGGTGGCCCGCAATTATCTCAGCGTAGACCTTGACCGTTTCGGGGCTCTGCAGCTGGTCGAAACCACCAGCCGACCACTGCTGCGTGGCGAAGAAACGGTAGCACTGCGACTCGATGAAAAGACCAAGCCGGTCAAACTGCCACGCGGCAGCAAGCCGACCAGGACTGCATTGCCTGTCGGCGATCTCGATCCGGAATTGTGGGAAGCGCTACGCGAGTGCCGCCGCAAATTGGCTGAAGAACAAGGCGTGCCACCCTATGTGATTTTCCACAACGCCACTCTGGAAGAGATGTGTCGCGTGCAACCGCAAACACTGGCCGACTTCGGCGACATCAATGGCGTAGGTGAACGCAAGCTGGAGAAATACGGGCCGTTTTTTGTGGCGGTGATACGCCAGCACGCGACCTGAAAACGTCTCAGATCTTCGACTGCTTGTCCGCGTGATAAGACGACCGCACCAGCGGCCCGCTCGCCACATGCCGGAACCCCATCTCCATGCCGATACGTTCAAACTCGGCAAATTCATCGGGATGCAGGAAGCGATCAACCGGCAAATGATCACGTGAGGGCTGCAGGTACTGGCCTATCGTCACCATGTCGAGCTTGTGCTCTTTCATGTCGGCCATTACCTGGATTACCTCTTCGCGGGTTTCGCCGATGCCTACCATTATGCCGCTCTTGGTAATGACGTCCGGCGCCATTTCCTTGTACTGCTTCAGCAGATTGAGCGACCACTGGTAGTCGGAACCCGGGCGCACTTTCAGATAAAGCGACGGCACGGTTTCCAGATTGTGGTTGAACACGTCGGGCTGCGTCCTGGTCAGGATGTCGAGCGCAATGTTGCCGCGGCCGCGGAAGTCGGGCACCAGCACTTCTACCTTGATGCCTGGATTCAAACGTCGCGTTTCGGCAATGCAGCGGGCGAAATGTTCAGCGCCACCGTCGAGCAAGTCATCGCGATCGACTGACGTGATGACAACATAACGCAGCTTCAACTCCGCGATGGCAGTGGCCAGTTCGTTCGGTTCATTTTCCATCAGTGCATTCGGCCGGCCGTGAGCCACATCGCAGAACGGGCAGCGGCGCGTGCAGATGTCGCCCATGATCATGAAGGTGGCAGTGCCGCCGCTGAAACATTCGCCGAGGTTCGGACAGGCGGCTTCTTCGCATACGGAGCTGAGCTTGTGCTTGCGCAGGATCTGCTTGATCTCGCCGACGCGGGCGGAATCGCCCATGCGGACACGAATCCAGTCCGGCTTTTTCGGCAGTTCAATGGTGGGAATCACCTTGACTGGAATACGGGCCAGTTTGTCGGCACCCCGTAGTTTTTCGCCCTGTACTACTTTCTTGGGCGCAGGTGTCGTAAGTGCGGCAGGGTCTACTACAGTTGGATCAGACATGGGAGCGGCTCACAAGTGACTGCGGCGATTATAGCAGCGCCGCAAGCAATACCCCGAGCAGCCGTTGTTCGGCTTCGGCAAAAAGGTCGGAACCGGCGGCCGGCAGCAGATCGCGCAATTGCGTGGTCTGCAATCCCGCATAACCACAAGGGTTGATGCGGGAGAAGGGCTCCAGGTTCATATCGATGTTGAAACTGAGTCCATGCAGTGAGCAGCCCCGCCGAATCCGCAGGCCCAGCGCGGCAATCTTGTTGTTATCGACATAAACCCCGGGGGCACTCTTGCGCAGCTGACCTTCGATGCCGAAGCCGGCCAATACGGTCAACAGGCTTTGTTCGATCAGGTCCACCAGCTCACGCACACCGCATTCACGCCGCCGCACATCCAGCAGGAAGTACACGATCAACTGGCCGGGGCCGTGATAAGTCACTTGGCCACCGCGGTCGCTTTGCACCACCGGAATATCACCCGGCGCAAGCAGGTGTTCAGGCTTGCCGGCCTGGCCCTGGGTGAACACGCGTTCGTGCTGCAGCAGCCAGAGCTCATCGACAGTGTCGGCGCCGCGTTCGGCAGTGAACGCATGCATCGCCGCTACCACTTCCTCGTAGGGCCGCAAAGCCAGGTGGCGTACGTTGCAGGGTTGGCGTTTCACAACACGATCTGAACGCGCCCACTGGCCTTCAGATCGGCGTGCAGCGCCATGATGTGCTCGGGACTTTGGGCAGTGAAGGTAATGTTCAACGACACATAACGGCCCTGGCTGCTGGCACGGATGCGTACATGCTCATGCGTTACGGCAGGATCATGCAGCTGCACGATGGCGACAATGACACTGGCAAAATCGTCGCTGTGCTCACCCATCACCTTGATTGGATAAGGACACGGATATTCCAGCTTGGGCGGCTCTTGCGAAACCACGACCTTCTCAGCCGAACAGCGACAGAAAGAACAGATGCAGCCAGTCCATCAGCCGTTTTAGCCAGCTGCCGGCTTCAACTGCCTGTAAGGCTACAGCGGGACCGTCGTAATACACCTGTTCGCCCAGCATCACTTTGACCTTGCCGAGCGCCTGACCCACAGCGATCGGCGCCTTGATGGTTTCGTCGAGCGTCAATTCAATTGCGATCTTGTCCAGCTGGCCGCGTGGAATGGTTGCCATCAGTGCTTCCTGCACACCTACTTCGACCGACTCGGTCTTGCCCGACCACACCTTGCTGCTGCCCATCACCTGATTGGCAGCAATCACCTGTGCAGTTTCGTAGAAGCGAAAGCCATAGGTCAGCAATTTTTGCGTTTCCTGCGCACGCGCATCGGTCGATGACGTACCCATTACCACGGTGATCAATCGCATGCCGTCGCGCACGGCGGAGGCAACGAGACAGTAGCCCGCATCATCAGTGAAGCCGGTTTTCATGCCGTCGACATTACGATCAGTGAACAGCAGGCTGTTGCGATTGGGCTGACGGATATTGTTGTAGGTGAACTCGCGCTCACCATACATCTTGTACGGCTCTGGAAAGCGGGTGATTACCGCGCGTGCCAGCGTTGCCAGATCGCGGGAAGACATGACATGTACCGGATCAGGCAGACCCGACGCATTGGTGAAGTGACTGCTTGTCATGCCGAGCAATTGCGCGTGCTGGTTCATCATGTCGGCGAAGGCTTCTTCGCTGCCGGCGATGTGCTCTGCCAGGGCAATGGCGGAATCGTTGCCACTCTGGATGATGACACCGCGCATGATGTCTTCCAGGCGCACTTTGGTGCCTTCCTGAATGAACATCTTGGAACCTTCGGCCTGCCACGCTTTCACACTGACGAATACTTCATCGTTGAGCGAGATGTTGCCGGCGGCGATTTCGTTATCGGCAACATAGGTCGTCATGATCTTGGTAAGGCTGGCTGGTGGCAGCGCTGAATCAGCGTTGTATTCAGTCAGCACCGTGCCAGTGGCAGCATCAATCAGGATATAGCTTGACGCATTGATCTGCGGCGGGCGTGGTATCACTTGCAGATCGGAAGTCTGTGGAATGGCAGGTTGCGGTACATTGGGGCGAGGCTGCGGCGTGGCAGCAGGCGCAGCCGTTTGTGTCGCCGGCAGCTGGACAAGGGCGGTGCCGCCTTCAGGATCGTCCTGCGCGAACACAACCGAGCCCAGCAACAGAGCGAGAGCGGAAACGAGTAATGGCTTGAGTGGTGACATAGGCAATCTACTTTTGGTCAATGCGGTTTTGGTTAATGCGGTTCTGGTAAATTCGGATTTGTTCAATCAATCTGTGGTTGTTGCACATCCGTTCAAAGTCTGACTTTGAACGGGGTTCCCATGCGCGCAGCAGCTACTGCATCCTGCAACGACTGCACTTCTGCGTCCCCTGCCAGCGGCCCTACTCTTACTTTGTACAGCAGGGTGCCGTTGGCTGCGGTTTCCGGGTGGATGACAACACCCATCATGGTCATCCCCTGCAGGCGCGACTGCAGATTGCGGGCAGAACTCTCGGTAGCGAACGCTCCTATCTGCAGGTATTCAGACCCTTCGTCCGCTTCGATCAGTTGGCGTTCGGTGGCAACACTCTCCACCGACGTTGTCGCAAACACCACTGGTGCAGCCGTACGTGGCTCCGGCAGTGGCGCCGCCGGCCCTGCTGACTGAGGCACCTGTCCCCTGCTTCCCGGCACTATAGACTCCACTCTGACCCTTGCAGTTCCCTTGTTGGCGTAACCGAGCAAGACAGCGCCGGCATACGACATGTCGACAACACGCCCCGGGTGGAAGGGACCGCGATCATTCACCCGTGCAATCACACTCCTGCCATTGTCGAGATTGGTGACGCGGATGTAGCTCGGGATCGGCAGCGTAGTGTGCGCGGCCGACAACTGGAACATGTCGTATTTTTCGCCATTGGATGTAAGGTGGCCATGGAACTTGCGGCCGTACCACGAGGCAACACCGACCTCCGTATAGTCCCGTTCGTCCTGCAGCACGCGGTAGGTGCGGCCATTGATCGTGTAAGGGCTCTTGTTGCCGGCTGAGGTGCGGGATTCAATCTTCGGCACCACTTCACGGATAGCGTCCAGATCAATCGGCTCGTTCACCGCAATATCGTTCTCCAATACGTAGCGGCCACCATTATTGCCGGCAGCAGCCGGTGCCGATGAGGTTTGGGGAGGGGCGGCGGAACGACAAGCTGTCAGGATGACAGCCAGAACGACAACAGCGAATCTGCAAGGGACTGACCCGAGGGTCACGGGTGTCTAACTCCTGCTTCAAAAACAAAGTGATTTATGGCCGTGCGCTCCGTTACCAGGCGCTCAGTAACCAATGCGCGCAGTGCGATGGGTGTGAACGGACATCAGGATCCCGAACCCCGTCATCAAACTGATGATGGAGGTCCCTCCCAGGCTGACCAGCGGCAACGGCACGCCCACCACTGGCAACAACCCCGACACCATGCCTATGTTGACGAAGACGTAAACGAAAAATGTCAGCGTTAAACTGCCCGCCAACAGGCGTGCAAACAAATCCTGCGCAACACCAGCAATATACAGAGCACGTCCAATAATCACAATATATAGTGTCAGCAGGAACATGATGCCCACCAGGCCGAACTCCTCTGCCAGCACGGCAACGATGAAGTCGGTCTGCCCTTCCGGCAGGTAGTCGAGTCGGGATTGCACGCCGTTCAACCAGCCTTT
The DNA here is from genome assembly GCA_903887045.1 of uncultured Gammaproteobacteria bacterium. Taxonomy (GTDB): domain Bacteria; phylum Pseudomonadota; class Gammaproteobacteria; order Pseudomonadales; family Pseudohongiellaceae; genus CAILUG01. The sequence goes on along the minus strand of CAISOD010000309.1, from coordinate 9,442 downwards.
GCCATAGATGCCACCTGAGCCGATCGCGGTCTTCGACTGGATTATGTTCCAGCCGGCGCCGAGCGGCTCACGTTCAGGATCGAGGAAAGTGTGGATGCGGTTCTTCTGGTAATCGTCCATGTAGAAAACCCACAGCGCCGGCGCAGCCACTACTGCCAGCGTGAGCGCGAGAAACACCCATTTCCAGCGCAGGCCGGCCAGCAGCAGTACAAACATGCCTGCCACTGTGATCAACAACGCAGTACCGAGATCAGGCTGGATGGCAACCAGCACCACCGGCACACCGATGATTGTGATACAGGCAAGTAATTGCAGGAACGTGGGCGGAATTACCCGGCGCGAGAGGAATGAAGCCACGGTCAGCGGCACCAGGATTTTCATCACTTCACTGGGCTGGAAGCGCGGCAACCCCGGAAGGTCGATCCAGCGGCGCGCGCCGTTGGTTACTTCACCGAACAACAGCACTGCCCCGAGCAACATGACACCACCAAGGAACATCCACGGTGCCCACAGCTTGAGCCAACGCACATCGAACTGCGCCACAGTGAACATGGCGATGAAAGCCACGCCAATGAAGGATACCTGGCGCCTTACTTCGGGCAGGTTCTGGTTGGTGGCGCTGTAAAGCACCATCAGGCCGAAGCCGAGCAATATCACCAGAGCACACAACAGTGGCAGATCGACATGCAAGCGTTCAGACCACGGGCGTTTGCGTTCGAGCCCGGCGCCAAGACTGCCGGTGAATTTACGGGCTTCGGGTGTCAGCACAGGGTGCTTCGCCTCAAGGGGCGCTGGCGCTCAACATCGGAGCGGTAGGCAAGGGAGCTGGCGGCGTGAATTCTGGCTTCAGCTTGCCGGACTCATCAAGCAAATAGGCATCAATGATCTGGCGGGCGATCGGTCCGGCAATTGAACTACCACTTTCTCCGTGTTCAACGAACACAGCAACCGCGATCTTGGGATCTTCGACCGGCGCAAACGCGATGAAAAGTGCGTTGTCACGGTACTCCTCCGGCACCAGATCACTCTTTTTGAAGTCTGCCGGCATCGATTTCACCTGGGCAGTGCCGGATTTGCCGGCCATCGTATATGCCAGCGGGTTGTTGGCGGCAATATACGGATAGGCAGTACCGGTATTGCGATAACCGCCGGTGCCCTTGTGCACGACTTCCGACATGGCATGGCCGATGAACGTCCAGTCGTCTGCATTTTGGACCTGGATATCCGGGTACTCACTCGTGCGTTCAATATCGGGACTGTTGAGTCCCAGCCGTTTGACCATTGCCGGCTGGTGCCACTTGCCGTGATTGGCCATCAGCATGGTAGCGGTAGCGAGCTGCAGCGGCGTGGTTTCTGTGTACCCCTGACCGATCGACGAGTTGACTGTTTCACCCGGATACCACGGCTGCCCCATCGCATCGCGCTTCCACTGGGTCGAAGGCAAGGTGCCGTTGCTGGCCTGCGGAATGTCGATGCTGGTGTTGCGACCGAAACCGAACTGCGCGAGGAAGTCGTGCATGGTGTCGATGCTCATGTCGGTAGCAAGATCGAAAAAATAAACATCACAGGATTGATAGATTGCGCGTTCAAGCGAAACGAGATCATGACCGCTGCGATTCACCCACCACGTCCAATCGTGGTAAACGTGACTGCTGCCATCGATATGGAAGTGACCTGGATCGCTGACCGTGTATTCCCGAGTACGCAGTCCGGTGTCGAGCGCGGCAAGACCGAGGAATGGTTTGATGGTAGATCCAGGCGAGTATTTGCCGAGCGCGCGATTGAACAACGGTGTGTTCTTGTCCTTGCTGAGCCTGGCGTAGTCGGCACGACTGATGCCGCCGATGAACAAATTCGGATCGAATGATGGCTTGCTGACCATGGCCAGCACACCGCCGGTGGCGGGATCCAGCGCGATCACGCCGCCCTTGAATTCACCGAGCGAATCCACCGCGGCTTTCTGCAACTTGCTGTCCAGATGCAGCACAACGTCCTGGCCGGCAACCGGATCGGTGCGCGACAACACCTGCATGATACGACCGCTGGCGTTCTTCTCGACCTGCTCATAACCGACCGTGCCGTGGAGTATGTCTTCGTAGAAACGTTCGACACCGATCTTGCCGATTTCATCGGTGCCTTTGTAGTTCACCGGATCCAGCGTTTTCATTTCTTCTTCGCTGATACTGCCGATGTAGCCGATCGCGTGCGCCATCAACTCGCCTTGCGGATAGTGACGCACCAACTGGGCTTCGATGGCGAAGCCGGGCAAACGAAATTGATTGACTGCAATATTTGCAATTTCTTCTTCGCTCAAATTCAAACGCACCGGAACTGAAGAGAATGGAACCGGACGTCGCTTCAAGCGGCCCTGCAGCTTTTCACGATCGTCTTCAGTGAGCTCAATCATTGTCGCCAGCAGATCAAGACTCTCGTCGATGCTGCGCGCGCTTTCCTTGACTACCGTAAGGTTGTAGCTCGGCTTGTTGTCAGCGAGCAGGATGCCGTTGCGGTCGTAGATGCGACCACGGTTCGGGGCAACCGGAAGGGTATGGATGCGGTAACTGTCACTCTTGGTGGTGTAGTACGCATGCTGCTCGACTTGCAGGTACACCATGCGGCTGATCAACACACACACCAGCACTGCTGCAATACCGGCGCCGATGAACAACCGCGAGAGGAATACTCGTCTCTCCACGTTGTGATCTTTGAGGATATGGCGTTCGGTCATGTCTGTTTTTTGTGGGAGAGAAGATAAAGCCCAGTGCCGTAAAACTACCGTGATAGTACCGTTGCACGCGAACAATTGACAGCATCTTGCTGATTTTCCCCCAGATTCTGTGGGCGGACTCAGGCCCGGTGGTAGGGATGATTGTTGAGCAGGCTCCAGGCCCGGTACAGCTGTTCGGCGACGATGATGCGGACTACCGGATGCGGGAAGGTGAGTGCCGACAGTGACCATTGCAGATCAGCTGCAGCGAGGCAGGCGGGGGCCAACCCGTCGGGTCCGCCAACAAGGAGCGACACGTTGCGGCCTTCATCGCGCAAGGTGCCGAGTCGGCTGGCAAGCTGCTCGGTACTCAGGGCCTTGCCCTTCACCTCCAGCGCGATGAGGTAATCATCGCTCCCCACTGCCTTCATGCAGGCTTCGCCCTCACGAGCTATCGCCTGCGGCAAATTGGTGGTCTTGCTGCGTTGCGACAGGGGAATTTCGATGACCTGCAGCTCGAAATCACGCGGAAGCCGCTTGCGGTATTCGGCTACACCGGCCTCGACCCAGGCCGGCATCCTGCTGCCCACAGATACCAGTGTGAGTTTCATGGCATGAACTTCATGGACAGGACCGCTTACTTGGCGGGCGTCAACTTCCAGAGGGATTCGAGGTCATACAGTTTGCGGGTGGCGGCCTGCATCACGTGTACGATGACATCACCGAGATCGAGCAACACCCATTCGGCACCGTCCTGGCCTTCCATGCCCAGGATCGCAACTCCTTGTTCTTTACAGCGTTTTTCCACTTCGCCGGCCAGAGAACGCACATGACGGTTCGAGGTACCGGTCACTACCAGCATGTAGTCGGCAATCGAAGACATCTTCGAGATGTCCATGATGACGATGTTCTGGCCTTTCAGGTCGGTAACGGCAGTTTCAACGAAGTCGCGCAATTTTTTGGCTTTCAATCTTGATCTCCAGGCAGGTAAAGCCCGTGGCTGCGGATGTGGGCAGCCACGGCGGGGTGCAGTACAGGACCCAGTATAGAACCGGGGTCTCCGCCTGTCTTTACCAGCTCGCGTACACGGGTGGAGGACAGGTCGGGGGTTTTCACATCGACCGTAACAATGGCTCCCTGCGTCACACTGGCAAGATCGTCAGCGTCGGCCAGATGGCGCCGCTGCCACTCGACGAGCAATGCCGGCGCTATGCTGCTCTCCTCCAGCGGGTAACCAGGTCGCGTCATCACTACCAGATTCACCAGGTCGAGCAGCGTTTGCCACTGCTTCCAGGACGGCAGGCTGAGGAAGGCATCAACACCAACCAGCAGGTGCCAGCTGGTGCCTGGCTGCGCCGCCCGCAACGCGACGATGGTATCGACGGTATAGGACGCTGCATGGGTCCGGCATTCGCGATTGTCGAGCTGCAGCGAGGGTTCACCCGCAATAGCCAGCGCCACCATCGCGCAGCGTTCAGGCGCCGAAGCCTGCGGTGGCTGACGATGCACCGGGTTGCCGCAAGGCACCAATACTACTTTTTCCAGGCCCAGTGCCTGCTGCACAAATCGGGCTGCGCCGGTGTGGCCGAGATGAACAGGATCGAACATGCCGCCCAACACGCCAATGCGGCGAGGCGATTCGAGACGGGAGGCAGTGGACAAGGGGGCAGCGACGGCAGTGGTTTCAGCTGCGCACATGGCCGTCGCCGAACACGACGTACTTCTGTGACGTCAGCCCTTCAAGACCAACCGGGCCGCGCGCGTGGATTTTGTCAGTGGAAATACCGATCTCGGCCCCAAGGCCGTATTCAAAACCATCGGCGAAGCGCGTCGACGCATTGATCATCACCGAGCTCGAATCGACTTCGCGCAGGAAACGACGCGCCTTGGTATAACTCTCGGTGACTATCGAATCAGTGTGCTGGGAGCCGTATTTGTTGATGTGGGCAATGGCGTCGTCGAGACTGTCGACCACGCGGATGGCCAGAATGGGCGCCAGGTATTCTGCATACCAGTCATCCTCGCTGGCTTGTTTGACCCCGGAAAGAATTGCACGCGTGCGGTCGCAGCCGCGCAGCTCGACGCCTTTCTCCTGCAGCAGCGCCATCAGCGGCAACAGCGCCTTTTCGGCAATGCCGAAATGCACCAGCAGTGTTTCCATGGCGTTGCACACGCCATAACGATGGGTCTTGGCATTCATCGCCACTGGAATCGCTTTGGCGATATCCGCTTCATCATCTATATACACATGGCAAACGCCGTCCAGATGCTTGATTACTGGCACGCGTGCATCTTTGCTGATGCGTTCGATCAAGCCCTTGCCGCCACGCGGCACGATGACGTCGACATACTGCGGCATGGTGATCAATTCACCGACTGCCGCCCGATCAGTGGTTTCCACCACTTGCACTGCGGTGGCCGGCAAACCAACAGCCTGTAAGCCCTGGCTGATGCAGGCAGCGATGGCAGTGTTGGAGTGAATGGCTTCCGAGCCGCCACGCAGGATGCAGGCATTGCCGGCTTTGAGGCAGAGGCTGGCCGCTTCCACCGTTACATTCGGGCGCGATTCATAAATGATGCCGATAACACCGAGCGGCACCCGCATGCGGCCTACCTGAATGCCACTCGGCATGTAGCGCATGTCGGTGATCTCGCCGATCGGGTCCGCCAGCGCTGCCACTTGTTGCAGTCCTTCGATCATGCCGGCAATACGCTTCGGTGTCAGTTCCAGACGATCCAGCATGGCGGCGTCGAGCCCTTTGGCGCGGCCGGCAGCGAGGTCTTTTTCGTTGGCTTCAATCAATGCAGTGGTGGCAGTGCGCAAGGCTTCGGCCATGGCCAGCAGTGCACGGTTCTTGATGTTGGTGTCGGCGGCAGCGACCACGCGCGATGCAGCGCGTGCCTGCTGGCCCAGGGCCTGCATCTGCTGTTTGACGGTGACTTGCTGCTGGCTGTTCATGGCGGAATTCCGGATCGTGTAGCGCGTTCTGTTTGGCCGGCAATTATAGCTCCGCTTGGTGCTCGCCCCTCACTATTCTTTCCTTGTCGTGTTTGCCCAGCCGTTTCAGTTTCGCTTCCAGTCGACTGGCCGCGGCGCGATTCTCTGCAGGCAGCTGCCACACCAGCGTCAGCGGACCTTTGCCGCGCAGGCTGCGGGCCCCGCGTTTACCACTCTGGTGCTCCGCCAGACGACGTGCCGTATCGGTGGTTATACCGGTGTAGAGCGCGCCACTGCCGGTACGCAGCATGTAGACAAACCATGAGTTGTCAGCAGCAGCCATAAACACCTGTGCACATACCGTTGCATTGGCGCCGAAGCGCCGACCGCGGCTGGCAATTCGGGCGCAATCTTTGTATAAAGGCCCGGCCTCTGTTTGCGCCGACTTGCCGTGTTTTGGAGCCTGCGCCCCCCAAAAAAGTGAGTTCGATGTACAAAGTCCAAACCTTCAACCAGATATCCGACAAGGGCCTGTCGCGCTTCCCGCACCAGACCTACCAGGTAGGCGCCGACGTCGGCACGCCCGACGCCCTTCTCGTCCGCAGCCACGTGCTGACCGCCGAACAGCTGCACCCTACTCTCAAAGCAGTTGCGCGAGCCGGGGCAGGCACCAACAACATTCCGGTCGAAGAGTACACCAAGGCCGGGGTGGTGGTGTTCAACTCGCCAGGTGCCAACGCCAACGCGGTGAAGGAACTGGTGCTGTGCGGCATGTTGCTTGCCGCCCGCGGTGTACTGCCGGGCATCCAGTGGATCAACCAGCAGAGCCCATCAACGCCCTATGCCGATCTGAACCAGTTGATGGAACACCACAAGAAGAATTTCAAAGGCGGCGAACTGGCCGGCAAGACCATCGGGGTTGTCGGCCTCGGCGCCATCGGCGCGCTGGTAGCGGACATCGCCATCCAGCTCGGTATGAAAGTGCTCGGCTATGACCCCGCGTTGTCAGTCGATGCAGCGTGGAGGGTGGCCAACCAGGTGGAGAAGCAGGAAAACATCACCTCGCTGATCTCGCGTTCTGATTACGTATCCCTGCATCTGCCAGTACTCGAGAACACCCGCAACCTGATCGACCGCAAGGTCATCAACTACTTCAAGACCGGTGCCGTGCTGCTGAATTACTCGCGCGACGCCATCGTTGACGACAACGCCCTGCTCGACGGTCTCAATTCCGGTCGCCTGTCGTGCTATGTCACCGACTTCCCGACTCCGGCGTTGCTTGGCCATCCGAAAACCATCCTGATGCCGCACATCGGCGCCAGCACCGACGAGGCCGAAGACAACTGCGCCGTGATGGCAGTGGACCAGCTGCGCGAGTTCCTTGAGCACGGCAACATCCGCAACTCGGTGAACTTTCCCAACCTGCAGCTCGAACGTTCGTCCGGCAAGCGGCTGGCAATCGTAAACCAGAACGTGCCGGGCATGCTGGGGCAGATCCTGTCCATCCTGGCTGACCGCGACATCAACGTGATGGACATGTTGAACAAGAGCCGCGGTGACATCGCCTACAACCTGATCGACATTGAAGGTGGGATTTCGGACGACGCGCTGGCTGATATCCGCGCCATCAATCATGTGATCAAGGTGTGGACTGTTTAGGCTTTTGGTTGGCCTCGGTGCCGGCCGATTCCAAAAACATGGTTGAGGGTAAACCCGAGTTCTTGTTCGCTGCGTAGAACATGACTCTGACTACCCTGACTCCGGGTTCATAACCCTTGATTATTGTGAGACACCTCGCATGAACGATCCCGTCTACAACTTCGGTGCCGGCCCTTCGATGCTGCCGGTGCCAGTGATGCAGCAAGTGCAGCGCGACTTCCTCAACTTCAACAACATGGGGGTCTCGCTGATCGAGATCAGCCATCGGTCGAAGGAGTTCGAAGCGGTGCTGGCGCGTTGTGACGAGCTGGTGCGCGAAGTGGCCAGACTGCCGGCCAATTACCAGATTCTGTATACCCATGGCGGCGCGCAGATGCAGTTTGCTGCGGTGCCGATGAACCTGCTGGCGCGCAAGCCGGCACGCAAAGCCGTGTATTGTGAAACCGGCCATTTCTCGCGCCTCGGCAATATCGAGGCACAGCGCTACGGCAACATTGTTATTGCCAGCCACAGCCGCGACACCAAGTACGATCGAATTCCCGCGTTCACGCGCGACATGGTCGACGACGATGCGTCCTACGCCTATATCACCAGCAACAATACGATCTACGGCACGCAATACCGTGAATTGCCGGATATGGGCGACATGCCGCTGGTGGTGGATGCGACTTCGGATATTTTTTCGCGCACCGTCGACTTCAGCAAACTCGGTGTGGTGTTCGCTGGCATGCAGAAGAATCTGGGCCCGGCCGGCACTGCGCTCGTGATCGTGCGTGATGATCTGGTGGGCCATGCGATGGAGCGTACGCCGTCGTTGCTCGACTGGTCGACCTACGTCAAGAACCACTCGCTTGCCAACACCAACAGCACCTTCAACATCTATGTGATGAGTCTCGTCATGCAGTGGCTGAAAGACGAGGGCGGCACCGAAGCGATGGGCAGGATCAATGAAGAGAAAGCACAAACCCTCTATCAGGTAATCGACTCGTCCGGCTTCTATCGTGGCACCGCCCATCCCGATCACCGTTCACGCATGAATGCGACCTGGGTATTACCGAATGAAGAGCTCACTGCGCTGTTCCTGCAACAGGCACTCGCCAACGGGCTGTATGCGCTGAAAGGCCACAAGGTAGTCGGCGGCATTCGCGCCTCGATCTACAACGCGGTGCCTCTCAAAGCCTGCCTCAAACTGGCAGAGTTCATGCGCGAGTTCGAACGCACCCACGGCTGATCCAGCCGATTGTCCGGGGACAGGCGATGAGGCGCAGCAGGCTTTACCGTTGTTTTGGCATTTTGCTTGGTGTGGGAGCCTCCGCGTTTTTGCAGGCCCAGACCGACGCAGCCTTTGTTCGCAGCTCGCGTTATGTCGAGGTACGTGACGGCACCCGTCTGGCGGTAAACATCTACCAGCCGATGATCGACGGCCAACCGCTTGCAACGCCGCAGCCAGTCATCTTCCTGTTCACGCCCTACCGCGCCCGCTATCGCAATGCCGAAGGCAATATCGTGCAGCTGGATCAAGTGAAACGGCTCGGACTCGAGCGGCTGTTTGCAGCGGGCTACGTGGTTGCCGAAGCCGATATCCGCGGCAAGGGTGCTTCCTTCGGTTCCCGCCGCGGCTTCCAGGACCGCACCGAAGCCTACGATGGCTACGACCTCATACAGTGGTTGGCAGCGCAGCCGTTTTCCAACGGCGTCGTGGGCATGATGGGCTGCTCCTATCTTGGGGGTACTACGGTGCATGTGGCATCCACCCAGCCGCCGGCGCTGAAAGCGATCTTTGCCGGCGCCACTGATCTCGACAAATTCGACTTCGTCCGCAATGGCGGCATCACTGCACAGTTCAACACGCGTCCCGATGAACCACTCAGCGACGACCTCGCCAGCATGCCGATGGACACCGACAGCGACGGCAGCCTGTTGCGCGCGGCAGTCGCCCAGCATGCCGACAACACGCCGATGGCTGCGCTCTGGTATGGCATGCCGTTCCGCGACAGTGTGTCGCCCCTGACCGGCAACGCCTTCTGGGAAGAGGTGGGACCGTACAGTTACCTCGACGCGCTGAAATCGTCGGGAATTCCAAGCTATTTCTGGAGCAATCTCAAGGACGAGCCGACCAGCCAGGTCATCCTGGCTGC
>CAISOD010000308.1 GCA_903887045.1 uncultured Gammaproteobacteria bacterium | reverse complement strand
TTTTCACCGCCAGCGAACTGCCGCTGCACTATCCGCGTTTCGATCTGATCCGCGACGAGCACTACTTGCCCGCTTTCGAGAAAGGCATGCAGGATCAGCTCACTGAAATTGCCGACATCACCGGCCAGAGCGCCCAGCCCAACTTTGCCAACACCATCGTGCCGCTCGAATTATCGGGCCAGTTGCTGAGCCGCGTTGCCACTGTGTTCTTCTCGATGAGCTCGGCCAACACCAACGACCAGATCCAGGTCATCGAAACCGAAATTTCGCCGAAATTGTCGGCGCACAGCGACAGTATCCTGCTGAATGCAGCGTTGTTTACCCGCGTCAAGGCCGTGTACGACCAGCGTACAGCGCTCGGGCTGGACGGCGAATCGCTGCGCCTGCTGGAGAAGAATTACCGCGACTTCATCCGCGCCGGCGCGCTGTTGAATGCAGAACAGCAGGAACAACTGAAAGCGATGAACACCGAGCTGGCAGAGCTGGATACGAAGTTCAGCCAGAACGTGCTCAATGGCGTCAACGCCGCTGCCATTGTTGTCGATAGTCGCGAAGAACTGGCGGGCATGAGCGACGCCGAAATCCAGGGCGCCACCGATGCCGCCGCCGAGCGCAACCTGCCGGGCAAATACGTGATCCCCTTGCTCAATACCAGCGGCCAACCGTCGCTGTCGGTGCTGGAAAACCGTGCTCTGCGCCAGCGCATCATGGAAACGTCACTGGCACGCGGTAGCAGCGGCGGTGAATTCGACAACACCATCATAGTGAGTCGCACAGCTTTGCTGCGGGCGCAGCGGGCGCAAATACTGGGTTATGACAACCATGCCGCTTACGTGCTGGAAGACCAGACTGCCCGCACGCCGACCGCTGTCGACCAACGACTGAGCGCGATGATCACGCCCGCGATCCGCAATGCCCGCAAGGAGGTCGCCGACCTGCAGGCAATGATCCAGTCCGAAGGTGTCGACTTCCAGCTGGCTGCATGGGATTGGGCCTACTATGCGGAGAAAGTCCGCGCGCAGCGCTACGCTTTCGATGAAACGCAACTGCGCCCGTATTTTGAAGCCAACAACGTGCTGCAGAAAGGCGTGTTCTTCGCCGCTAACCAGATCTATGGCATCAGCTTCACTGAACGTTTCGATTTGCCGGTATACAACCCGGATGTGCGCGTTTTCGATGTGACAGAGGCCGACGGCTCGCAGCTCGGCATCTTCCTGCTCGATCCCTATGCGCGCTCCAACAAGAACGGCGGCGCATGGATGAACGACTACGTGCCGCAGTCGGTGTTGCTCGAGACCAGTCCGGTGGTTGCAAACCATCTGAACATTCCGAAGCCGCCGGCTGGCGAACCGACGCTGATGACCTTCGATGAAGTGACTACGATGTTCCACGAATTCGGGCACGCTTTGCATGGTCTCTTCAGCCAGGTGAACTATCCAACGTTGGCCGGTACCAATGTGCCGCGCGATTTTGTCGAATATCCGTCGCAGGTCAACGAGATGTGGGCCACCTGGCCTGAAGTGTTGAAGAACTACGCCGTACACTACCAGACAGGCGAAGCAATGCCGCAGGCATTGCTCGAAAAGGCGCTGGCCGCGCAGAAGTTCAATCAGGGTTTTGCTACCAGTGAGCAGATGATGGCATCGATCACCGACATGGCGCTGCACGAATTGAAACCGGAACAGGTTCCTGCTGCCGACAAGCTGATGGAGTTCGAAGCCGCTGCGCTCGATGCTGCCGGCGCCAACCTCGACACGCTGCCGCCGCGTTACCGCTATACCTATTTCTCGCACATCATGGGTGGCTATTCGGCCGGCTACTATTCCTACATATGGAGCGAAGTGCTCGACGCCGACACCGTGCAATGGTTCAAGGAAAACGGCGGCATGACGCGCCAGAACGGCCAGCATTTTCGCGACACCCTGTTGTCGCGTGGCAATAGTGACGATGCGATGACGCTGTTTGTCAACTTCCGCGGCGCTGAGCCGGATGTGCAGCCGTTGCTCGATCGGCTTGGACTCAACTGAACCCGCAGCGGTCGCGCCACGATGCGCGCGATTACATCGGACACAGGTAACTCCAGGAATGTGCATCCACCACAGGTGATGTGCGGTAGCAGACTGACGCTGTCGCGCGCGCTCGCTACTGTAGGTGGCACTGGGTTTGCCAATCAGCCTGCTACAGGCCGGTAAGCCAGCGGGTCGCGCCAATCAATGGCGCGACATAGCCACCTACTTTATGCAGACGCCTATTGGCGTCCTGGAACACTACCATGATGGGACGACTGATTCCTGTTGCAGCGTTTACAGCCTTGCTGCTGGGCGCATGCAGTGAAACCCCTACCGAAACTGCCAATGATGTTGCTGAGGCCCGCGAAGACACGGCAGAGGCTTTGGTCAAAGCCGCGAACGCCAATTACGATGTTGTCGCCGCCGAGGCCCAGGGCCGCAGCAGCATCGCCAAGGCAAAGTGTGATGCGCTGACAGGTGAAAGCAAAGATTCATGTCAGGCCATCGTTGCAA
>CAISOD010000307.1 GCA_903887045.1 uncultured Gammaproteobacteria bacterium | reverse complement strand
GGTTTCCTTCAAGGGGGTCATGCAGTTGACACAGGTCTGGCCGCCACGGCCGTATACCTGCAGCGTTTGCGCGAAATAACCGGGCTTGCCGTCGCCGCCAACAAAGTCACGCAACGTGGTTCCTCCTACATTGATGGCACGGTCGAGCACGGTCTTGATCTCGCGCACCAGCGCTTCGCAGCGGTCAATGGTCAGCGTGCCGGCTTTGCGGGCAGGGTCAATGCCGGCGGCGAACAGGGCTTCATTGGCGTAGATGTTGCCGACGCCCACCACCACCTGGCTGTCCATAATCAGCGCCTTTACCGGCGTGGTCTTGCCCTCGGCTTTTGCCAGCAGGTAGTCGCCGGTGAACTCGCTGCTGAGTGGTTCCGGCCCCAACTCGGCCAACAGCGGATGCCTGGCCGCATCATTGCCCTCTACCCACAGGATACAGCCGAAGCGGCGCGGGTCGTGGTAGCGCAGGCAGCGGCCGCTGGCGAGTATGAAATCAACGTGGTCGTGCTTCTTGAGGGGTTCGCCCACCACGGCAAGCCGCAGGCTGCCGGACATGCCGAGATGGATCAGTACAGTGCCTTTACGGGTCCGCATCAGCAGGTACTTGCCTCGCCGGTCGACCGCAGTAACGGTCTGGCCGGCGAGTTCGGGGGCGAGTTCGGTGGAGATGGGCCAGCGCAGACGGGGCTCGCGCACCACCACCTTCATGATTTTCTTGCCCTGCAACCAGGGCAGGATGCCGCGCCGGGTGGTTTCGACTTCGGGTAATTCAGGCATCAGACTCCCCCTTGCTGCAGTATGTTGAGGCCCGTTTGCCACCGTCTGTGATTCAGTTCGGGTTAAGGGCTGGCCGCCTAAGTTGGCAGTGCGGGAATCCTGTGGCTCGATGCTCGGCCGGATGCTCCCGTCGGGTGTTGACCTGGTCTTGCCGAAGGCAGAGCATAGCCGACCGGGTCTGTTTTTCTGAACCAGACTTTACACGTATCCGTATGACACCCATAGCGTACTGATCAACAGGTCTGAAACGAACACGGAGACTGCCACCATGTCTGCTCTTTCGACTATCTGTTCCCTGCGCTGGCGCCCGCTGGCTCTGGCGGTATCGCTTGGTTTGCTGCTGGGTGCCTGCGAGGAACAGCAAAGCTCGTCCAGCAGCTCGTCTTCGTCGATGCCGACAGCATCTTCGTCCGGCTCGCCGTCCTCCCCTTCGCAGCCCAGCAGCAGCTCGTCGTCTTCGCGTTCGACGCCTAGCTCCAGCTCTTCAAGCTCAAGTTCTTCAAGTTCCAGCTCGTCCAGCTCGAGCTCTTCCAGTTCAAGCCCCTCCATGCCCAGCGCCAGCAGTTCCGGCCAGAGCGGCTCATCGACGCCATCGTTTCCCGGCTCCACCAGCTCCAGCCAGGGCGGCAGCACCGCCAGTACGCCGAGCGCCAACCGGCCGGGTTCGCAGTCGTCGACGTCCAGCTCCTCCAGCAGCTCTGGCAGCAGCAGTGACACAGACGGCGATGGCATTCCGGATTCGCAAGATTCGTCAGTCGGCAGCTCGGCGGGTGGCCAGCCCGGCGGCGACCAGGGCCAGCAAGGCGAAAACGGAGGCGTCGACGTCAACGTGTCGGTCAACGGCGTTCCGCTGCCTTCTATTGATCCTGCCACCGGGCTACCCATTCCGGGAAGTATGCCGGGCATGCCCGGATCGACCGGCACCGGCAGCCAAAGCGGCAGCTCCAACGATGTTCTCGCCGGCGGTGGCTCGCAAGGCACTGGCGCCCAAGGCAATGCGGGTGGCGCCCGCGCCGGGGGCGGCCAGGTTGGTGCCGATGGCACCTTCAATGGCAACGATCCCTTTGGCGGCCTCGGCCGCGCCGGCGGCAGCGTGATGACAGCCGCCGAACGCCGCGCCGTGCTCGATGGCCAGCTCGAGAAGAGCTATGGCACTTTCGACGGGATGATCATCGGTGAACGCCAAAAGGCCGAAGCCGAAGCCAACGAAGCCGGCAGCCAGGTTATGGGTACTGGCGGTGGAGGTGGCGGGGAAGGAGCTGAAGGCGGTGCAGAAGGCGCCGACGGCGCGTTCGGCGAGGGCTCCATTGTGGTGGCCTCCGCCAGTTCCGGTGGCTCAGGCGGCAACGGCACAATGCCGGGCGGTGGTGCCACCCGCGAGGGTGACTTTTCAACCGCGAGCCAACCGACCTTTGCGGCCCCTGCCGATATCCCGAGCGGTGATGACGACGATGTCGTCGCCCGCCAGCTGCGCGAAGCCGCCATGCACGAACCCGATCCGGTATTGCGCGAAAAATTGTGGGACGAATATCGGAAGTACACCGGTCTGAGCCAATAGCACTGCCGTCATTTGGATGTAGTTATGCAAGCCGTCATGAAAGCCGCCACCGAAGTCTGCCGCCCCCTACACCAACGCACGCTGTTGGCCGCTGCACTGCTGCTGGCCATTGGTGCCTCGGCCGGCTGTAGTACGCAAACAGTGAAGTCCACCACGGTGACGGCGATCGTCACCGAAGCCGCCAGCGTTGCCGAAGAAGAGCTGCTCGATGTCAGCATCGGCATCTTCGAGCCCGGGCTGGATGAGATCCCCAACAATCGCGAAGAACTGACCTTCGCCGACGTGCGCATGGCAGAAACCCAGTTCATGTCGTACCAGCTGGCGCAAACGCTGCAGGGCAGTGGTGCCTGGGGCGTCGTGCGCGTGAACCCGAACGACCTTACCAGCGCCGATGTCGCCGTCACCGGCACCATCCTCCAGAGCGATGGCGAAACCATGGTGGTGCAGGTAGACGTGAAAGATGCCACCGGCAAGGTGTGGTTGCACAAGGAATATGAAGAAGTCGTCAGCAAGTACAGCTACGACCCGCGCCAGCGCAGCAGCGATGATCCGTTCCAGGGTCTGTTCAACCGCATCGCCAACGACATGCTTGAGTACCGCCAGCAGAATCTGGACCGGCAGCAACTGGTGAATATCCGCACCGTCTCACGCATCCAGTTCGCCAAGAGCTTCGCGCCACAGGCGTTCGATCAATACCTCACGACCAATCGCAACGGCCTGCTCGAACTGACGCGGATGCCAGCCGAGAACGACCCGATGCTCAACCGTATCGACAATATCCGCGAGCGTGACTATCTCTATATCGACGCATTGCAGGATTACTACGGCAACTACGTACGCCAGATGCAGGGCCCTTACACCAGCTTCCGTCGCGAGAGCTATGCTGAAGTAATGAAGTACGACAAACTGCGCGCGCAGGCCACCCGCAACATGGTGTTGGGAGTCGCCGCCATCGTCGGAGGGCTTGCGGCCACCCAGAGCAACAACGCGGCCGTGCAGTACTCAGCCTACGGTGGTTTGTTTGGCGGCGGGTTCCTCATCAAGGATGCTTTCAACAAGCGCGATGAAGCCCAATTGCAGGTGGAAACCCTCGCCGAGCTTGGCAACTCACTCGAATCCGAAATCGCTCCGCAAACCATAGAACTTGATGAACGGGTGGTGACGCTGACAGGCAGCGTGCAAGAGCAATACACGCAGTGGCGCGAAATCCTCGCCGACATCTACGCCGCCGAAGTGCAAGGCAGTGTCCCCGCCAGCGACCTGAACACGACACCGGCGCCAGCAGCAATTCCAGACAGACAGTGATGATGAACGACAGCAATAACCCGCCTTCCGATCCCGTCCGCTACGAATCACCTCCGCTGGGTTTCGGGGACCAGCAACTACTGCAGCAGGCCCAGCAGCGCAACAACAAAGCGTTGTGGGGCATTTTTGCGCTGCTGCTGGTGCTGACCGTCGGCGTTGTGTTTGTGCTGCCCTCCATGGTGCAGCCGGCAGCGCCACCGCCAGTAGTTGTTGCTGCTGCAGCCACCGCTGCCGCCCCTGCCGAAGCCGCACCATTTGCCGAAGCGCAGCGCATGCGCTTTCGCCAGCAGGCGCAGGATGCGCTGGCTCCCCTGCTCGACCTGCAGGAAACACTGGATAAGCAACAAGTACAGCAATGGGCCGGCGACGCCTACACCGCCGCACTCACTATCGCGCAACAAGGCGATACTGCCTACAGTGCACAGCAATACGAACAAGCCATCGCGCTGTATCAACAGGCACTGACGGCAATGCAAACCATCAGTAGCAGTACTGCCGATGTATTCGCCGCCCGCATGGCGGAAGGCACTGCTGCACTTGCCGCCGGCGATGCCACCACTGCTGATGCCGCGTTCAGTGTGGCCATACTGCTTGATCCCAACAGCAGCGATGCCGTGCAAGGCATGGAGCGTGCGCGAGTGCTGGATAAGGTGCTGGCGCTGATGGACGAGGGCGAGGCACTGCAGGCAGACAGCAAATTCGACGATGCACGTGACCGCTTCCAACAAGCCATTGCGCTTGATCCCGCCCACGAGCCTGCAAAGCAGGCACTCGCCGGTATCGCCACTGCCCAGGCCAACCAGAACTTTGCGGCGGTAATGTCGCGTGGGTTTACCGCACTGCAGGCCGGCAATGCCGAGGCTGCCAAAGCTGCCTTTGAACAAGCGGGCAGCATGCGCCCCGGCTCCAGCGAAGTAGCCGCTGCGCTGCAACAGGCGAAAGACCAGCAGACACTGAGCGCCATCACCGTGCAGATCAATGCCGCCACTGTCGCTGAAGCCAATGAAGACTGGGCCACTGCACTTGCCGCCTGGAACGCTGCGCTGGTGATCGATCCGAATCTGGTCGACGTGCAGACCGGCCAACGCCGCACGCAGAGTCGCACCAATCTCGACAACTTTCTGACTGACACCATCGCCAATCCGCTGCGGCTCGGCGACGACGCCGTGTATGCGCAGACTGAACAAGTGCTGCGCGATGCCACCACGCTGCTGACACCCGGGCCGAAACTGCAAAGCCAGCTACAGCAGGTGCAGGCCTTTTTGGCGCGCGCAAAAGTGCCGGTTGATGTGACGATACAGTCTGACGGCCAGACCACAGTAACGCTGTACGGCGTAGGCGAACTCGGACTCTTGACCACTAAGACCGTCAGCCTGCCACCCGGCAGTTATGTTGCAGTCGGTGTGCGTGCCGGCTATCGCGATGTCCGGCAGGAATTTGTCGTCGGCCTCGACGGCCAGGGCGTGCAGATCACCGTAAGCTGCAACGACACCATCTGAAACGGGATACTGCTCCACCATGTCGGAATCCAACTCACCACACGAATTGCCTGACGACAATGCTCCGATCGAAGCAGTGGATTTCGTTCCACTGGATGCACAGCGCAAAAGTGCCGCTTTCACCATCAATCCTGCACGGGCAGCGCTTGGTAGTGCGCTTGCAGTATTCCTTGCCGCCGGCTGGTTTGTGCTGTCTGCACGTTCGGTTTTTTTCGATGTAGCACCGATTGGCAGCGAACTGGATGTCGATGGCGGTCTCGCCCTGCAGATCGGGCCGCGCTACCTGGTGCTGGAAGGCGATATCGACGTCAGCGTGAGTGCCGAGGGCTACCAGGAATACGCCGGCATCATTACGGTAGGTCCCGAACAGGCACAAACATTTGCCATAGAACTGACACCACTGCCCGGCTTGCTGGATGTAGCGACCGGCAGTGTCAGTGGTGCCGACGTCGTCATCGATGGTCGCGTGGTGGGCACTACTCCGCTCAGCGGCTTTGAAGTGGCCGCCGGCGACCACACGGTGCAGTTGCGCAAGGAACGCTACGAAACTTTTGAAACCGCGCTGACGATGGAAGGCAAGCGCCAGCAACAACGGCTCGACGCCGAACTGTTGCCGGCGTGGGCTGACATTGCCTTCACGACGACTCCCGCCGGTGCCACTGTCACCATCGACGGCGTCGACATCGGACCGACCCCGCTGCAGACAGAAGTGCTCGAAGGCGAACATGAAGTCATCGTCAAACTGGCAGCGCACAAAGCATGGACAGATACGCTTACCGTAGTAGCGCGTGAAGACCAGAACCTGCCTGCTATTCCACTGGAGCCGGCCGACGGCCTCGTGATGCTGCGCTCAACGCCCGGCGGTGCCAACGTGACTGTCGACGGTACTTTCCGCGGCCAGACCCCAATCGAGCTGACTCTCGCTCCCGGCCGCAATCACAACGTGGTGTTCTTCCTCAACGGTTACCAGGAAGCCAGCCGCGCCGTACGCACCAGCGCAGCAGATGAAAGCACTGTGGCTGTTGAATTGGAGCCAATCACCAGCAGCGTGCGCATCAGCGCCACGCCAGCCGATGCCGAGCTCTACATCAACGGCCAGTTGCGCGGGCGCGCTGACCAGCAGATCGAACTGCTCGCTGCCAGCCAGACCATTGAGATTCGCAAGGACGGCTATGTGCCGTACTCCACTACTTTCATCTCGCGCCCCGGCCTTGCCCAACAGCTGGTGGTGAGCCTGAAGACGCTGGAACAACAGCGGCAGGAAAACATCAAGACCGAGATAGCGGCGACAGGTGACCTCAAACTCAAGCTGATCTATCCCGGCAATTTCACTCTCGGCGCCTCACGCCGCGAAGCCGGCCGCCAGGCCAACGAAGTATTGCGCAATGTCAGCCTCAGCAAACCTTTTTACATGTCGCTCACCGAAGTGACCAACAGCCAGTTCGCGCTCTTCGACAAGGAACACAGCTCCGGCGTGGTCGAAGGCCGCACGCTGGCCAATGCCACCCAGCCAGTGGTGCAAGTGACCTGGGAAAAAGCCGCACTGTTCTGCAACTGGTTGAGTCAGCAGGAAGGCCTGCCGGCTTTTTATGTGGTGGATGGCGAGACGATCACCGGCGTCAATCCCGACAGCACCGGCTACCGGTTGCCGACCGAGGCCGAATGGGACTGGGTAGCACGCGTCAACGGCGATCCCGCTTCGCTGCTGCGGTTTCCCTGGGGCGCCGAATTGCCACCGCCCGCAAATCAGGGCAACTATGCCGACGTCTCTGCCGGTAATTTCCTCGGCCGCATCCTGCGCGACTACGACGACGGCTATATGGGTACCTCGCCGGTTTCCAGTTTTGCTGCCAATGCCAATGGTTTCTATGACATCGGTGGCAACGTGGCCGAATGGGTGCATGACTGGTACGGCACCGTCGGCACTGTGGGCACCGAAGTGCAGCAGGATCCACTCGGACCTGCGAGCGGCACCTATCACGTAATCAAGGGCTCGTCGTGGGCGCACGGCACTGTGACTGAGTTGCGCCTGTCATTCCGCGATTACCACAATGCCGCGCGTGATGATGTGGGCTTCCGTGTTGCGCGTTATCTTGGGGAATGAGATGCGTAAATCTTTGCCCATGATGTTCCTCACCACGCTGCTCGCAGCCATGGCGCTGCCGCTACTGGCTGCAGAGCAGGCAGTTCCCGCTGTTGAAGTTCCCGCTGCAGAAGTTGGCGAAGTTCAAGTTACTGAAGCTGAACCCAATGCCGCAGCCGCCGCCACCGCGGACAGCGCCGCCGAAGACCAAACCCCCGGCACCCTCGCCGCCGACGACACCTTCGTCCCCACTGTCGAAATTTCCGAGGACCTGTCCGTGTCCTTCCCAGCCGATATCTGATCCGGAACCGCACTCATGAAACAACAAGGACTTTTTTCCGACTTCATCTACCAGGTGTTCTCGCTGATCATCTCGCTGATTGTCGTGCACGCGGTGTACGTAGCGGTGATACGCCCGAATTCGGAGGCGGTGCTGGCGCAGCAAGCGGCAATGTATGAGCAGGATTCCAGCTACGTACCGCCACAATCAATCTACGTGATCCTGAAAGACTACGAACAGGAATCCTGCGTGATCCTGACGCTGTGGGCCTTTGCGATTCTCGGTCTCAAGATCCGTCGCAACCTCATCGAAACCCGCCTGCTCGACCGCTCACTGCTCAACACCACTGATGGCATCAGCATCCTGCCGCAGGACACCCGCGACTTCGCACGGCCATTGCAGGCATTGCCGCCCGAAGAACGCGAATTCCTGCTGCCACGCGCGCTGTTGGCGGCGCTGCACCGCTTCAGTTCCACCCGCAACATTGCCGACGTCTCCAGCGTCGTCAACGATGTGTGCGACAACGAAGCCAACCGGCTCGACAACGAACTCACCATCGTGCGCTACATCGCGTGGGCAATTCCGTCGATCGGGTTTATCGGCACGGTACGCGGCATCGGCCAGGCGCTGTCGCAGGCGCAGCAAGCCGTGCAAGGTGACGTAATGGGCGTAACGGTCAGCCTCGGCGTTGCCTTCAACTCCACTTTGATCGCGCTGGTCGTCAGCATCTTCATCATGTTCCTGCTGTACCAGTTGCAGTTGATGCAGGACCGCCTGGTGCTGAACAGCAAGAATTACTGTGACAGCCACCTGATCCGCCACATGCAGGTACCTGAGCGGGAGACAGCGTGAGCCTGATTGAACTGAAAGACAGTCGGCTTTGCCTGCGCAATGAGCAAGGCATAGTCGTCGAGAGTCCGGGCTGGGCCAATATTGCCGGCAAGGACCCCGTATTCGGCGATGCCGCGCGGCGCATGGCGCGCTTGCATCCGCGCCAGAATTTCAATCAGTTCTGGCACCAACTCAGTCTCGATCCACTGCAGAACAAGACCAAACTGTTCCGCCACCATGCCGACCTTGCCTACAGTCAACTGCAGTTGTTGCTGCAAGGCCTCGCTGCCGACACTCCGACACTGGTGGCGGCTCCCGCCCATTACACACGCGCCCAACTCGGCGTATTGCTCGGTGTGTTGAAACAAACCGGCGTAGCCGTGCATGGTCTGGTGGATCACTCGCTGCTGCAGGCAGCAAGCACTGGCTCTCCCGATTGCATCGTGCTCGATCTGCAATTGCATCAGGCGGTGCTGATTGCCTTCATCGTGCAGGATGGCGTTTTGGCCAAAGTGAAAGTGGTGCAGGTACCGGGTGCCGGTATTGTTGCGCTGCAGGACGCCTGGATCAGCGCTGTCACCGATGCCTTTCTGCAGCAGAGTCGCTTTGATCCAACCCATAGCGCTGAAACCGAACAGTACATAGCCGACCAGCTCGACACCTGGCTTGCGGCCAGCAGTATCCAGGGCGAACTGCTGCTTGATATCAACCACAAAGGCACGTCTTACCAGGCCCTTATCAATTACGATCAGTTCCAGCAGCGCACCAAAGCCTTGTTTGCCCGCATCTCGCGCGAACTGCCATCGCTGCGATCAGACACCACCACGCTGCATGTGCACGCTGCACATCTGGCGCTGCCCGGACTTGCCGCGGCGTTTCCCGCCATCACAGCGATTGCCGATGATGCTGCACTGCAGGTGGCACTGCATCATCGCTCAGCCTTGCTGCGCCCCGGTGAAGCACTGGGATTCGTCACCCGCCTGTCGCTTGGCACCGACAAAAAAACAGCAACCACACCCCTAATGCGCCAACCCACCCATCTGCTGCATGGTCACAATGCAGTGGCGCTGCCACAGGGTAAACTGGCTTTTGGCACTCCCCCTGCCGGACTTGCCTGCGAGCGCGTGCTGGCAGTGGCTGACCTTGATGGATCGCTGGTGCTGCAGCGCACACCGCGCGGCCTCACTGTTGAAAGTCATGGAATCACCGGCGCCCGTTGTAACGGCGCGCCGCTGCACAATGGCCTCACCCTCAAACCCGGCGACAGCATCGCGTTCGATAATCATGATGCGACGCTGCAACTGATCGTGGTGGAGTAGCGTCATGGCAAGCGGCCGCGGTGGAAAAAAGAAAAGCAATCGCAATTTCGATCCGGTCAGCCTGTCGTTCCTCGACGTGATCTCCTGCGGCTTTGGCGCCATCGTGCTGATCTTCCTTATAACGGATCACAGCAAACAGCTGGCGAACATACCTAATGCGCCGCAGCAGGCGGAAGTCGACTTGCTGGACGAGGAAATCCGCGACGGCCAGGCCGGTCTCGTGCGCGTGCGCAACACACTGTCGGAAATAGATGACAGGCTCGCGATTGCGCAAGGGCTCGCCAGCCGTATCCAGCAGCAACTCGATCCGCTGCGCGTTGAATTGATTCTGGCTGAATCCGACTCCGATACCGAAGAAGAAACCATTGCCCTGCTGAAAACAGAAATCACTACGCTGGAGGCCGAACTGGCGCGATTGCGGGCCGAAGAAGAACAGCTTTCCGGCAACAATGTCCGCGCCTTTATCGGTGAAGGCAATCGACAGTACCTCACCGGCCTCATTCTTGGTGGTAACCGTATTCTCATCCTTGTCGATACATCGGCGTCGATGCTGGACAACACCATCGTCAACATCATCCGTCGCCGCAACATGGCAGACGACGAAAAGCTCAAATCACCGAAATGGACCCAGGCTCGCAAAACCGTGGATTGGCTGACAGCGCGGCTGCCACCGCCAAGTCAGTATCAGGTCTACGGCTTCAGCAACGAAGTACGTTCATTGATTCCCGGCACTGAAGGCTCTTGGCTGGAAGTGGCCGATGACGCGCAGTTGAATCAAGTGGTGGAAACCCTCGGCACTACCATCCCGGTAGAAGGCACCAATCTTGAAAACGTATTTGAGTCGATCAAGCAGTTGAGTCCGCAGCCAGACAACATCTTCCTGATCACCGATGGCCTGCCCACACTGGAGAATCGCGGTGACACCAAGGGCCTTGTCACCGGCCGCGATCGCGAGCAGATTTTTGAACGCGCATTGAAGGATCTGCCGGAAGGAGTCCCGTTCAACGTGGTGTTGCTGCCGCTCGAAGGCGATCCGATGGCAGCGTCACTGTATTGGCAACTGTCGGTCAACACCGGCGGTTCGTTCATGACACCGTCAGCCGACTGGCCCTGAGGTTACTTTATGGCTCGCCGGGAAACAGCAACCTTCAGCATGTCCTACCTCGACGTCATGTGTTGCGGCTTTGGTGCAATGATTCTGCTGTTCATGATCGTGCGCAACACACCTGGCGGTGCGCTGGAAGTGTCGCCAACACCGCGCGAAGGCAGCGTGCTGGAATTGCAGAAGCAGTTGTTCGAAATCCGTGGCGAAACCAACATCCTCAACCGCGACCTCAACGCCAAGCAGGAGCAGTTGTCGGAATACGACCTGCGCATCGCGCGGCTTGAACGCGAGCTGACGGATGCACAGAATCGCATCAAGGCAACCAACGATCAGGCCATGAGTGTCGACAGCGAAGCCGGCCAATTGGCGCTGGCGCGCCAATCGCTTACCGATGAAATGAAACGGCTGCAGGAACGGATGCAGGTCTCTGTGCAATCGGATTCCGTGGGCGGTGTGCCGGTGGACAGCGAATACGTGGTGTTCGTCATCGACACCTCGGGCTCGATGTTCAATTACAGCTGGAACCGCTTGCTGGAAGTAGTGACTGAAACCCTTGAAATCTATCCACAGCTGAAAGGCATCCAGGTAATGAACGATGAAGGCGATTACATGTTCAGTACCTATCGCGGCCAGTGGATCGAAGACAGCCCGGCGCGGCGGCAGGCCATCCTGTCCCGCCTGCGTACCTGGAACCCCTTCAGCGACAGCAGCCCGGTAGAAGGCATCATCGCGGCGATCCGTGAGTTCTACGATCCTGACAAGAAAATCAGCGTTTATGTGCTGGGCGATGACTTCACTGGCAACTCGATCCGGGACGTCATCAACACGGTCGACCGCATCAATACCGAAACCGCTACCGGCGAGCGGCTGGTACGAATCCACGGCATCGGTTTCCCCGTACAGTTCGCACAGCCACCGCGTTACCAGGCTACCGGCCGTCGCTTTGCCGCCCTGATGCGGGAGTTGGCGCGTAAGAACGGTGGCACATTCGTGGGTCTCAACGATTTTTACTGAAACTTGTTATGCCGAAAAAAAAGCAGGGTACTATTGGGCCAAACCCGCCTGTTTGCACGCCGGGGACAATTCCTGGTCTGACCCGGAAGCGATTGCCGCGAGGTGCGTGACAGGCAAATTGGTATTTGCGGTCAATAATGTTGTCGAAGTAACGAATGTGATGACGATGGTGCAATGATGAAGTCCACTCCAACTTTGCAAAAGCTTCTTTCAGTTCTCACAGTTCTGGTAATGCTGGCCGGCTGCTCGGCCACCACCATTGTTGTCGATGGCTCCTACCCTTCCCCGCTCGTGCGCAAGCTGCCGCTCACTATCGGTGTTTATTACCCCGAAGAGCTGCGCAATTTTGCCTACACCGAAATCGACGACAACTCCGGCAAGGACCAGTACATCGTGCAGAGCGGCACCTCGCAGCTGGAACTGTTCAACACCGTATTGCCCGCGCTGTTCGAGAATGTGGTGATGCTCGACTCGCTTGAGAACGCCAACAGCGAGAACGGCATCGACGCCGTGTTCGTTCCCGAAATCGCCGAATTCCAGCTGGGGCTGCCGCAAAAAACCAAACTCAAGGTCTACGAGATCTGGATGAAGTACAACATGAAGCTGTCGAAAGCCAACGGCGACTACATCGCCGACTGGGTGATGACCGCCTACGGCAAGTCGCCACAGGAGAACCTGCAGAGCGTCGACAGTGGCGTGCAGGGTGCGGCAGTCGTCGCCATGCGCGATCTCGCTGCCAGTCTCACGTTCGGCTTCACCACGGTGCCGGAAGTCAATGAATGGCTGAAAGCCAACAACTATGTGACGGAATGAACCCAACCGGGCAGGAACCGCGATGTACAAATTGATGCTGGTCTTGCTGGCGGTAACAGCCCTCAGTGGCTGTACCACCACTGAAATCGATGAGTTCCGACAGGGCACCACCAGCCTCAACGTGGGTGAGAGCATCGTCATCCTCGGCCGGCGCCAAAACAACAACTATGAAACCGAAGGCAACTTTGTAGAGTGCGTGGCCAACGTGGTCGGTGGTGGCAACGACGGCATTACTGTGGTGCCCGAGCAGGAATTCCTCGACGCCATGTTCCCGTTCTTTGAACCCCGCACCGCGCCGATGCGCACCACCCACCTCAAACAATTGATGGAAATCGATCAGGCCAAGGAGCGCCTCGCCCAGTACGGCATCGAATACATCGTGTGGCTTGACGGCCTCACTCAGCGCAGTCAGCAGGCCGGCACCATCTCGTGCACGATAGGTCCCGGTGGCGGCGGCTGTTTCGGTTTTGGCACCTGGCAGGACGATTCCAATTTCGAAGCCGAAGTGTGGGATCTCGACACGCTGGAATCGGTGGGTTCAATCAGCACCGATGCCGTCGGCCAGTCGTATATGCCGGCGCTGGTAGTGCCCATCCCGCTGATCGCACGGGTGGAAGCCAACGCCTGCAGCGGCCTTGGCAATCAATTGAAGCAGTTCATCGCCGGCAAGGGCTGACAACTCAGGTACGGTTCAGGAAATGGGTGTCAGAGTCACATTTGCTGGCCCCCTTGTTCAACCCCATGATATCTCTGTGGCAAATATGACTCTGACACCCATTTCCCCCTCTCTCTGCGGCCTCGTCAGCGGTTCACTGTTGGTAGCCCTGTTGCTTGGTGGCTGCGCTTCCAACCCAACCGGTGGCGCCAACTTCGTGCTGATGAGTGAAAATCGCGAGCTGGAAATCGGCAAGGAAGAGCACGAAAAGCTGATGAAGAGCTCGCAGGTGTACCAGGACGCCAAGTTGCAGGCCTACGTCGAACAGATCGGCAAGAAGCTGGCCGCCATCTCGCACCGACCCGATCTTGAATACCACTTCACGATTATCGACAGCCCCGACATCAACGCCTTCGCCCTGCCCGGGGGTTATGTGTATGTAAACCGCGGCCTGATCGACTACCTCACCACCGAAGCCCAGCTCGCTGCGGTGCTCGGCCACGAAATCGGCCATATCACTGCCCGTCATTCGGTACGACAGAACGCGGCTGCCAAAACGTCGACTGCGCTGAGTGTGGTGACGGTACTTGCCACCGGCGTTTCGTCGCTGGGGGAAACCGCCAGTCTGTTTGGTGGCGCCTTGATCAGCGGCTATGGCCGCGAAATGGAACTGGAGGCCGATGCCCTCGGAGCCGAATATCTGGTGAAAGCGGGCTACGACGCCAACGCCATGGTGGAAGTCATAGAGGTGCTGAAGAGCCAGGAAGACTTCATGAAGAAGAATTCCAACAAGGCGCCGGCCTACCACGGCCTGTTTGCCTCGCATCCGCGCAACGATACCCGCTTGCAGCAGGCGGTGGCACAAAGCGCCAGCATACAGACAACTCCACAGACTGCCGTTGATCCGGCGGCGTTCCGCGAAGCCACTACCGGCCTGCTGGTAGGCCCTTCCCTGCAGAACATGACAGGCGCTGAAGCCCGTAACCGCTATTACCAGACCTTGCTCAGCTATACGCTGGTATTG
>CAISOD010000306.1 GCA_903887045.1 uncultured Gammaproteobacteria bacterium | reverse complement strand
GGACACCACGCCCTTCAGCTCAGGCAATGGCTTATCGGCATAGGGAGACGGCGGCAGATTGGCATCCGCATCCGGCCGCCGCATCAGGTCCTTGGACTGTCCAGGCACACTCTGAGCCACCGCAGACAGGCTAAAAGCAAGCACTAACATACTGAGGATGATTTTCATATTTTTCAATAAAATCAAATAGTTATTAGTGGATACGAAGATATTTTGGCGCGAGCGCCGCATTTTAATGGCTGTGCTTCATCCCGCAGTATTTGCCTATTGCCAGCCCTTTGCAATCCTTGGCCAACTGCCCATGGCATTCCTTTTCGGATTTGCCGGCCTCAAAACATTTCGCAGCGTTGAGATGTGCCTCTGCCATCGCCCGATGATCGGCGATGTCTTTTTTCGCCTCAGCAGCGCCATGGGGTTTAGCTTTTTCTGCAGCCAGCGCCGGCTGAACGGCGAGGACGGCCAACATCATTGCAGTCGTAAAGAATCCAATGTTTTTCATGAGTTGATCTCCGGTTTCAAATAAGAATGACCTGCGGCCATAAGACGTCAGCCGCGGGCGAGCGTTCCTGCGATATCGGTGCGATACGCGCGCCAGGCCGGCAGCAGTGCAGCCAGCGCGCCCACCACGATGGCCAACCCGAGAATGATGAATTCCTCCGGCAGCCACAGGCGTCCAGTCATGCTGCCCTGCTGGGCCGCACGCATCGCATATCCGACGACTTCGGCAAAACCATGCCCCAGCGCAATGCCCAGCACACCGCCGGCTCCAGCCAGCAGCATGCCCTCGCCGAGCAGCAGTGCCATCAAGCGCCGGGGTGAAGCACCCAGGGTACGCATGATCGCCAGATCATAGCGCCGTTCATCGAGGGCATTGTGAAGCGCAATGAATACCGACAGCGCGGCGCTGAACACCAGCACCAGCGCAAAACCACGCAGGATATCGGTACCGACACCGATGATGCTGAACAGGCGTGCGGTCTCGTAAGCCGGCGAAGCCGCCTGCATGTCGCTATTGTTGTTGACGTAGCGCGGCAGAATTGCCGCCGCCAGCGGCGACGCGTACTGCACCAGCAGCGCCGTGTATTCCTTGTCCTCGTCCTTCATCTGCGCGGCGACCTGTTCAACGTCGTGGATGCCCTGATGCTGGGCGTGGACCGCCCATACGCTTTCGATGGACGTCAGCACGAGACGGTCGAGTACCGTTCCACTGGGCGCCAATACGCCGACCACCGTGTAATCGACGCCTTCATGCGCATCCCCGTTGTCGCCTAAGCCGTGAGCGCCGGCGAATTTCGCACCGAGACCGTGCCCGGTGCGTGCAGCGACTTCAGCGCCGATGACGGCATCCAGCGGTTTTTCCCAGAGCCGGCCGCTGGCGACTTGCGCGCCATACAAGGCCACATAGTCATGGTTCGTACCGGCAATACGGAAACCGCGGTAGCTGTCGCCCAGCGCCAGCGGTATGGTTTTTTTGACGGCACGATGTGCCGCAATTTCCTTCGCCTGCTTGTAGGCAATATTGCCGGTCGGCACATCCAGGTGATAAATCGCCGACAGGATGATCTGCAACGGACTGCCTTTGGCGCCGATCACCAGATCAATGCCCTCCGCATCGCGGCGCATACGCTGATCGAGCTGCGTGGTCGCCAGCAGCAGCAGAGTGATGGTGGCGATGCCCAGTGCGAACAGCACAACCTGCAGCGCGGTGTTCAGCGCCCGTGCACGCAGATAACTCGCGGAGAGCTTCATCAGATTCATGATGCGGCTCCAAGCTGGTAATGATTGGGGATGCGCGACTTTACCCTTTGATCGTGGGTCGCGATGACCAGCGTTGCACCGCAGACCGCTGCCTGCGCAAGCAGCAGATCCAGCGCCTGCGCGCAGCGCCCGTCGTCAAGATTCGACGTCGGTTCATCCGCCAGCAACAGACGCGGACGATTAACGACGGCACGCGCAATCGCTGCACGCTGCGCCTGGCCATGCGACAGGGCATGCGGCCGAGCTTCGGCCTTGTCAGCCAGATCCAGTCCCGCGAGAACTTCGTGTACCCGCGCCGCATCCTGCGGCAGGCCGGCGAGGTATTGGGCCAGTTGTACGTTCTGCGCTACCGTCAGACTGGGCAGCAAATGCAGGCGTTGCAGCACGATGCCGATGTTCCGGCCGCGGAAGCGGTCGAG
>CAISOD010000305.1 GCA_903887045.1 uncultured Gammaproteobacteria bacterium | reverse complement strand
CGTATTCGATGATCGGCTCGGTGGCGATGATGCTGGAATTCAGTTTCGGCATGGTGGCGGAATCCCGCAACCTCTGGCAGGCCATGCAGAGCGTGTTCGCCAAAGGCTACTCCACTCCCGATCTCAGCAAGCCCGGCGCTGGCGTGAAAATGATTTCGACGTCTGAGTTCGGTGATCTGGTGGTGAGTGAATTGAAGGCGATGCCGAAGGTCTGATCTGAATCGTTTACGCTGCCGCAGAGTAAAAAACCCGCCGAAAGGCGGGTTTTTTATTTACTGCTGTTGTAGCTGGCCGACATGTCGAGGTAGTTGTAGTCATCGATCGAACGGAATGCCGCAAAGGTCGCTGCCTGTTCTGGCAGTTCTTTGTCGACGGAACCAATGTGACGCCACTGCAGGTTCAGCGACAGATCGTTACTGCAGGTCGCCCAGGTTCGCCAGATCGAAGCCGATACTAAGGCCTACTTCAAGACCTTCTGCCTGCAGGTAGGACAGGTTTTGGGTGTACAGCTCTACACCGGCGGTGTCGTCCTGCAAATCACCGTTTACGCGGCGGATCTGCTTGCAGGAAGCCAGATCACCCAGCACGTAACAGGAATCAAGCACTTCCTGGGCAGAGAACGAACCAATTACATCGTTGACCTTGATGTCGTAGTAGTCAACCGACAATGAAAAGTTGCTTAGCTGTTCGAAATCCGGCGTCCACACCATACCCACCGTCGTAGTACCAGCCTGCTCAGCACCCGTAAGGGCCAATTGATTGCTGCCCGCGAAGGTCTGGATCTGGCCGGAAATGATGTCCTGTACCACACCGACCTGCTGCGCCTGCATGCCGCTGGCGACGCAAAGAGTGCGCAATTTGGCGTCGATTTTGGCGACATTGGCTACCGAACAAGGATCAATGGTGGCGTTGTCAAGACCACGGGTTACCGGGGCAAACAGCTCGCCCACGTTTGGCGCGCGGGTGGCTTGCTGTTCCATTGCGCGGAACAGCAACTGGTCATTGAGCCTCCAGTTCAAACCGGCCTTCCAGGTATCAACATTGCCTACGGTGTCGTAGTAAGACACGCGAGCGCCGACCTCAAGATTCAACGAATGCACGAACGCCGGCTCTTCAATCAGCAGCAACACGCCTTCAAAGAAGAGTTCGCTGACGGCGAAACCACCGGCGATAGACAGCCAGGTTGCCACCTGCACCACCCTGACAGCGGGCCGGAGCCAGTTTCAGACATTCGTCGGGAGTGGTAATGCCTTGTTCATCGCGCTTTTCATAACCAAGGCTCAAGGCCAGCGGGCTATTGGCTGTCGGCAGTTGAATCGCCTCAACCGGTCCATCTACGAAAGCCTGCAGGATGCTTTGCTCATATTTCATCTGCAGCAAGGCAAGTGCCTGGGCATAGCCAGCCATCCCCTCAACTACGGTGGCGATAGAACGCTTTGATCGCATTTGCCGTCGTAATCACGTTGTCTCTGCTGACATCAAGGTGGGTGACCATGCGGATTATGTTGCCGGGATCGACCAATATGCCCTGTGCTCCCAAAGCTTCCGCCAATGCAGTGCCCGTGCCCGCCAACGGGGTGATGAAAACCATGTTGGTCTGCAGCCGGGCCTGATCAATTGCAAGATCAGTGACTGCCGACAGCTCCCGGGCCAGCAACACCGCATTGGCGTGATCGTCGGCAAGGCGAGCGATATTGTGTTCGAGGGCGTAGATGCCGGCTGCCGCGAGGATACCGGACTGCCGCATGCCCCCACCCAACATCTTGCGCCAACGACGCGCACGTTTGATGAAGTCGCGGCTGCTGCACAACAACGAACCGACCGGCGCACCCAGCCCTTTCGACAGACAGATGGACACGCTGTCAAAACCTGCTGCCACCTCTGCCGGAGTTACACCGAGTTTGATTGCGGCGTTGAACAGCCGGGCGCCGTCCAAGTGGGTAGCCAGCCGATGTTTACGCGCCACTGCAAGGGCTTGCTGCTGGTATGCCAAGGGCACCACGCGGCCATAAGTGGTGTTCTCAAGACACAACAACCTTGTGCGGGCAAAGTGGAAATCATCAGGCCTGACTGCCTTGTCAATCAGATCCAACCCGATGGTACCGTCGGTGTTGACCGGCAGCGGTTGTGCCGGAATGCCACCAAGCGCCGCACCGCCACCGCCTTCGTACTTGTAAGCGTGGGAGTCATTGCCAATAAGGTATTAATCGCCACGCTGGCAATGCGTCAACAACGCGCACAGGTTGGATTGGGTACCGCTCGGCACGAACAGCGCAGCTTCCTTGCCGATCATCGCAGCTGCAAGTGCTTCCAGTTGCTGCACGGTCGGATCATCGCCCCATACATCGTCGCCAACCTCGGCTTGCGCCATTACCTGCCGCATTGCCGCCGAAGGTCTGGTAACGGTATCGCTGCGCAGGTCGATCATGTCAAACCACCGTTGATTGTGCGTGTAAATGCGTGTTGACCATGCGCAGAGTTGCCAACACTGCGGCGTACACCTGGTTGGCATGCACGCCGCGCGTACGCAGGTTACGCGGCTGGCCAGCCCACGTGATCGTACATTCGGTCAGTGCGCCGGGCTTGCCGCCTTTGGGAATCCGCACGCTGTAATCAACCAGTTCCGGCATGGTGAAGCCGATGCTGCCCAGGATGTTGGTCAGCGCGGCAATGAACGCATCGTAACCACCGTTGCCGGTGCCGCCCTCTTCGTACTCATTGCCGTTGATTTCCACTTTCAACCGCACCTGCGACTGCACCGTCAGGTTGCTGTGGATCTCGCAGTCGATCAGCCGGATGTGCTGATAATCGTTGCTTTCGAGCACATCGGCGATGATGAATGGCAGATCGTCGGCGGTGATGGTTTCCTTCGAATCCCCCAGCGTGACGACGCGCTGCAATACCTTCTTAAGGTTGTCAGGCGACAGCGTGATGCCAAGCTCCTCGATGTTCTTGAGTACCGACGCCTTGCCACTCAACTTGCCAAGCGCATAGGTACGTTTGCGATCGAAGCGCTCCGGACTCAGCTGGGTTTCGTACAGGCCGCCTTTCACATCACCATCAGCGTGGATGCCAGCGGTTTGGGTAAACACATCGGCACCCAGAATAGGCTGATTGGCTGCCACCCACTTGCCCGAGAAACGCTCTACCACCTTGCTGACTGCAGCCAGATGGGTTTCATCGATGGCGGTGCGCACACCCATTTTGTCTTTCAACACCACGGCAATTTCAGCCAGCGATACGTTGCCGGCACGCTCACCCAGGCAGTTCATCGTGCAATGCAAGGTGGTGACTCCAGCTTCGATAGCCGCCATGCAGTTGGCTGTGGCAAGGCCGTAATCATTGTGCGGATGGAAATCGAACTGCAGTTGCGGAAAGTGGCTGCGCATGTCTGCCAGGGCGCGAAACACTTCGGCCGGACTCATGACGCCAAGGGTGTCGGGCAACATGAAGTGCTCGATACCGCTGTTGCCGATCAGGTTGAGCAGGCCGAACACGTAGTCCTTGTTGTCCTTGTAGCCGTTGGACCAGTCTTCCAGATAGGCATTTACCCGCAGCCCCTGCTGCTGCGCATACGCCACCACCTGCATAACTTCAGCGGCATGTTGTTCCAAAGTCTTGCCGAGTTGCTGGCGGCAATGTTTCTCGCTGCCCTTCGTCAGCAGGTTCAATACCTTGCCGCCGGCAGCCACAATCCAATCCACCGTGTGGGTGCCGTCGACAAAACCAAGTACCTCTATTTGTTCGAGATGGCCGTGCTGCGCTGCCCATTCAGTGATGGCTCTGACGCCCGCCTGCTCCCCTGCCGAGACCCGTGCCGAAGCAACTTCAATGCGATCGATCTTCAGCAACTCAAGCAATGCCTGCGCGATGTTGAGCTTTTCGCCGGCAGTAAAGGCGACACCCTGGGTCTGCTCGCCATCGCGCAGCGTGGTGTCCATAAAGGCCACATAGTCTGGCAACTGGGGCGCCGGCAGTTGGCCGGCGCCAGCGGGCTGGTTGATTGCTGTGTTACGCAAAACGGTTCTCCTACCTACTGATCAGGGTGCTGGCGACGATTCCTGCACCCCAAAACGAAAAAACCCGCTTGAGGCGGGTTTTCGATAAATGTTGGACACCTTTATCCGACCCGCAACGCCACCCCGGTAATAATAATGCCGGCGCTGGTGCGGAAGTTCATGGTGAAAGTGGTGTTTTTCATGGCTGGCAGTGTTGGCGATTTGACGCGCCAAAGTCAAGCCGGCATGGGTAGAATCACTACCCGCTTCCACTGCTGATGTGTCACCCAACATGCCTATTGCCCCGCTCTGGCGCCGCCTTGCCGCCATGCTCTACGACAGCATTGTGCTGATCGGTCTGTGGATCATCGTTTCATTTCTTGTCACTGCCGCTTTTGGCATAGACAGCGCCGGCACCGCAGAGAGCCAGCTCAACCCGCTGTACCGCTATACGCTGCTGGCTGCGATGCTCGGCAGCGCCTATCTGTTCTTCGGTTGGTTCTGGGTCAACAGCGGCCAGACCATTGGCATGCAGGCGTGGAAGCTCCGGGTGCAGAACGCTGATGGTTCGGCGATCAGCTGGCGTCAGGTCGGCTTGCGCTATGTCAGTGCCCCGCTTGCAGTAGCGGCGTTTGGCTTTGGCTACTGGTGGGCATTGTTTGATCGCCAGCAACGCAGCTGGCCGGATATTGCTTCGAACAGCTATATCGTTACCGTCCCCCGCTAAGAGGCGGGGTAGTGGTCAATTGGGCTCGCGTACGCTGTAGCCCCTGGCTTTCAACTTGGCCAAGAGGCCACCTTCGTTCAGCAGCTCGCGTATGTGGAGTACTGCGAGGGTGGTGTCATATTCGGCCAACGCCATCTCCGCTGCTGCCAGCCATTCCAGGTCAGCCTTTTCGATCAATTCAGAGATAGTCTCGGTTTCGCTGCTCGCCATCATGAGATTGAAACAGGGATCGTCGTCACCGCGGAGCAAGGGTGCATTGATGAATTCGTCGACGTAGCCGAGTGCCCAGGAGTTGGCACGACTCTTCATCGCCTCCATGTCGGATTCGATGCGGCCAACATGCCACTCGAAACAAGCAAGTTCCTTATCGAAGCTGATGCCGTCTGCCAATGCTTCGGCACGATCAGCCAGCGCCCGATAACCACCACTGATTCGCATGGAATAGTCGGTGTTTATCACCTTGACTCCGCGCTGGCCCTTCGCCAGCCGGTCAATCTTGCGCAATATGTCGCGCGGAGAGCCGAGTTCTTCCTCGTCCTGTACCAATTCCGCCAGATTCTGACCGGCCACCAGTGGTCGCTGTCCATCCAGTTCGTTGTTGCGCGGAAAGTAACGGGTCTTGATGGCGAGGTAGCGCTGATGCAACTCCGCTGGCAGTACATCGGCGAGGGTTTTGTCGTCTTCATTGCTGCTGAGGCGTTTGGCCAGCCGCACACCGCGAAAAATGTTGATCGGATTCAGCGCCACCAGCGGCGATACCGACACATCGACATCAGGCACCGGCAGATAGGCCTGTGCTCGTGACATCACATTCTCCACCCGGGCCGACTCCCATTGCATGTCCTTCGGGATGGGAGACACATAGCCGAATATCCACAGCACATGCTCGCCATTCGATACCCGCCACAGCGGCGGGCCGGGCAATACGCCTCTGACGACGACTTCTTCGGGTTCCTCGCCAGCAGTTTGTGCAAACGCAGGCTGCAGCAGGAAACCTGCCAACAACAATCCTGTAATCAAGTGTTTCACATCATCTCCCCCACTAACGCGCGATCTTATCGCGACCGACTGTGGTTTTCGTCCTTGCGCCCTGAAACCGGCCGTTTCAGGCCAGACCATATTTCATCACGGCAAATTCACTGAGTGAATAAAGAACTTTCACTGTCATCCGCCAAAATCCTGTTGCTTGCGAAAAATGAACAAACCAATGTCGTTCGGCAAAATTCGCACCAGCGGCGCCACCAACACCAGCAACGGCCATACCAACACATGCAGCCACAGCGGCTGGCTGCGATCCATCCGCAATCGCGCCCACAAGCCCGTGGTACTCAGGCTGGGCAGAGCGCTTTCGCTCACCAGGGTAAAACCTGCCGCCTGCGCCAGCCGCTGCAGATGCCGGCTTTGAAAGAAGAACAAATGCGGCGACGGAAAGCCTGCCTGCCACAGCCGCTGCCATGGGGCAGTAAAGCCGACGCGCAGCAAAGCAATCGACAATCCAAAGAAGAAACCGCTGGCCAAGGGCAGGTTAAGCACCAGCAGACCATCGGCACGCAGATGGCGCGCGCAAGCCTGCAGAGCCGCTTGCGGTGCCGGCAGATGCTCGAATACATCATTGAACACCAGAACGTCGAATTGTTCTGTTGCATCCAACACATCGGGGAAAAAACCTTCTCTGACACCGGCGCCATGCTCGCGGGCCCATCTTGCCAGGCGTGGATCGGGTTCGAGTCCGCTGCTGTTGTAGCCGGCGTGTCGTGCCCGGCTGACGAACCAGCCGTGTGCTGCACCAACATCGAGCAGATCGCCGCGCTGGCTGCCGCTGATAGCGGCGAGCCGATCAAGCACCAACGCAAAATTGTGCAATCGCAAAGCCTGCAAGGCCTCGCCGCGCGCACTTTCGTCCAGCTGCTGCCATGCGGCGGCGTGCAGAATCTGCGGCGGTAGTCGTGATTGCCAGAGCCCGCAGCCATCACAGCAAGCGTAATCTCCCTGCCACTGCAGGGCAGCTCCGCAACAGGCGCAAGCGACAAACGTCATACCGATGTCATGCCCGCCGCCGCAGCAACACAATGCCCGCCAGCAGACAGAGCACGATGGGCAACAACACAGCCGCCAATGGCTGCAGGTGATAAACCAGGCTCAGGTTCTGCAGCAGCCGCTGAACGATGGTCACAATCAAACCCAGACTTATGGCACTGAACAACCTTGACCCCATGCTGGCCGAGCGCAGCGGACCAAAGATGAACGAGATCGCCACCAACACCAGCACCGCCGTGTTGACTGGCTGCAACGCCTTCTTCCAGAAGCCGAGAAAATACGGGCTGGCATCAAGCCCTTGTTGCAAAAAGCGGTTGCCGAAACGCCAAAGATCGCTAATCGACAGCCGGTCGGGATCAACGATCACCACCTGCAGCAAATCAGGCGTGAGATCGAGCGGTAGCGACAATTGCGAAAACTGCTGCCTGTTATTGCTCACGTCACTGCCGTTGTAATTGAATTCGATGCGACTGCCGTTGATCAGTTGCCACTCAGGCTTGCTACCGCCAGTGGCGCCCACATAGACCGCCTGTTCAGCCAGCAATTGCTGCGACAGCCGTTGCTGATCATCGAACTCGAACAAGGTAACGCCGTGCAACACCCCCGAAGTTTCGATGGTGTTGAAATGCAGGAAGCTCTGTCCATCGCGCTCCCAATGGCCGTAGCGCGACAGTCCGATGCTTTGGCCGCGTGCCAGTGATTTATCGACTTCCGCCTGCAGCTCAAGCTGCGGCGCCAGGTATTCACCAAGCACAAAACCCAGCAGCATCACCAGGATTGCCGGCTGCATTACGGCGCGCGTTAACTGCCAGCGGGAATAGCCGGCCGCCTGCATGCCCACCAATTCGTTGGCAGCAGCAAGCGAACCAAGACCTGCGAGCGAACCGATCAACGCAGTAGGTGACAACAGCTCGTAGACATGGCGCGGCGCGGTATACAGTACGTACTTGAACGCAGCCAGCGTGCCATAGCCGCCTTCACTGTCGCCAAGCTCATCAATCAGCGTGAACACCATGTCGAGACCACCGAGCACCAGCAGCACCAGCAGCATGGCAGCCAACACGTGGCGGGCAATATAGCGGTCGAGCTTACCCACGACGGCCTCCAAGCCACGGTAGCCTGCCAGTGAAGAGCAGGATTCCCAGCACGACAAACAAGAGGTGAACCAACCACATCCCCGGCAATGCCGGTAACGTGGCTTCTGCCACCGCATCACGACTGAGCAGCAACAAGCCAAGGTAGGTCATGTAGAGCAGAATGGCCGGTACCAGTCTGGCAAAGCGGCCCTGGCGCGGACTCACTCGACTCAGCGGCACTGCCAGCAGCGCCAACAATGGCACCAGCACGATCAACGACAAGCGCCACTGCCATTCTGCCAACCGCGGCGCCGTGCCGTCGGCGAGCAACTCGGCGGTGGACATCGATTTTTCTTCAACATCGGGCGTAATGCCAAGGTCGCGCGGGGGAAGTCGGAAGCCCAGCTCCGGATACCGGGTAACCGAAAACCCTTCGGTGCCTCCCAGACCCTCTGTCATGCTGCCGTTGCGGAACACCACGAAACGTTCACCAGCCTCATTTTCAATCGGCACTGCCGACTCGGCCATGATGACGCGATCATTGACAGCATCGTGCATGAACACCAGCTGCAGCTCGCCGTCGTCGATGCGCTCAGCATAGGTAGTACGCTCGGCACCCGACATGATCTGGAAGATCCCGGGCACCAACAGATCGAATTCACTGAGGTTGCGCTGGGTTTCCAGCAACTCGCTGACTTTGCGCGAGCCTCCCGGCGCCAGCACCAGGCTGAGTATGCCCACCAGAATGGCAACAATTACTGCTGCCACGGCGGTAATGCCCAACAAACGATGCTGGCTCATACCAGTGGCAATCAACACGGTCATTTCGCTGTCGGCGTAGAGGCGGCCGAGCGCCAACAGGATGCCGAGTAACAGGGCCAGTGGCAGGATCAGTTGCAGGAAGTCAGGCAGGCGGTAGGTGAGCACCAGCGCCAGCAGATCGGGATCGAGTTCACCCTGTGAGGCCCGGGCCAGGTAGTTCAGCATACGGCCAAGCACCACAACAACCATCAGCACGAGCGTTATGGCGGCAGTGGCCTGCAGTATCTGCCGGCAGATGTAGCGCGTAATAATCATGCCGGCATTCTACCCACACTACCCGTCTGTAGTATCGCTGCCCTTCGCCCCCGCGCTGGCGTAGAATTTTAGCCATCGTTGACCACATCCGAAGGCGCTACTCATGAATTTCTCCGTCAAAACCAGCAATCCCGCCACTCTTGCAACGCCTGTGATCGTTCTCGGTCTGTTCGACGACGGCACCTTGCCGCCCTTGAGTGCTGAAATCGACAACACCACCCGCTCGGCCCTCAGCCGCATCGCCAAGGCGGGCGACATCAAGGGCAAACTCGGCGACGTGTTGCTGCTGCAAAAGATCGACGGCTGCAAGGCGCAACGCATACTGCTGATCGGCCTCGGCAAAGCAAAGGAACTGGACGCCAAGAAATACGCCACCGCCATACGCGCCACCGTCAAGGCACTGCAGCAATACCAGTTGGCCAACGCCCTGGTAACCTTGCCATCCCTTGATGTGACAGACACCAACGCCGAGCGCAAAGCCGCACTGCTGGCGCGCTTGTTTGTCACCGCCCAGTACCGCTACAACACCACCAAGCCAAAAGCCGGCAAGCCTTTCCAGCTGGAACAGATCACGCTCTTGCTGGAGGACAGCAGGGAGCGCATGCCAGCCCAGCGCGGACTCGCCACCGGTACCGCCACTGGTCGCGGCATGAACGTCGCACGTGAACTTGGCAACCTGCCGGCCAATATCTGCACGCCCACCTATCTCGGCAAGCAGGCGCTACAACTGGCCAAGAAGAGCAAACTGCTGACGACGCAAGTGCTGAGTGAAGCGCAAATGAAACGCCTTGGCATGCACTCACTGCTGTCGGTTGGCAATGGCAGCGCACAATCGTCGGCACTGATTGTCATGCAGTACAAGGGCGCAGCGGCGTCCGAGCGTCCGCATGTGATCGTTGGCAAAGGCATCACCTTCGATACCGGCGGCATCAGCCTGAAGGGCGGCCTCGGCATGGATGAAATGAAGTTCGACATGTGCGGCGCCGCCAGCGTGCTGGGCGTGATGAATGCGCTGTGTGAACTGAAACCGAAAATGAACGTGATCGGCGTTATCGCCAGTGCCGAGAACATGCCGAGCGGCACCGCCACCAAGCCGGGCGACGTCGTGACCACGATGAGCGGCCAGACCGTTGAAATCCTCAACACCGACGCCGAAGGCCGGCTGGTGTTGTGCGATGCGCTTACCTACGTTGAACGCTTCAAACCGAAGTCAGTGGTCGATATCGCTACCCTGACCGGCGCCTGCATCACCGCGCTCGGTTCGGTATGCAGCGGTCTGATGAGCCCCGATGACAAGCTGGCACAAACCCTTTACCAGTGCGGCCTCGATAGCCTTGACCCGGTCTGGCGCCTGCCGCTGTGGGAAGAGTACCAGGAGCAACTGAAGAGCAACTTTGCCGACATCGCCAACATCGGCGGCCCCAAAGCCGGCACCGTTACCGCTGGCTGCTTCCTCGCCCGCTTCACCAAGAAATACACCTGGGCGCATCTCGACATCGCCGGCACCGCCTGGTTGCAGGGCAATGAGAAAGGCGCTACTGGGCGGCCAGTGCCACTGTTGCTCGAATACCTCCTCAATCACTGACCTTTCAGGTGGACTGTTCCGAGCGACTTGTCCGCCATAGCCCGGCGGGCGAAGGAGGAAGACATGCCCAAAGCAAATTTCTATCTACTCAAACAAAACACCGACGCCGCTCGTGCGGCGCTGGCCTGCAAACTGGCTGAACAGCAAATGCGGCTCGGTCAACGGGTTTACCTACAGGCAGCATCGGACGATGCCGCCCATGAACTAGACCAGATGCTATGGGGCTTCACGCCGGAAAGTTTTGTGCCGCACGCGCTGGCTGGTGATGCAGCAGCAGCGGCTGCCAACGTGGTAGTGGGCGTGGGAGCAATTCCGTCAGCAACCACCTGCGTGCTCAATCTGGCCGACGGGCCAGTGGCGTCTGCCGGTGACAGCGTAGGCACCATCGCCGAATTCATCCTCAACGATGACGAAGCCAAGGCCAGGAGCCGTATCCGCTGGAACCACTACAAGCAACTTGGCTATGAGCTGCAGCTGCATCAGCTGTAACTCCAACAACGCAACGCTGAGAACGTCGTCTTTCCCGCGAAAGCGGGAATCCACTTACATGATTTGACTGGATTCCCGCTTTCGCGGGAATGACGAATTGTTGAGAGTTGCGATCACTTGCTGCGGAAACTTCCTACAGAAAGTTGTTGGGCCAGATCATCGTCCGCCACATGTGCGAGGCTGGAGTGTCGTCAAAACCAAGCCCTTCTGGCGGCTGACGGAAATTGCGATTGATGAAATCGGTGAAATCGTCAGGGTTGTACTGCATGGCGGTGTCGGCAAAGAAGTAGTGGTCGTACAGCGTCACCGTGCGTGCAGTCATATACCACTCGTGATTCCTGGCTATCTCCGCATCGCGGCGGATGTATTCAGGCGGCTCGTAGTCAGGACCAAAGAATCTGTTGTAGCTGGGTGGATACTGGTACCCCACCGCTGGATCAGCAAAGTATCGTAAAGCCTGGTGATACTTCACGGCCCACGCCACTTCTGCTGCTACATAAGGCGCCACCAGCTGTGCGCTCCAGTAGCCGTGATCGGGCCGGATCAGGCAGCCGTTGGAAATGTCGTGCAGCATGCATGCCATGGCGATTTCGTCCCGCTGGCCGTCGTCGATCGCGCGTTTGCAGGCGCCGAGCAGGTGGTTCACGGCAATCTTGTTGAAGCGATACTTGAAGAAGTCGACCAGTGTAGGCCTTTCCGGCATGCGCGGCAGCGCCGGGTTGTCGCCCATCATGAATACATGTTTGTCGTCCATACGCGCCAGCATGGCGTCTTCGTCCCACTCGTCGCCAGTACCGATGTTGCCGAGCGGTGAACGCGCGATCATGCGGGTGCGGCCGGCCTGCGGCCACGGGCGGTCGTCGTTAGGGCTGTTGTTATCAATATTCTTGTTGTCACTCATTGTCATAGACTCCTCTTGCGTAACGCCGGGCGATATACGCGCACACCATCAATTGCACCTGATGGAAGATCATGATCGGCAGCAGGATAAGCCCGAGGTCAGGTCCGGGGAACAACACGCGGCCCATCGGCACTCCCTGCACCAGCGATTTCTTCGTCCCACAGAATACGACCACTATTTCGTCATTGCGCGCAAAGCCGAACAACTTCGCCATGCCGCTGGTGACCAACAGCGCAAAGGCGAGCATCAGGCAGCACACCACCAACAACAAAGCGAAATCCTTCGGCGGCAACCGGCTCCACAAACCTTCCAGCACTGCCGATGAAAACGCGCTGTACACTGCAATCAGGATCGTAGCGCGATCAGTAAGCCCGATAGTGGCCTTGTTGCGAGCCACGAAATCACCGATCCACGGCCGCATCAAGTGGCCGACGACAAACGGCAACAATATCTGCAGCGCCACCTTGCCGATGCCCGACAACGGGACCTCGCCACCCTGCGCGCCCACCATGAGCCCCATCAATACCGGCGTCAGTACCACGCCCGCCACCTGTGACGCCGACGCCGACGCAATCGCCGCCGGCACATTGCCCTTCGCCACCGACACGAATGCGATTGACGACTGCACGGTAGATGGCAGCGCTGCCAGGAACAACAAGCCAATGCCAAGCGCCGGGTGCAGCAGCGAACCAAACAGTGCCGCAGTCAGCAGACCCAGCAGCGGGAACATGGCGAAAGTGCAGGCAAGAATCACCAGATGCAGCCGCCAGTGCGTCAGCCCCTCGACGATTGCTCTGCGCGCCAGCTTGGCGCCATGGAAGAAGAACAGAAGTACTACGGTGATGGTCGAAAGCACATCGACCACATCTGCAGCAACACCACTCGCCGGCAACAGGGTGGCCAGCGCCAGCGCGGCCAACAAGGCCAGCATGAAGGGATCAGGAAGAAAGTTTTTCAGCACAAGCAGCCAACCTCGCAACGCGGGGCGGCAAGATACCCAGCCGTTTCGGGCGTTACAAGTCGAGCCGGTCTATTGTTGTACCTGCATCAATCGTGTGGCACTTCAATCAACGAATAAAGCCGGAGAATGCCAAAGGTTGCCGACCCAGCAGGTGAGCAAAGGCGAAGTTGTCGCCAGTATTGCCGGCATTCAACATCGTCAGCGTATCAGTACACAGTGGGCTGAACGGGAGGAAGTCGCCGATACGTGCCCCGAGTTTCACCAGCACGCCAGGTACCGGAATGTGCAGCGCGTTGCCGCGTCCAGACTGCTGGCGGTAACTGTCGAGCATGCCGCGCATGGTAGTGGCTTCAGCGCCGGTAGCGTTGACACACTGACGTCCCGCGAGATCATCATCCAGCCAGCGGCACACTGCTGCCACCACGTCATCGATATGCACTGGCTGCAAGGTCTGCACTCCACCCATCGGCAAGGCATGGACAGGCAAGGCGGCCAGCAAGCGGAACATCTTCGCACTGGCACCGTCTTCGCCGTAGATGACAGAGGGTCGCAGGTTCAGCCAGCGCAGCGGCGCTGGCGTGGCGAACAACACGGCTTCGGCTTCGCGCCGCCGTTGGAAGTAGGCAGTCATCAACGGCCCTTCCACCCCCAGCGCAGAAAAATTGACGATGCGTTTCACTCCGGCTTCAGCACAAGCCTTGAACATCGCTGCAGGTGCTTCCGCCAACACCTGCTGCATTGGCATCGCCTGCGAATCACGCAATATGCCGACTGCATTGATGACGACATCGAAGCCTCGAACTTTTTCGCTCCAGGCAGCAACCGTTAGGTCCTGCCTGTAGTCCACACTGACATCGCCGGGCTGCTGCAGACGCCGCACTCCGCGCGAGCACTCATGCCCTGCCTCGCGCAGACCATTCAACAAATGGCGGCCGACAAAACCACTGGCACCACAGACGAGAATTTTCATATCAGCGTTCCTCCAGCGAACATTCGCCGTTTTCGCACAGCCGGCTGTTGCGCTGGGCGCGTCTTGCATTAAAACGAATGAGAGCATCCGTCGCCGCCGGCAACCCCAAGCTGCTCAACCAATAGCGGTTGCGAACCACCCATGGATAAATCCGGGTCATGACGGGATAGATCACCGGATGTGCCCAAAGGCGGGATAGTTGGGCCAAGCCACCGTAGCCATAGAGCTGAACAAAGGCATCGACACCCTTGAACCAGTGACCAGCACTGTCACGTACGTGCAAAGCCTGCATCATGTTTTCCTGACTGACACCTTCATGGTGGGCAGCTGCATCGTCGAAACCGGGAACCGAGCAATCAATGAAGGTCAACGCTCCTTCCGGCGCCACCTCGCGGATTGTGTTGATCTCCGCGCGACAAAGCGGACAGGAGCCATCGTAGTAAACTGTGAGGGTCATGGCGTGGATTCTCTTTGTAGATTTCAGTGTATTGGCAATCTGCGTCGTGTACAGCATTCAGCCTTTGGCACCCGCGAACAACTTGTCCAGGTAATGCTCTGCAGTAGCAAGCATTGCCGCCCTCCGCTCTACGGGCATACGATCAAGATTCCCCAGCAACAACGCCATGCGCGGATTGGCAGCAAAGGTAGTGCGGTGCTTGGCAAGAAAGCGCCAGAACAAGGCGTCCCAGATGTCGCACCACGGCCCTGCTTTGTAGTCACTCATCTTGCGCAAGTAGTTGCTGCCGCTCAGATAAGGCTTGGTCGCCATCAGGCCACCGTCGGCGAACTGGCTCATGCCGTACACGTTCGGCACCATCACCCAGTCGTAGGCGTCGATGAACATTTCCATGAACCAGCGGTAGACGGCATCGGGGTGGATCTCGCACAGCAACATAAGGTTGCCCAGAACCATCAAGCGCTCGATGTGATGACAGTAGCCGGTGTCCAACACCTTGCGGATGGTAAGGTCGACCGGCGGCAGTCCGGTGGTGCCGTCGTAGAACGCTGCGGGGAGCGGATTGCTGCAGCCAAAGTGATTGGCTGTGCGCTGCTGGCGGCCGCGGAAGTGATAGATGCCGCGGATGAATTCACGCCAGCCGAGTACCTGCCGCACAAAACCTTCGACACTGTTGAGCGGGATGTTGGCAGCTGCAGCGTGCTTCAGTGTGGCGTCGAGCACCTGTTGCGGCGTCAACAGGCCATTGTTCAACA
The DNA here is from genome assembly GCA_903887045.1 of uncultured Gammaproteobacteria bacterium. Lineage (GTDB taxonomy): Bacteria > Pseudomonadota > Gammaproteobacteria > Pseudomonadales > Pseudohongiellaceae > CAILUG01. Next base: position 11,897 of record CAISOD010000305.1, on the reverse strand, counting down.
TCGGCGTCAGCACGCTGTGATGCAGCACATGGGCGTCGGCCACGATGGCATCTTCATAAGAGCCGAAGCCGGCAAAGCGCCAGTCGAGGAAATCTTGCAGCCAGGTAACGGCCTGCTCGTGCGTCAGCGGATAACGCAAGGGGCCATCCAGCGCGCCAGGATTGTGGGGGAATTCAGCAGTGATCTGCGCGCGTGCTGCTTCCAGCAGAGGCGTCAGCGGCGCCAGTTGCACTGCTGGAGGCTGCTGGCGTGCAGGATACCGCAAGCGGTTGTCGGCATCGAAACTCCACTGGCCGCCTCGGGGGCTGCCATCACCCTCCAGCAGAATCTGCCGGCTTTGTCGCTGACGCTGGTAGAACGCCTGCAGCAGGAAGCGTTTGCGCTTGGGCAGAAATTCTGCCGCGAGTGAGGTGGCATCATTGATGAACTGCGGCGAGTTGACCAACTTCAGAGTTACCCCGGCTTCAACACAGGCCCGCTGCAATCTTCGTTGCAGCCAATCATCAACCAGGTCATGGCAGTGCAGCGACGTAATACCCTGCTTGCGCAAGCACTGGGGCAAATTGCGACAGTCGGCGGCAGGCTCATCGTGCCGCAGGTAGTGTACCGTCAGCCCTTGCGCCTCCAACCAGTGCCGGTAATGCAGCAAGGTGGCGCGGTGATATACCAGCTTCTGCCGATGAAAGGCGTATTGGGTGAAGAAAAGCGGCTCTTCCACCAACCAAACCGGCAGACCCAACTGCAGCAGCGGGCTATCGGCAAACAATTGGTGGGGAAACAGCAGGACGGCGGCGGTCAAGCAGGGTTACAGGTTGCAAAAGTCATGCTGTCGGTACGCGCCCTGCCGGCAAGCGGATCAACCAGCGCACCTACTACTACACCCAGTTCTCCAGCTTCAATCCCTTGATGCGTTTGAACTCGCGCAAGTTGTTAGTCACCAACACGCAGCCTTCCGCCAGCGCGTGGCAAGCGATCCACAAATCGTTACCGCCTATCGGTGTGCCGGCATCTTTCAGGTGATTGCAGTGTCTTGCGTAGTGCTCGCACAATTCAGTGCTGGTGCCATGCAACACCGGCACTTGACGTACCAGCAACGCGAGTTGTCGCAGCACCTCGGTTTGGCGCGTGCTGCGCAACGCTCCCTTCAGCAATTCGGCATAGGTCACGAACGACATGTACAGGCTATCGTATTCGCGCAGGCGGTTGACCCGCTTCGCCACAGCCGGAGGCTGGTTCTTGATCAGGTAGATCAGGATATTGGTGTCGAGCAGGTACTTCACAGCGGTTCACGCTCCTGCGGCGGTGCTTGCTCGCTGCGATCGGCCAGCAGCAAGTCGGCAAATTCCATATCGAATCCTGCCAGTGCCTGCAGCAAGGCATCGCCCCGTTTCTCCGGCAACGGATGGATCACCAGATCGCCTTCCGCATTGCGACTGATTTCAACCCTCTGGCTGCTGAGACGGAATTCCTGCGGAATCCGCACCGCCTGGCTGTTGCCGTTCATGAAAACCCTGCTTGTCAAAGGCGTGGCCATGGCGCACCTCCTGTATGTACACAACGGTGTGTATGGTACGGAAGACAGGAGCTGCCGGCAAGGCCACCGGTGGCCGCAGTAAAGGACAGAAATTCCACCTCTGCCAATCTGTTTTACCCACCCCCATAGCTGTCCGATGCAAGCGCGCTTGTCCGCCATAGCCCACAGGGCGAAGGCGGATATAATCGCACCCTGTTTTTCAACGCAGTCAGCAGTCACCCCATGGACAAAACCTACGACCCCCACGCCATCGAGAAGAAGCATTACCAGCGCTGGGAACAGCTCGACTTCTTCAAGCCCGCCGCCACCGGCACGCCCTACTCCATCATGATCCCGCCACCGAACGTGACGGGCAGCCTGCACATGGGCCACGGCTTCAACAACGCCATCATGGATGCGCTGATCCGCTACCACCGCATGCGCGGCTACAGCGCCCTCTGGCAAGGCGGCACCGACCATGCCGGCATCGCCACCCAGATGGTGGTGGAGCGCCAGTTGCAGGCGCAGGGCAAAACCCGCCACGACCTCGGCCGTGACGAGTTCCTCAAGCGCGTGTGGGAATGGAAAGAAGAAAGCGGCAGCACCATTACCCGCCAGCTGCGCCGCCTCGGTTCGTCGATCGACTGGAGCCGCGAGCGTTTCACCATGGACGCCGGTTTCTCGCGCGCTGTCGAAGAAGTATTCATCCGCCTTTATGACGAAAAGCTGGTCTATCGCGGCAATCGTCTCGTCAACTGGGACTGCAAACTGCACACTGCCATCTCGGATCTCGAAGTGGTGGCAGAAGAAGAACCAGGCAGTTTCTGGTACTTCCGCTACCCGCTGACAAACGGTGCCACCACTGCCGACGGCAAGCCTTACATCACCATTGCCACCACTCGCCCGGAGACTCTGCTGGGTGACAGTGCCGTCGCCGTGCACCCGGATGACGAGCGTTTCAAACACCTGATCGGCCAGCAGGTTGAACTGCCGCTGTGCAATCGCACGATACCCATCATTGCCGATACCTATGTTGACCCGGCTTTTGGTACCGGCTGCGTCAAGATCACACCAGCGCACGATTTCAACGACTACGAAGTGGGCCAGCGCCACAACCTGCCGCTGATCAACATTCTCACCAAAGACGGCGCCATCAACGACAACGCGCCTGCAGCCTATCAGGGCATGGACCGCTTCGACTGCCGCAAGCAACTGGTGCGCGACATGGACTCTGCCGGCCTGCTGGAAAAAGTCGACCCGCACAAATTGAAGGTACCGCGCGGTGACCGCAGCGGCGTGGTCATCGAACCTTTCCTCACCAATCAGTGGTATGTCGCCACCAAGAGTCTGGCGGAGCCGGCGATCAAGGCAGTGGAAGACGGCCGCGTGCAGTTCGTGCCGAAGCAATGGGAGAACACCTATTACGCCTGGATGCGCGACATCCAGGACTGGTGCATCAGCCGCCAACTGTGGTGGGGGCATCGCATTCCGGCCTGGTACGACGCCAATGGCAACATCTATGTGGCTCACACCGAAGCCGAGGTACGCAGCAAGTACAAGCTCAGTGCGGATCTCGTACTGACACAGGACGAAGACGTACTCGACACCTGGTTCTCCTCGGCACTGTGGACTTTTGGCACGCTTGGTTGGCCGGAGGAAACACCGGAGCTGAAAAAATTCCATCCGACCGACGTGCTCGTCACTGGTTTCGACATCATCTTCTTCTGGGTAGCCCGCATGATGATGATGACGCTGAAGTTCACCGGCGAGATTCCGTTCAAGACGGTATACGTGCACGGCCTGATCCGCGACGCCGAAGGCCAGAAGATGTCGAAATCGAAGGGCAACGTGCTCGACCCGATCGACCTCATCGACGGCATCGAGCTGGAAGCACTAGTGCAGAAACGCACCAGCGGCATGATGCAGCCGCAGCTGGCGACCAAAATCGAGAAAGCAACGCGCAAGCAGTTCCCTGACGGCATTCCGGCGCATGGCACCGATGCCATGCGTTATACCTTCTACTCGCTCGCCTCCACCGGCCGCGACATCAACTTCGACATGGGCCGCATGGACGGCTACCGCAACTTCTGCAACAAGATATGGAACGCGGCGCGTTACGTGTTCATGAACACGGAAGAGCAGACGATCAGCAAGCCCACCAATGCGGCCGACTATTCTCAGGCCGACCTGTGGATACAGGCCCGTTTCCAGTACGCGCTCAAGCTCGTCACCGACAACATGGCCACCTACCGTCTCGATCTGGTATCGCAGGCGATCTACGACTTTTTCTGGAACGAGTACTGCGACTGGTATCTCGAACTGTCGAAACCGATCCTGTGGGACGCCAATGCCAGCGACGCCCAGAAGAACGCCACGCGCTACACCTTGCTCAGCGTGCTCGAACAGAGTCTGCGGCTTGCACATCCGCTGATACCGTTCATCACTGAAGAAATCTGGCTGAAGGCAGCACCGATGCTGGGTATCGGTGGCGAAACGATCATGCTGCAGCCGTATCCGCAAACTGCTGCCTTCGGCGACACGGCTGCAGTCGAACACGAAATCGAATGGGTGAAGAGTGTAGTACTGGCACTGCGCAACATCCGTGGCGAGTTGAACATTTCACCGGCGAAAGCGATGCCGGCGCTGTTCAGCGTCGGCAGCGCGCAAGACAAGGCGCTGTTGGCGGCCAATCAGCAATATCTGTTGAAGCTGGCCAAGCTGGAAAGAATTGAATGGCTGGACGATCCAGCAAGCGCTCCTGCTGCCGCCATGCAACTGGCCGGTGACATGGAAATCCGCGTGCCACTGGCAGGTTTCGTGGATGTGAAAGCTGAACAGGCACGACTGCAGAAGGAGATCGCCCGCCTCGACGCCGACATCACCAAGCTTACCGCCCAGCTAGCCAACGAACGCTTCGTGGCCAATGCGCCGCCGGCAGTTGTAGCGAAAGAGCGGGAACGGCTTGCCGCCAACCAGTCGGCGCTGGCACAGTTGCAGGCACAGTTGATCAAGTTGGGTTAGCGGCGCATTCCTGCACACGATCGGGAATACTGCCTGGAGGCAATCACATGCGTGTTTCCACTGCTGTACTGGTTTTGATCGGTGTTGTACTGGCACCGGCTGCCCGCACGCACGAGATCAAAGGCTACGACCAAAACGGCGGCCACTATGACGACGGCGGCTTTTATCACTGTCATCTTGCTGGCTGCGTCCCTACGGTGTCGCGCAACCAGTTCCGCAGCCGTGTGTTCAACACGCGCGACATGGAACGCTACTACCTGCAGGATGACTGGCCGTATTGGCTGTCAGCCGACGGCAGCTGCCGGAATTCGCGCACGATCGTACTGGAAGCCACCAGCAAGGTGCCCGTCACCTACACCAACCCGCGCCAGTGCGAAGTACGCGAAGGCTTGTGGGTGGATGAATACACTGGTGAGGAATACACCCGTGCCGCGGCGATGGAAATCGATCACGTTATTCCGCCGCTTTACGCCAACGGTACCAATGGCTATCAATGGGACTACAGCAAGCGCGCGCAGTTCTCGAACGATCCGCTCAACCTGATTCCGGTCGGTCGTGATGCGGCCCGCAAGAAGAGCCAGCGCAGCATTGGAGAATGGCGACCGCGCGAGGAGTATGAATGTGAGTACGCCCGCAACTGGCAGCAGATAGCCGAGAAATACGATCTCGACCTGTTCGCCCGTGACACCAGCCGCATCAATACCATCCTGGAAAAATGCGGTACGGATAACGGCCCCACTGTGGAAGAAGCAAAGCAGTAATTGTTGTATCCATCTACTATCCCTGAGGTTTTCATGCCTGCACGCATCGCTTCCATATCGCTGGCAATCGCTTTGGTCTCTACAACTGCACTGGCGCAATCCGGCCCCGCTGCGACGACACCAACCCAGCTGCCTCGTACCGCTGTCCCCAGCCACTACTCCATCAACCTCGCGCCCGACGCCGACAATCTGCGATTCTCCGCAGAATCGGCGCTCACGCTGAGCATCACCACGCCCACCCGCGAGCTGACACTGAATGCAGCTGATCTCAGCTTCACGCTGGCCCGCATTACCCGTGAAGGAGCGCCCGAAACCCTGAACGGCACCATCACCACCGATACAGCCGCCCAAACAGTCACCGTGCGCTTCCCCAGCGAACTGCCCGCCGGCAACTACCAGCTCGACTTCGCTTACACCGGCACCATCAACCAGCAGGCCAATGGGCTGTTCGCGCTCGATTACACCGATGGCAGTGGTGCCGACAAACGCGCCCTCTTCACCCAGTTCGAAGCACCCGATGCCCGCCGGGTGGTGCCGAGTTTTGATGAGCCAAGCTACAAGGCCACCTTCGATCTTTCCGTGCGCGTGCCAGCCGGTCAGATGGCGGTCAGCAATATGCCGGTCATCAGTACCGCTGCGCAGAATGACGGCACCAGCATAGTCACCTTCGACACGACGCCAACGATGTCCACCTACCTGCTCTTCCTCGGCATGGGCGAACTCGAACGCCGCACTACCCAGGTCGGCAATACTGAAGTCGGTGTTGTCACCGGCCTCGGTAACAGCGGCAAGGCGCAATTCGCGCTGGATGCCAGCGCAGCCATCCTGCCCTGGTACAACGATTACTTCGGCACTGCCTTCCCGCTGCCCAAACTCGACAACGTGGCGGGCCCCGGCCAGAGCCAGTTCTTTTCGGCAATGGAAAACTGGGGCGCCATCTTCACCTTCGAGCGGGCCCTGCTGGTAGACCCGGCTTCCACCTCGGAAACCAACCGCCGCCGCGTTTACGAAATTGTTGCCCATGAAATGGCGCACCAGTGGTTTGGCGATCTGGTGACGATGGCGTGGTGGGACGATCTGTGGCTCAACGAAGGCTTCGCCAGCTGGATGGCCACCAAGGTGAGCGATGTGATGAACCCTGAGTGGGAAATGTTGTTGACGCGCGTTGACGGGCGCGAAGCAGCGATGTCGCTCGACGCCTACACCACCACCCATGCCGTCGTGCAGCGCATTGATACCGTGGAAGAGGTCAATCAGGCCTTCGACGCCATCACCTACCAGAAAGGCGAAGCGGTAATCGCCATGCTGGAAAGCTATGCCGGCGAAGACGTGTGGCGCAGCGGCATCCGCAGCTACATGCAGCAGCACGCGTTCGGCAACACGGTAACCAATGACTTGTGGAATGCCGTAGAAGCAGCCGGTGCCAGCGGCTTGCGCAACATGGCCGAGCGTTTCACCAACCAACCGGGCATTCCGTTGGTCAGCGTAAACGAAGCGCGCTGTGTGAACGGCAATACCGAGCTGAGCCTGCAACAGGGCGAATTCAGTCGCGATGCCAAGGCGGTCAAGGACAGCGCACCATTGCGCTGGCCAGTACCAATCCGCGCCGCTGTCAACGGCAACACCGAATCGCGACTGGTGCTTGACGGCACTGCAACGCTGACACTCGCCGGCTGCGGCGCCTACGTCATCAACAGCGGGCAGGCCGGCTACTTCCGCTCGCTGTATCCAGCCGCCAACATCACGGCGCTGGCTGACAGTTTCACCAGCTTGCCTGCCATGGATCAAGGCGGACTGCTGGCCGACAACTGGGAACTCGGCATTGGCGGCTACCAACCGATGGCGCAGGCGCTGACCTTGGTGGAAGCCGTACCGGTATCCGCCAGCGATGCCATCCTCGCCACCCTGCCGGGCTATTACGCCGACCTGTACGGCATCTTCGACGGCAATGACGCCACCCAAGCGCGCCTGTTGGCAGTCGCTTCTGCCAAGCTGAAGCCCGTGCTGGATCGTATCGGCTACGACGCCCGCACTGGTGAAGGCCCGCAAGTACCGCTGCTGCGGCAATCGCTGATCCAGACCCTGGGATCAATGGGAGAACCAGTACTGCTGGCCGAAGCCCGCCGCCGTTATGCCGCACTTGCTACCGATGCGAGTGCGCTCGATGGCCCGCTCAAGTTCACCTGGCTCGGCATCGTTGCCAAATACGCTGATCAAAGCACCTGGAACGATCTGCGCCAGCGTGCCAATGCAGCAACCACCTCGCTGGACAAGCAACAGTTGTTCGCACTGCTCGGCCGCAGCGTTGATGCAGCACTGGCACAACAGGCGCTTGACCTGGCGTTGACTGATGAACCCGGCAAAACCACCAGCGCCGCCATCGTCGGTACTGTGGCCGGCAACCACGACAGGCTGGCAGTGGATTTCGTGCTGGCCAATCGCGAGCAATACGAGTCACTGATTGACGTCTCTGCCCGCAGCGGCGCACTGGCGGATCTCGGCGGCGGGTCTGCTGATCCGGCCATGGCCGATACGCTGGATGCCTATGCCGATCAGTACCTCACTGCGGATTCACGTCCAACTACTGATCGTGCAATTGCGGCGATCCGTGAGCGGGCTGCTTCGCGCGCGCGCCTGCGGCCGGAAATAGAGGCGTGGTTGGCTCGGTGAGCTACTACGCCCGGCTCATGTACTTGCCGGTCACCGTGCTCACCTTCACCAGCTCGCCCTGCTCCAGATACTCAGGCACCTGTACTTCAAGGCCGGTGCTGAGCTTTGCGGGCTTGGTGCGACTGGTGGCGGAGGCGCCGCGCATTTCCGGCACCGTCTCGATGATTTCCAATGCTACTTGCGCTGGCAGAATCAAGGTCAGCAGCTTGCCGTCCATCATGAGGCCCAGCATGCCTTCGAGGCCTTCGGTGATGTAGGGGCTGAAGTCTTCCATATCGGCGTTGGGGATTTCGTACTGGCTGTAGTCGTTGGTGTTCATGAACACCCAGTTGTCGGCGTCCTGGTACGAGTACTGCACCGGTACTTTTTCGCAGTCGGCATCTTTGACGATGTCGTCGCCTTTGTAGGTTTCGTCCAGCTTCTGGCCGCTCTGCATATTGTTGTAGCGGATCTTGTACAAGGTGGCAGCGCCACGGGCGGAAGGGCTTTTGACTTCGATCTGTTTGACGATATGCGGCACGCCGTTGATGTCGATCAGCATGCCGTTTTTGAGTTCGCTGGCTCTGGGCATTTGGACTCCGGAATCGTGGGAAGCGGAAGGCGCCGGATTGTACACAGGATGCGGGACCGCTAGTATTGGACCGCTTGCGTATCAACGGCACCACGCAGTGCCGGCAGGCTTTTAAACCTCCATAATTATTAGAAAAGGCCCTCCCATGAATACAAAATCCACCCTGGCCGCACTCGGTCCGGCCGCTCTGCTTGCGGCCGTTTCCCTCGTAATCGACACCTCGCGCATGCCCTCCTGGGCGCTCGTCTTCACCACCGCCCTCCTCTCCTCGTTACTGACGATTATTGTCCTGAACTTCAAACCCAAAGCAGCTTCCAGCAAGCCAGCCAGAAGCAACGCCAACGCCGGCAACAGCAGCAATACTGGCAGCACTAAAGTTGGTGGAGCCAGTGCCAGCAGCAAGAAGGAAACCGGCAGCGTCAAATGGTTCAATGCCAGCAAGGGCTTCGGCTTCATCACCCGCGCCAATGGTGACGAGATCTTCGTGCACTTCCGCTCGATTGTCGGCCAGCGCAGCTTGCGCGATGGTCAGCAGGTGGAGTTCGCCGTCACCAACGGCAGCAAAGGTTTGCAGGCTGAGGACGTGGTTCCGCTGAAGTAATCAATAATGCGGGGGACGTTCGTGCATCGGGGCAGCGCCGACGTCGGCCCGGTCTTCCAGTGCGCCACACTTTTCGTGCAGCAACTTGATCTCCAGCCGCAGCCGGTCTATCTGCTGCTGCTGGTTGATCAACACCGTGTTGAGTTCTGCGATGGTGTGCTCGTGGAACGCCAGTTGGGTTTGCAGTTCGATGACGTCGTCGTTCATTGTGTACTCACACCTCTCACAATTTGCATACTGCCTACACCTCGGCCCATAGCCGCAGCAGGTTATGGTAAACACCGGACAGGTCGGTGGCCGGCCCACCGGCTGCATTGGCACTGGTCATCGCACTCACCTGCTGGATCGCGCGATCCAGCTCAAACAACAAGGTGCGCTTATGGTCTTCACGCACCATGCTCTGTATCCAGAAAAATGACGCCAGCCGGGTTCCTTGCGTTATCGGCCGTACGTGATGCACGCTGGTGCCGGGGTACAACACCATGTCGCCGGCAGCGAGTTTCACTGTGCGCTCGCCGAAGGTGTCATTGATCACCAGTTCACCGCCGTCGTAACTCGCCGGATCCGAGAGGAACAGGGTGGCGGAAAGATCGGTACGCACACGATGGGGCGTACCAGTTACCGGCCGTATTGCCCCATCAACATGGCGGCCATAGGTTTGGCCCGGCTGATAACAGTTGAACAGTGGCGGCAGTATCTTGTACGGCAATGCAACCGCGGTGAACAGCTGGTTGCCATGCAGAGCTCGCAGGATCACTTCACCGAGTTTGCGCCCGAGCGGGTGTTCATCGGGCAATTGCAGATTGCGTTTGACCTGTTGCGCCAGGTAGCCGGCACTGCCGCGACCATCCGACCACTCCACCGCCGTCAATTCGCGGCGGAACTCCTGCAGCTGATCCTGATTGAGTACGGCGGGAATGGTGATCAGCATGCAGGTCGGCTATCCAGTTTTGTAATCCGGATCAATAATCCAGATTGAGTGCGAATACCCCGGCAAAACCGGGACCAGGCACCACGTGGAACGGATGCAGCTGGTCGTAGAAGTACTCATCGCCAAGGTTGGTGAGGTTGAACTTCAACGTCACATGTTCGTTGACAGTGTACTTGCCCATCGCATCAAAAGCCCAGTAACCCGGCGCCGCCAGTACCGGCGACACGTTACGGGCAAGGCGTTCACCCACGTAGCGCGTTCCCACCCCCAATTGAAGTGCCGGGCGCACCGCATAATTCAGCCACATTGAAAAATTGTGGCGTGCCACGTTCAACAAGGGGCGGCCCAGATTGTCGAGCGTGGGTGCCGTGGCAGATTCTTCGCTGTCGAGAAAGGCATAACCACCGCTGACCGACAGCCCGCTTGGCAGGCTGCCGACAACATTGAGCGAGAAGCCATTGACGGTTTGTTCACCTGCCAAGGCGTTGAAGCCCGGCCGCCCCGGATCAGGCACGCGCGCATTGGACTTGATGATCTCGAACAACGCAGCATCCAGCTGCAAGCGTTGATCGAACAAGGTCCATTTGCTGCCGAACTCGATGCTGCGGTTCTTCTCCGGTTCGAGGAAGGCGTTGCTGATACCGAAATTGCGCGCATTGGCAATGAATGACAGTCCTTCGGCCGATGGGTTGAACGAAGTACCCCAGCCAAGATACCAGGTCTGGTTTTCGACTGGCTTGTAGATCAGCGCGGCACGATAGCTGGCTTCGATGTCTTTGCGCAGCACCTGCTCGGTGCCGGCAGTAGCGCCGTTGGCGTCGTAGCGATCCGCTACATAATTGGTGAAGAAGTGGTCCCAGCGTGCACCGAGCGCCACCTGCCATTGCTCGCCGAACTTCAAGGTATCAAGTGCGAACGCAGCGAGACTGTCGCTATCGGTGTTGGCGTTGGCCCGCACCTGGAAGCGGGTTGCCGAAAACTGCATTGGTGGCGGATTCAACAATGGGGCTGTCGGCACGCCAACCGCCAGGCGCATGACAGGCGTTGAGCTTTCTTCCGCCCACTCCACGCCGGTGACCAGTGCATGGCTGACAAACCCGGTAGCAAATTCGGCAACAAGATTGGCCTGCCCCTGCAGCATGCTTTCGCTGCTCTGGCCACTGAAGACGTTACGGTTGATATTGATGTTGGCAAGCGGCGTCGCAGCCGTGACGCCAGCCGGAATCAGTGCCTCGGTAATGCGACTCTGGCGTTCATAGTCAGCCTTGCGCAGCATCACTGTCAGGTTCATGTCTTTGCTGAAAGTGTGTTGCAGACGCAGGTTGGCGATATCGGTTTCGGTGTCGACATAGTCAGTGTCAAAGCCATAGAAGGTGTCGCGCGCAACCGGCGCCGGCGCATTCAACAGCCACGGCACACCATAATCGGGAATGCTGTCCCCCTGCATTTTCAGATAGCTCAACGACAACATGGTGGCATCGCCAAGATCGAGCGCCAGCGATGGCGCCACACCCCAGTGTTCGGACCCGGTAACGTCGCGATCAGCAACACTGTTGCTCTGCTGCACCAGGTTCAAACGCAAACCACCGTTTTCACCGAGCGCAGTAATCGGCTGGTTGACGTCGGCAGTGGCGCGGAAGGTGTCGGCCGAGCCCATGTTCAGATGCAGTTTGCGGAAGGAGTCTGCCTCTGGCTGCTTGCTGCTCTGATGGATGACACCACCGGTAGAGCCACGACCAAATACCATTGATGACGGCCCCTGCAACACCTCCACCGTTTCCAGATAGAACGGATCGCGGTAATAACTGCCATAGTCACGCATGCCGTCG
>CAISOD010000304.1 GCA_903887045.1 uncultured Gammaproteobacteria bacterium | reverse complement strand
GCTCGATCTGTTCTTCATCGACCTGCGCAGTTATCGCGGCGTCAATTCAGTCAACCGCCAGACTGCCAGCAGCGTCGATACCGCCTTTCTCGGCTCAGCCCAGCTGCAGTGGCTGAAGCAGGAACTGCAGCAATCCACTGCTACCTGGAAACTCATTTGCTCCGACATGCCGATCGGCCTGTGTGTAACCGACTTCGGCACCGACATTGCCGAGAACTGGGCCAACGCCGACAACGGCGCCCCGCTCGGCCGCGAGCTGGAGTTGCAGGATCTGCTCGGCTTCATCCATCGCAGCAACATCAGCAACGTGCACTTCTTCACCGCCGATGTGCACTTCTGCGCGTCGTACCACTACAGCCCGGAGCGTGCGGCGTTCAAGGACTTCACGCCGTTCTGGGAGTTTGTCAGCGGCCCGCTGCATGCAGGCACCTTCGCCCCCGCAGCTCTCGACATGAGCTTCGGCCCGGAAGAACGCTTCTGCGGCGTACCGCACGATCTCGTCGCCAATCGGCCGCCATCCGCCAACCTACAGTTCTTCGGCGTGGTGAGTATCGACAAGGACAGCCGGGCACTCACTGTCGCCCACTACAACCGGCTGGACGAGAAGCTGTGGGAAATCATCCTGCCCGCTTGAACTGCCCGGTTTGAACTTGTTTCACCTGCCTGATGGCTGACCAACCAGGCCTGGCGGGCGTATGATAAGAGCCAGTTCTCGGGAGACAAACCGATGCTCCAGCCCAGGATCGTCCGATTGGTGGTGCTTCACGGCTTTGTGCTGTGCACAGCCCTGCGTGCTGATCAGCGCGCTGACGCAGCCGCCGTTGTAGCACCAGCGCAACCGGCATCACCGCCGGCTTTACCCTTGCAAACAGCCAGTGCTACCGAGGCCAAAGCACCGGCGCCGGTGCTTGAAACAGTCCAATCGGTACAGTTGCCGCCCCCCGGCCTCTGTCCTGTCATCACCGACCTGCTGGCTGATATTTGCGCACCCTCCCCCCTACAAGGTGCCACCTGCTCCTATTGATTTTGTCGCTATTGCCATACACAGCGACTCGCAAAAGTGACTGACCGGTCATTTATTTGATGTGGATCAACGCGGAACTTTGCAAAAACCATGCATGGACAAGGCCGCTTGGCCTTTTTATACTCGCCCGGCTTGAACGGTTCTTGCTTCGTGTAGTAAGGCACAACAAAAACAATATCGTCCTGCGTTCCCTCCCAGCCTGACGCCAATTCATTTTGTATGCCCAGCTTCCGAGCGTAGTCGTCGCCAGCTATGCCGTTTCGTCGCGGCATCAAATCAAACTCAAATAACTGGGGGTACCATGAGACGAGCTCGTACGTTTTCCGCAACCAAAATCACAGTCCTTGCATCGGCTATTTCCGGCGTGCTGGCCAGCTATTCGCTGCCAACATTCGCCCAGGAAGAGCAGCTCGAGGAAATCACAGTAACCGGCTCACGCATTGTGCGCCGCGACCTTTCAGCACCAAGCCCGATCGTTACCGTCGGTGCTGAAGCCTTCCAGAAATCCTCTACCGGCTCCATCGAATCTGTCATGAACCAGATGCCGCAGTTTGTTGCTGCCGGTACCCAGTTCAATTCCAGCATCCAGAACAGCGCCACCAGCACACCAGGTGCCGCCACTCTCAACCTGCGCGGTCTGGGTACCAACCGCAACCTGGTCCTGATTGACGGCCGTCGTGCACAGCCATCGAACGCGGCACTGGTAGTCGACATCAACACGATTCCTGCGGCCGCTATTGCCAACGTGGAAGTGATCACCGGCGGTGCATCGTCGGTATATGGTCCTGACGCCATGGCCGGTGTTGTCAACTTCGTCCTGAAGAAAGACTTCGAAGGCGTTGAAATGGATTTCCAGACCGGCGCCACCAATGAAGGTGATGCCGAGGAAAACCGTTACAGCATGTTGCTGGGCATGAACTCATCCGACGGCCGCGGCAACATCATGATGGGCATTGACTGGCTCAAGCGCAGCCCGGCCTTTCAACGGGACCGCGAGTTCTTCATCAATGGCTGGTCGGACCCGAAAAACGGCAGCGGTGGTTTCGTAATGCCGCGCTCGTTCTTCCCGACTGCCGGCAACCTGCCGAGTCAGGCTGCTCTGAATACCCTTTTCCCCTCGCTGCCACCTGGCTCTGTCGGCCCTGGCACCGAAGTCCGCTTCAATGAAGACGGTACGCCATTCATTGATGGCAGAGGTGGTCTTGGTTACAAAGGGCCGCTGAATTGCTTCGGCACTGACGAATGCGGGGTTTATTCGGGTCTGGTCAAGAAAGCCAACGGCGACCTGCAGCAGTGGAACACCGAAGGCTACCTGAGCACGCCGCTTGAGCGTCATTCGTTGTTTGTGCGTGGCAACTATGAAATCGCCGACAACATCCGTGCCTTCGCACAAGCCAACTACAGCCGGGTAGAAGTCACCCAGCGTGGCGGCATCCCTCCCGCCATCACAGTATGGCAGGCTCCGAACGTTCCCCGCGACGCCCGTGCACTGCCGGCTGCTTTGAATACCCTGCTCGATTCGCGTCCGAATCCAGCTGCACCGTGGTCCTTGTTCCAGGTACTCGAATACAACGGACCTGTCGAACCCGTGAACACCAACGATGTGTGGCAGTTCACGGCAGGCCTGCAAGGTGAACTGATGGACGGCGACTGGACCTGGGAAGCCTACGCTTCACGCGGCGATACCCGTATTGTTGCCGAGAACTTCAGATTGCCTTCGCTGCAGCGCTACCAGGACATGGTCTACGGTGCCAACTTCGGCAAGGGCACGGTAACTCGCCCCGACGGTGGCCGTGGCTACGCATT
>CAISOD010000303.1 GCA_903887045.1 uncultured Gammaproteobacteria bacterium | reverse complement strand
CTTCGTCCCGACCCACAAGCGCAACGTCGGCTATGTGTTCCAGGAAGACAATCTGTTCCCGCATCTCAACGTGCTGCGCAACTTGCGCTTTGCCACCAAACGCGCCGGCACCGCGGACTATCTCTTCGAATATGTCGTATCCCAATTGGCGCTGAAGCCATTGCTGAAGCGCTCGCCGGTCTATCTATCCGGCGGCGAGAAACAGAAAGTCGCGATTGCGCGCTCGCTGCTGCAACACCCATCGCTGCTGTTGCTTGATGAACCCCTGTCCGCTGTCGACGAAGAATTCAAACGCGGATTCCTGCCACAGCTGAAGACATTGCTGGCTGAGCTTTCCATCCCGGCACTCTATGTGACGCACTCCAGTGCCGAACTGGGTCAACTGGCGGATGCGCTGGTGTATTTCCGCCAAGGACAGTCACCACTGGCAACCACAGCCAATGCATTGTTCACCGATCTGCAGGCACCGCTGGCCTTGCGGTCTGATGCCGAAGCCTTCCTCGACGTCACTGTCACCGCCCACGACGAAGCCTGGGGGCTGTACCACCTCGCTTGCGGCAGCTACACCCTCAACGTCGGCGGGCCGACCTTGCTGAAGGGACAACAGGTACGGCTGCGCATCCTGGCGCAGGACGTCAGCATCGCGCTGTCGCCGCCGATGCAATCGAGCATCCTCAATATCCTGCCTGTCACTGTGCTGGAGCTGGCCGATCATGGCGAGCATCAAACCACGGTACGCTTGCAACTCGACACGCAGGTGTTGCTGGCGCGCATCACGCGTAAATCCGCCGTCTCGCTGGGACTCAAAGCCGGCGACAGCGTGTATGCGCAAATCAAGGGAGTGGCAGTACTGCACTGAGTACTGCAACCTGACACCTGGTTTCAGGCGCCGCGAAACCAGCCGGCAATGCTGACGCGTTCGCGCACAGCTGGCAGTACTTCATGCGGGAACTCTTCACTGAGAAACAACACCAGCCGGTTGGCTTGCGGGCTGACACGCTCCAGTACTGTGGTTTCGTCGTCGGCATAGATCACCAACTCACCACCGTCCTGCGGCTGCCAATCATCATTCAGATAGAACACCGTCGACAGCTTGCGGTTGTGCTGGCCGCGAAAAGCATCGCGGTGGCGGCGATAGAAAGCACCGGGTGCATAACTGGCGTAGTGGGATTCGTAGCGGAACAGACCGAGGAAAAGCTGCTGGTTCAACTGTTGACGCAGCTGTTCCATCGCTGCCAGAAAACCCGCGCTTGCCTCATCGCTTGCATCAAGCCAGCGGATACGGTCACGGCGCACCAAGGCATCAACAACATGATTTTCACCACGTCCGATACCAGCCTCCGGCGCTTGCGCCAATTGCAGGCGGGCAGCGAGTTGCAGCGACTGCAGCAGCGCGGCCGGCAAAGCATGGTCTACTACCGCAATGCCGCGATCGGCCAACTCTCTATTCATGAACGCATCCCATGAACGCATCACATGAACGTATCAGGCTCGCCTCCAGATCGACTTATTGCTGCGGCTTCTGCTCCATCAATCGCTGCAACAATGCAGCCATTTCCGGCAACTCGCCAACAACATCGAAATTGCCGAAACTCTGGCTGTCGGCCTTGCCGGTGGCGTAGTCGAGTGGCAGCAGACCGTTTTTGTCCTTGGCGTAAAGGTTGCCGCCGTGGTCAACGATGAACTGCACCAGTTGTAGCATGTTCAACCTGGCAGTGGTGTGCAGCGGTGTTTCGTTGTTGATGCCGCCTTCCTGGTTGATGTCGGCGCCAGCCTCCAGCAGCACCT
Source organism: uncultured Gammaproteobacteria bacterium (assembly GCA_903887045.1). GTDB lineage: Bacteria > Pseudomonadota > Gammaproteobacteria > Pseudomonadales > Pseudohongiellaceae > CAILUG01. Next base: position 8,378 of record CAISOD010000303.1, on the reverse strand, counting down.
GCAAGCCAGCCATCATCTTGGCTTCGTCCTTGCCGCGACCGCGGCTGCCGCCCTTGTTGGTCATCGCAACCAGCGGGGTTACACCGTTGATATTGCCAAGACTCATGTCGGCACCGCTGGCAAGCAGCAACTTCATCATGTCGACGTCGCCACCGTAAGCGGCGCGTTGCAGTGGCGTCGAGCCAGTGGTCATCACTGGATTGTCGCCGGCACGGTCGTAAGCAATTTCACGTGGCAGCGGCGCCAGCTTGAGGTAGTAGTTCGGGTCAGCGCCTTTTTCCAGCAACAGCTTTGCTACATCAAGACCAGTGGTCAGCTGTACCGGCGGCAGATCGCCACGCTGGCTGAGCGGTACGATATTGGTGTCGACAGCCGCATACAGTGGCGTGCGGCCCCAGTAGTCCCATTGGTTGACATCAGCGCCCTGCTCTACCAGGTATTTGGCAATATCGAAGCGCATGTTGACCAAAGCGAGAATCAGCGGTGAGATGTTGTCGGGGTCCGGCTTGTTGATGTCGGCACCGGCAGCGAGCAGGTTCTTGACGCAGTCGAGGCATTCCTCACGCACTGCATACAGCAGCGCAGTAAAGCCACCCTGGAACATTTCCTTCACCCGCGGCTCTGCGGTTACCCGGCGCTCCCAGTTGCGATCAATGGCACGCTTGTCGATTTCGGCGCCGCGTTCAACCAGCAGCTTGACCATCTCTGGTTGGCGACGCGCTGCCGCCCACATCAGGGCAGTCTGGCCACCCCACTTTTCAGCGGCATTCACATCGGCACCGGCCTTGATCAACAACTCGGCGGCGTCGAGATTACCGGTGCGAGCCACTGCCATCAGTGCGGTCTGCCCTTCAGGATTGGCAGATTCAGCATCAACACCCGCATCCAGCAGCAACTTGATCAATTCAGTGTTGCCGACTGTTGCCGCTTCCATCATCGGCGACGAACCATAATCGTTGTGGGTGGCTGGATCAGCTTCGGCACGCAAAAGACCTTTTACCAACTCGGCGTTGCCGTAATACGCCGCCCAGTGCAGCGCGGTGGTACCGTCGCTGCTCTTCTGGTTTGCATCAACGCCGCTTTTCAGCAAGGCCTCGGCTCCGGCAAAGTCCTTGTTCTCCAGCAACTGCACCAGATTCTGTGCCTGCAGGACACCGGACAGCGACACCAGCGCAACGACGGCCGCCAGCTTTTTCATGGTTGTTGTTCGTGCAGTTGTGGTTCCTGGTCTGGTTGCTTTCATGGTGGCGCTCATACGTCTGCCAGCAAACCGCTGCTGTCGCCGAAGTGCGGTACTTCGACATTGGATTTATCGAGGATGGTCAGCATCAGGTTGGCCAGTGGTGTGTCCTTGGCATAGGCGAAATGCTGATTGCCCTTCAACTTGCCATTGGCCTTGCCGACCAGCAGCGACGGGATCGGATCGTTGTTGTGCAGGTTGCTGTTGGCCATGCCGCTGCCGTACAGCAGCAGCGAATGATCAAGCACCGAGCCGTCACCATCCGGCATTTCTGCCAGCGTTTTGACGAACTTGGCGAAAGCCGACACATACCACTGCTGCACATTGGACAAGCGATCCAGTTTGGCCGGATCGTTCTGGTGATGTGACAGCGGATGGAATGCGTCCGAGATGCCGATATGGGTAAAGGTCCGCATGCTGACCTCACGATCAGACATGAACGTCATCACGCGCGTCAGGTCGGCCTGGTACGCCAGCGCCATCAGGTTGTACATCAGGTCGAGATGGGCCGGGAAAGTACCCGGTGTACCTACCGGAGCATCGGGGATATCGATGTGCGACATGTCCTGCTGCGCCAGCTTCTGCATCTGCAGTTCAACATCGCGGATCGAGTCGAGGTATTCGCTCATCATGACTCGATCGGCAGTACCGAGTGTCTTGTTGAGGCCGGCAGCGTCGTCCATCACCAGGTCGAGCAGGCTGCTGTTCTCTGCGGTAATCGCTGCACGTTCCTCACCGGTGTCGCCCTGGCCGAACAGTCGGTAATACAGTTTGCGCGGATTGCCTTCCATCGGCAGCGGCTGCGTTGGCGTCTTGAATGCCACCGTGGACGAATAGCTGCCGGCAGCACCTTCAACGGTAGTTACTTCAAGTGACGGGAACGGGGTTTCGGTACCGAGTATCCGCGCCGCCATCTGATCGCAACTGACGCCATCATCCGGATGGGCGGTACCTTCCGGTGCGACGCAGCGCAGCCAGGTGCCGGCCTTGATGGCATGCGGGTCTGAACTTTCGCCGGGTTTGTTGCGCAAGCCACTGACCACCGTCATATGGCTGCGGAAATCCTTGAGTGGATCAAGAATCTTGCTCATCTCGAAATCAGCGCCGGCACTGGCGGGCGTCCAACGATCCTGCACTGCGCCATGTGGCACATAAATGAAGCCCAGGCGCAGCTTGGCCGCTTCCTGTGCCCGCGCTGCCGGCATCATGGCCCCCAGCAGTGGCAGTGCAATGCTGGTTCCGATGCCGCGCAATACGTGACGACGTGACAGATGTTTCCCGGTGATGAACATAGGGCGCTCCGCTTGATCTCTGTGTTGTTTCTTGTTGTCTTGTTCGTGGTGTCTCGGGTTTGCTTTGCAGTGCTTGCCGTTACGGCTATTGCTGCACCAGGCTGACCTGCTCCGTGGCTGCCGGCTCTTCGGCCTGCACCTTGAGGAACTGGTCACTGGCGACAATGCCTTGTACCAACTGGTAGAAATCGTAGCCGGTCTTTTCGGCACCATCGACAATGCTGCGCACTGCCGGCATGTCCTGCGCTTCGATGGGACGACCAAGTGCATACAGCATCAACTTGTGTGTCAGGTTCTCAACAAACAAGCGTGGCCGTGCCATCAGCGCTGCGCGCAGATCGTTGATGCCCTCAATGTCGGTACCGTCCGGCAACACACCGTCGGTATCGACTTTGGCACCAATGAAACGATCAACCGTGCGCGAGCGTCCGACCGCATCGAAACCTTCCAACGCAAAACCAAGCGGATCAATGAAACCATGGCAGCCACTGCAGCTCGGGTTGGTGCGATGCACTTCGAGCCGCTCGCGGATCGTCAGCTGGCGCTGGCCCGGCTTGTTGTCTATCAAGGCTTCAACGTTCGGTGGCGGCAGCGGTGGCGGCGTGCCCATGATGTATTCGAGCACGTACTTGCCACGCAACACCGGCGAAGTGCGGTCCGGATACGATGACGCCATCAGCACTCCACCCTTGCCAAGCAAGCCATAGCGCGACGGATCGTTCAATTGCACTTTGCGGAATTCATCACCCTTGATGCTGTCGATGCCGTAGTGCAGGGCAAGCCGTTCGTTGAGATAGCTGTACTCAGCCGTCAACAGTTCTGTCACCGGCTTGTTGTTGAGGAAGATGTCACCGGTCAGCAAGCTCAATTCCTGCTTGAACAGGCCGCGCACGCCGCGGTCGATATCGCGGAACAAATCAGGATCGGGGTTGATGTCGTCGAGCGCGGCAAGGTTCAGCCACTGGGTGGCAAAGTTGTCGGCCAGCGATTGCGCACGCGGGTCTTTCAGCATGCGATCAACCTGACTGCGCAGCACCTGGGCATCGCCCAGTTTGCCGGCTTCGGCCAGCGACAGCAGCTCGGCGTCGGGAATGCTGCTCCACAGGAAGAACGACAGCCGCGACGCCAGCTCAAGATCGCTCAATGAATGCACAGAACCCGGCGCTGCATCCTCCGGTACCGACTCGATGCGATAGAGGAATTTCGGGCTGGCCAGCACCGCAGTCAGTGCGCGCCGCACGCCAAGCTCGAAACCGTCGCTGGCGCTGGCAGTCTGGTAAACCGTCAGCAGCTTGGCCATGTCAGCCTCGGCTACCGGGCCGCGCCATGCCAGGCGGGCAATCCTGCCGATGATCTCGTTGGCACAAGCGGCTGTTTCCGCACTGCTGGCCGGCATGCAGGTAAATATCTTCTCGCGCGCCGGCGTCTGGCTGAGGCCGACCGGATTGAACGGACCCTGCACTTCAATCGAGTTGAGGCCGATCACGCTTTGCGTACGCCCTTGCGTCATCGGTACCAGCGTGCCTTCGAATTCGGCAAACGAACGATGCAGGAAGGTGACAGCCAGTTTGTGCGGGCCGGCAGTGGTAACAAACTTGATGTCTTTCAGGTGACTGTTGATTTCGTCGACGGCGGGATCGCCGATCTGGTCGATCGCCTGCAGGTCTTTGCCGCCGCCGATATCCATCTCGAAAAATTTGACACCGTCGAGTGTCGCAATCAGCGTATGGGTGAATTCCTGGTTGGTAACCCATAGTGCTGCCGCCAGGTTGCCGATGTTCAACACGTATTCGCCATCGGCCGGGAAGTAATGCTCAACCACCAAACCACCGCGGGTCCCCAGTGGCAGGCCGGCGATGTGGGCAAACTGGTTGCCGCTGGCGTTGTAGGTGGTACCCCCGGCGCGTGGCGACGGATTGCCAACCGCCAGCGCCGTGACCACGCGAGCAGCAGTCAACGATTGTTCCAGGAAGGCAGGCGAGGCCCGCAGCGCTTCGGCCACGTTGTCGAAACCTTCAACCGATGCATCAGCCGGCAACAGGCTGGCAGCATCCACACTAACCCCGAACAGATCGCGCACGGCGTTGGCGTATTCCTTGCGATTCAAACGATGCAGGCCGACACGACCGGCGTGTTGTTCAGTGGTGGCAGCGTGATCGAGATAGTCTTCCACCCAGGCGATGAAGTCCTCGGTGGCGTTGGTGTCAGGCCGCGGCTGACCGGCGGGTGGCATCATGCGACCCTGCAGCTTGCTGATTACTTTTTCCCACACCTCTATGTTGTCAGCGATTTCGTTGGGGCCGATGAGGTCGAATGCCAGGCTGCCGGCCCAGTCTTCGCCGTTGTGGCATTCCATGCAGTTGTCGCGCAGGAAGCCGAATTTGTCGTCGGCTTCCTTGAACCGGTCAAACGACGAAGCGACTTCGCTCGCATGTTGCGTTGCCTCGGCAACAACTGCAGGTGGCAAGGTCACGGCTATCGCTGCAACCAATAGAGTCATTGCTGGAACTGCAATTGTGTTTTTCATTGTCCGGCTCTCACACTCATCAAACTCAACATACCCGCTTGCCGTTGCGACCGCTCACGGCATGACGCCGACATGGCGGGTATCCCGCAGATGGCCGTAGAAACTGCGGAAGCCTTCGTCGAGAAACTCCGCTGGATCGCCCCACTCCGGTTTCAGGCCCACGGCAGGATTGGCTATCACCACTTCTTCGGCGCTGCGGCTCTGGCGCAGCAGTGCCACCATTTCCTGCATCAACTTCTGGTACATCGTCTTCTGCTCGCCGAATGTCGCTTTGGTGAGCACAGTGCCGCTGGCAGGCACAACAACAGTGTTTTCATCTATCAGCGTGTCGAGCTTGTCGTAGCTGTCCATCAAGGCGCCAATGAAACCGTTGCTGCTTTCATCCACTGCACTCCAGCTGTCGCTGCGCACTGCCGGGCCGGTGAAGATGATGTCCTGCTGCAGGAAACGCGCGTAGAGGTCGCCATCGGTATGCGCCTGCAGCAGCCAGCCGAGCTCGATGTTGCCATCGCGGAATGGCAGCGTCAGCGTGTCATGGAAGATGCGGGTTGGCAGCTGCCCTTTCGGCGTGGGCGTATGCAGGATTTCATCGCCACGACGGCGGATGGTGGATGCCAGCCATTGTCTGGTGTTGGCATGGGCGATGATCTCGGTGCCTTTGCTCGCCAGCGCTGCGTTGAGTCCGGTGGCATCGTCGTGCCAATGGGAATTGATCAGTGTCTTGATCTTGTCGGTGTGGGCCAGCTCGCGCACGAACGCCAGGTACTCATCGGCGTACTGCGCCGGTACCCCTTCGACCAGCACGATGCCATCGCTGTCGACCGCCACCAGCGTATTGCCGGAAGGGCCGGTAACGAGGTGGATATTGTCGGCCAGGCCAGTGGCCGTGAATGCGCCAGCTGCCAACGCCAAAGCCGGCAAGCAACTGAATACGGCAAAGACAAAGGCAAGGAAAGCAGGGCGGGAACTACAACTCATGAAAGCCTCTTGTACGACGGGTCACCGGCAAGCAGGACGGCGACAGCCTTGGTTCGTGCCTGAGGGGAAGTCACCAGACGGCGCTTCCTCTGGACAGTGGGCCGAGGTTATCACTTTCGGCAAATGCCAAATAGACCGTGGAGTTCGGCAATACGGACTTTCAAATTGTCTGCGCAATCAAGTTGGCAACCAGCTGGAATCGGCGTCGCCCCGGGCAAGGCGGCGATGCCACAGTTCTCAGCGCTGCACAGCCTCGCCCGCCAGGTACACGCTGCGGATGCGGCGGCTGTTGGTGATGTCCTCGAGCGGGTTGGCGTCGAGCACGATGAAGTCGGCGCGCTTGCCGGTACTGATGCTGCCCCTGTCGTCGAGTCGCATATAGGCAGCACCGTTGCTGGTGGCGGCGGCAATCACCGCTGCCGGTGTCATGCCGGCCGCCACCATATCTTCCATTTCAATGTGCGGTCCCCAGGGGGTGTTGCCGTCGGTGCCGAGCACGATGGTGACGCCAGCGCTGCTCATGCGCGCCAGATTGCGCGACTGGATGCCGTAGGCCGCAATCACTTCCGGCTGGCCGGTGGCTGCAGCCTGCAACTGTTGCAGCTGTTCGGCCGGGATGGCACCGGTGAGCCAGGCCAGATCGGTGGCGACGCCACGGGCCGGCAGGTTCGGGCCGAGTACAAAGGCCGGATTGGCTGCCACCAGTGCCATGAACTCGTCGTCTACATCCATGTCACGCACACCGTGGGCGAAGGCATCGACGCCGGCCCGCACCAGTCCCTTTGCATCTTCGAGGGTGAACAGGTGGGCCACTACGCGCAGGTTGTTGCGGTGGGCTTCGTCGATGACAGCGCCGTACAGCTCAGGCGTCAGTTTGGCAAACTGGCCGTTGCGGTCGTCCACCCAGATTTTGATGATGTCGACATTCAAGGCGGCTTCCGCCTGCACCGCAGCGCGGGCTTCATCCACCGTGGTGATCCAATGCGGAATCTCGGTGCGGCCGGGTTCCGGCGCAGTGATACCGCGACCCGCAGTACGGAAAAGCGCAATGCCCGCCGCGTTTTCGTTGCGCACCTGATACACCACCTCGCCTTCGTCCTGGCCAAGACTCATCGCAGCACTGACGCCGAACTTCGCGCGCTGGGTCAGATCGTTGATCAGCGGCTCGCGCTCGCGGCTCAGATGCACATGGGTGTCGATCAGGGTCGGCATCACAGTGGCGCCTGCCAGATCAACATGAACAGCAGCGGCCGGCACAGCAACGGCACCAGTGGCACCCACTGCCGTGAACCTGCCGCCTTCAACCACGAATGTCGCATTCTCGATGACAGCAGAACCATCGCCGACAATCAGACGTCCACCTTCGTAAACGGTGACAGCTGCCGGCGGTGCAGCAGCCGGTTGTGGAGCTGGCTGGGTAACTGATTGTTGAGCTGCTTCGGAAGCCGCCGGCTCAGCCTGCTGCTGCGAACAGGCTGCCAGCAGAATGAGTGCCAACAGCCCGCTACTGAAACGCAGCAAAGTTGGTGAATGAGTTGGTGCACGAGAAGTCAAACGAGAAGTTACCTGGACAAACATGCGTACCTCCGAAGATTCAATGAGGAATGGGCAGCAGCGCTGTCAGCGGTTCACCTCAGCGGCGTTCGATCTCGAGGTTCTACTCGCTGACAATGCGCAGGCTGCCGTCCTCACGCCGTAAAAGCAACTGCTTGCGGGTGCTGTCGCCATAGCCGGCCGCTTGATAGTCAAGCCAGATTTCGGCGGTTGCTGCGGCGTCCGCTGCAGGGGTCCAGCTCCGATCGTGCCATTGGATTCTGATATTGCGCGCCTTACCGATGGTGCGGGTACGGTCCCGCTGCCATCGCCCGCGATCCTCACCGTTCTCGGGCTCAAAGGCGGCTGAATAGGCCGCGAAGTAAGCATCAAGATCCTGTTGCTGCCAGGCCGTGGTCCAGCTGTTCAGCAGTTGCACGATTTCCTGCTGTCTCACCATTGCATCGGCAAGCGGCTCTGGCTTGTCAGCGAGTTCAGGCAGCGGTGGCGCCACAGCAGGTGCTTCAATAGCTGATGTTGATGACGGCGCCGCTGCTGGCAGGATCATGGCAACTGCGGGGGCGGCGGTGCCTGCAACCTGCGCATCCACGATATCCGTTTGTAGCGTCCAGGCTGCAGGAACTTTATCCGCTATGTATCAATTTGACCACCGCTCCAGGTCTGCGCGATGTTGGAAAAATCATTGTGGCGACGGAAATACTTTCCAAGCCCGGCCGATTGAATGTGATCGAGTTCAAGCTGATTCAGGGCCATGCCCAGGCGGGCTACGATGTGCTGAAAGATATCG
>CAISOD010000302.1 GCA_903887045.1 uncultured Gammaproteobacteria bacterium | reverse complement strand
GGCCTGATTTTCGGCGTGGTGATGTTCACATGGATGTTGAGCGGACTGATTTCGATGTCGGTGTTGCCCTCAGTTACCGAATCGTTCTACACACCACAACAGCTGCAGGCTGGCGCACGCACGGTGCAGGGTTTTGGCGCGCCGGTGGATTTCGCACCGCTGACAGTGGATGCGATGCAGGAAGCCGTCAAAAAAATCGGCGCTGAATTTCCGGTGAAGGAACTGGAACTGCAGGTAGTGAACGAAGTGCCCTACTACATCGCCTACCGCGCGCCCTCCGAAGAAGAATTGCGGCAGTGGGTATCACGCAGCGCACTCGACTTCCTGACGCCGACACTCGAATGGGATCACCGTTACATCTCTGCCACCGATGTAGTGGCACGTCCCTTCAGCGAATTCAGTGAAACCGATTTGCTGAAAATGGCAGCCACCGCCATGCCCGCACAGGATTACGCCGAACTGACGTGGCTTGATACACACGACGACTACTATTACCACACGGTCGACTCGTTCGATCTCGGGCTGCCACGCAGCGTTCGCACGCTGCCGGCGCTGCGCTTGAAGTACAACGACGCCAATGCAACCTGGTTGTACCTGAGCCCGTCCCATGCGCAGCTGATCAAGGTGGAAACCACCGATCGCCGCAATCGCTGGGGCTATTACGCACTGCATGCTTTCGACTTTGCGTTGCTCTACAACAACCGCCCGCTGTGGGACATACTGGTGTTGGTGCTGTTGTTCGGCTGTATTGCGATGACGCTTACAGCCGTGTCGCCAGCGTGGGATCGTTTGAAAAAGCATTACGTCCGCTTGTTGTCATTGTTCGGCGGACCTCACTGACATACCGCGTCACCTAACGCCCTACCGAACCTTCCCGCAAAGAACAGGAGAACCACCATGGCTAGCGTTACGTTTATCGGCGCCGCACAACAGGTTACCGGCTCGTGTTATGTGGTGGAAACGGCACATGGGAGCCGTTTCCTGTTCGACTGTGGCATTCGCCAGGGCAACGACGACGTCGAGGACAACCGTGACGTGAATTTTCCGTTCGACCCGTCGAAGCTGGATGCGGTAATCCTTTCGCATGCGCATCTCGACCACAGCGGCAACCTGCCGCGCCTCGTTCAACAGGGTTTTCGCGGTCCCATTTATTGCACGCGCGCGACATCGAAGATGGCGGAAGTGTTGTGGGACGACGCCCTCGGCCTTTATGAGAAAGACCTTGAATATGAAAACCTGCGGCGCGCACGCCGTGGTGCCGAGCCGCTGCAACCCGCATACAACGAAGACGACATCAAGCACGCGTTGAAACTGATGCAGCCGGTGGCATTCCGCCAATGTGTGCGCCTCAATGCCCACACCACGCTGTGCTTCCATGATTCCGGCCACATCCTCGGTTCCGCCATCGTCGACCTGAAAATAGCGGAGGACGGCCGCGAAAAGACGCTGGTGTTCTCCGGCGATCTCGGCAAACGCAATGCACCGCTGATGAACGATCCCGCACTGGTGGAACATGCTGATGTAGTGATGATGGAAGGTACCTATGGCAACCGCGACCACCGCCCGATGGATGCCACCATGGAACAGTTCGAGCAGGTGCTGCACGAAACATGGAACAGACGCGGTAATGTAATGATCCCTGCCTTCGCTATCGGTCGCAGCCAGGAATTGCTGTACCACCTCGGCACACTGCAGTCGCAGGGCAAGCTTGATCCGTGGCAGATTTTTCTCGACAGTCCGATGGCCATCAAGATCACCACCATCTACGACGAATGCTACGAGCTGCTCGATCAGGATGATCTGCAGAAGATCAAGGGCGGTTTCTGCGATTCGATACAGTGCTTTCTGCCGCAACTGCATTTTTCCAGGAGCCAGGAAGACTCGCTGGCGATCAACAAGATCAAACAAGGCGCCATCATCATCGCCGGCAGCGGCATGTGTACCGGCGGCCGCATCCGCCACCACTTCAAGCACCGTATCTGGAACGAGCGCAACACGCTGATCTTCTGTGGCTACCAGGCAGGCGGCACGCTGGGGCGAGTCATTGTCGACGGCGCCAAAATGATACGCATGTTCGGCAGCGAATATGCAGTGCGGGCACGCATAGAGACCCTCGGTGGTTTCTCGGCCCACGCCGGCCAGAGCGATTTGCTGCACTGGGTCGGCCACTTCAAACCGCAGCCACGGGTGATGCTAGTGCATGGTGAGCCTGAGACGCTGAAGGTGTTGCAGGATAAATTGCGCACTGACTTGCAGTTGCAGGCGCATGTTCCGCAGCAGGGAGAGACTGTAACATTCTGACTATCACCAACCAAAGGGGTTGTCGGTTTGCTGGCGATGGTATTCGTCGTGTTTCATCGTCAGGTATTGGCGGCGGCTCAACTCATGCAACCCATCAGGCCCATCGAATAGGAGGACGTCAGATGCAGGAAGCTTTGGTTGTCTGGCAGCGGTACCGCCTCCAGCCCGATACGATAATTGCTGGTCCCCAATAGCCCCTCACTGGCATCGAGCCCGATGGCAAAGTAGGTAGGTGTTCGCGCCAGCGTGGTGTAGTTGAATTGCAATCGCGCTGCATCCTGCAGCTTTTGCGGTGTCTTCTTGCCGACATGCACCATGAGCAAGGTGCCGCCGGGCGTAACCGCCGCACGGCAGTACTTGGTGTTGATATGCAGTGACATCACGTCACACCAGTGCTCAGGGTCGCTCAGAGCGCTACTGACCGTGGCAAACGGGTAGTCGACAACCACGAAAATTTCGCCTGCGACCTTGTCGGCCAGTTCCATTGAATCGAGCACCACCGGCCGCATGAACTGGTTCTGGCGCAGGCGTGGTTCCAATGCCTGGTGTTGGTCGAGCAACCGTTGCGCCGCCGCTTCATCGGCAAGCGCAGCCACCTCGAAGACGATGACATACACCAGAGTCAGGCCATGCAAGGTAGTTCGCAGTTGTTGCTTCATGCCGCAGCAAGCTACAGCGTTTGATCAGGAATCTATGTGCGCTGTAGCACCGGAACCACTCTGGTCTCCGCATGCATCAGCAGGCAACCGAACGGGGGGCGATCTTTCAGAATCCAGTCCGGTAGCGCCATTCCAGCGCCAGCCCGGCGAGCAGCAAGAGGCCGATGAACCAGAGCACCCAGCGGAACAGGCCGCTGCGCGGTTTGCGCTTGTACTCGTAGTTTTCTTTGATGATGAGGTGCTTCGGCGTTTTTCGCAATTTGAAGATGTCAGTCATGGGATTGCTCCGGCGGATTGCGGAGTCTATTCAAGCAAACGAAGCGGGTTATCTGCGGGCGACTTTGTGGCAAAGTTATGGCAATCATCCGTGGGGGCACGGCATGCCGTGCGCCCACAGCAGGAACCACAACAGGAGCTCACCATGTTGAACATGGATTTCAGCCAGCGCGTCGTGATCGATACCAACAACCAACAGTGGGTGCCAAGCCCGAAAGCCGGAGTTTGGCGCAAGCCGTTGGC
>CAISOD010000301.1 GCA_903887045.1 uncultured Gammaproteobacteria bacterium | reverse complement strand
GCCTTGCGGGTGGCGTAGTGCAGCGTAGACACCAGCACCAGATGTTTGAGTACATCGGCATGGTTGCCGGCGTGGTAAGCGTGACGATAAGACAACATGGTCTGCCCTACCCTTGCCGGTATTCGTGATACTTGGCAGCACTGCCGCGTACCTGCTCGGCCGGATACTTCTCGGCGTTGCGTTTGATTTTGGCGTGCGCTGCGGCAGCAAGATCAATGTTCAGCACATCCGCCAGCCGGCACAGATACAACAGCACATCGGCCAGTTCTTCTTCGGCGTGGGCGCGCTGCTTTGCATCCAGCTGCGCCGATTGTTCGGCCGTCAGCCACTGGAAAATTTCCTGCAGCTCGGCGGCCTCGCCGGTAAGCGCCATCGCCAGATTTTTCGGCGTATGGAACTGGTCCCAGTCGCGCTCGTGCGTGAACTGTCGCATCTGTTGTTGCAGGGTGGTGAGGAGGGAGTCTGTCATTGAATATCCGGCGGTTTTGCAATGGAGCGGCGCAGTTGCTGGCGCTGATTGTCGCATTGTCGTTGCCATCACTGCCCTGCTTTCTTTTAAAGGCCGTACTGCAGTTTCTTGCCCAGGCTTTTCCAGTGATGTCGCAACAGCAGTTTGTCGGTTTCTGCCATCGGCAGTTGCTCCAGCGCGGCAGGCCACAGAGCGCGGGCGCGTTCTACGGTGTCGAGCAAGGATGGCCGTATCGCGCGCCACGGCACACCCACTGCCCGGCTCCACTCGTCAAAATGGCTGAATTCCAGCGCGTACCAGTCACTGCAGCCGGCAATCGCCAGTGAATGTTCAGTCACGCCGAGCGGCTGCGTGAAGGCCAGATCGTAGGCGGGTGCCAGTTCGGCCGTGTGTTGGTCGGGATAACGCAGGCTCCAGTTTTTCAGATGGGCATCGCCGTTGCCGAGCAATACATTCATCAGCAAACGCCGGGCGAACTCCTGCACATTCTTCAAGCCGTGCGGGGTGTAGCGATAAAGCAGCCGGCCGAGCTGTACGGCGTCGCAGCTGGTGTATTTCTCCTGCGCCGGTTTGAACAGCACCTGTGCGAAGTCTTCGGTGTGTATGCGAGTGCCGTCGCTGCTGCGGTCGAAGCGTTGCACCGCGAGGATGGGCTCATCAGTGAGGTATGCCAGCGGCGACTGCATACTTGCTGCATCCGGCGGCAGCAACGCGTGATCGACACAATCAACGCCGGCAAGCCGCGCCAGCTGCAGAGTGCTGTATTCGTTGCGGGTTTGGCCCGGCCTTGTCGGCAGCTTCAGCAGCTGGTGCTTGCTTGTCACCTGTTTCGGTTGGCTGCCGGCGAAGGAGCGCAAGGCGGCAGGCAGCGCGGCAGTGGGCGGCATGATGCTGATGCGGGCATTGAAGTCGAGCAGGCCGGGCGGGATCTCATCGGCGGCAAGCGCGCGAGCTTGCCAGCCGCCGGGCAGCGCAGCGCCGAGAGCGGTCAGCAGCGGGATCTCATCGTCGGCACCCAGTTGAAGATGGGCTGCCAGGGCTGGCCGTAATCCGGCCTCAGGCAACAAATTGGCAAGCAGCGGATGCAGTCCTTGTGGCCGGAACCACGGCCGTTTGAACAAGGCCGCGTGGGCGGGATGCGGCGCAGTACCACTCAGTGTCAGCGCGCAGCGCTGGGGATCGTTGGCCCACGTCGGGTTGAACACCAGTGCGGTGCTACCACTGGCTTGTCGCATTAGATGACCCACCACGGTGCCGTGCAGCCGCAGCTGCAGTACTGTCAGTGCAATCGGGTTTGTCATCGCAACAGTGCCCGTTCAGCGCGCATGCTGGCCAAGCAGGCCGGCCCAGGGGTCGTCGGCCAGAGCGGGCGGTGACGCAGGCAGGCTTGGACTCTCGTCTGCCAATATCGTCTGCACCGCTGCCAGTTTTTCCTTCGGCACCAGCAGCAGTTCGGCATCCAGTCCCTGTGCCAGCAGCATGAGCGTATCCAGCCGCGGATTGCCGCCGGCTTCAATGCGCTGATATTGCTGCTGGTTCATGCCGGCCCGCCGATGCAGGTCGGCTTGTTGCAGGCCCAAGGTCTTGCGGCGTTGCTTCAGTTGCTGATGCAGGGACATGGCAGGCTCATCGGATCAAGGGTGAGCCAGTTTAATTACTGCTTAATAAGAGTGTAAACAGCAAATATGCTGTTTGGTTTGGAAAGAAAGTCGATCGGTTGTCAAAATGAAACAGCTAAAAAGGTGTAAATAGACTTTTAAGATGTAATCAGGCTTCACCCCAGCGCTGAATCCCGCTGTCCAGCCCGAACAGGTCCAGCGCCCTGCCCACCGTTTGATCCACGATGTCTTGCACCGTCTTTGGGTTGGCATAAAAAGCGGGTACCGGTGGCATCACCACGGCCCCGGCCTGCGTCACGTTCAGCATGCTTTGCAGATGGCCGGCGTGCAGCGGGGTTTCGCGCACCAGCAATACCAGCCGGCGGCGTTCTTTCAGCACAACGTCGGCAGCGCGGCTGAGCAACGAAGAGGTGACGCCAGTGCTGATCTCGCCCAGCGTGCGGATGGAGCAGGGCGCTACCAGCATGCCAAGCGTGCGGAAGCTGCCGCTGCTGATGGCGGCACCGATGTCAGTGCTTTGGTAGTGCACATCCGCCAGCGCGCACAGCTCGGCATATTTCATGTCGCACTCGTGGGCGAGGGTGACGATGGCCGATTTGCTGACGACAAGATGCGTCTCGATACCGAGCTGCTTGAGCTGCTTGAGCGCCGTGATGCCATAGACGATGCCGGACGCACCGCTGATGCCAACGATGATGCGTTGGCGGGAAGAGCTGGGAGAATTCATATATGCTTGCCGCCGTTCTGTTGGGAGCCCTGCAAAGCTGCTGATGATTGCAGCGCATTGTACCGATTCCGCTTCCGTTTCCAGTCCATACCTCTACTTCTACTTCTACTTTTACTTCTACTAATAGTCCTCCCCGATGCCGCTGTTCCGCCTCAACGATATCCAGCTTGCCTATGGCACGCACGTACTGCTCGACCATGTATCCATCACGATCCAGCCCGGCGAACGCTGGGGCTTGCTCGGACGCAACGGTGCCGGCAAAACCACCTTTCTCAAATTGCTCAGTGGCAAGATCAAGGCTGATGGCGGCGAGTTCTGGACGCAGCCTGAAATCCGCGTGGCCTATCTCGATCAGGAACTGCCACCCTCTTCTGATCAAAGTGTGTACGACTACATCGCCGACGGCCTTGCCAGCGCAGCAGCATTGATCAAACAGTTCCATCACCTGATTGAACAGGAGCCTACTGATCAGGTCATGGCGCAACTGGAGCAAGTGCAGCGCGAGATTGATACGCAGAACGCATGGAGTGTGGCGCAGAAAATTGAAAGCGTAATTTCGGTATTGCAGTTGCCGGCACAAAAAACCATGGCGGAACTCAGCGGTGGCTGGGCACGGCGCGTGGCGCTGGGCAGGGCGCTCGTGAGCGAGCCTGACGTATTGCTGCTCGACGAGCCCACCAACCATCTCGACATCCCGGCCATCCAGTGGCTGGAACAACAATTGAAAGACTATCGCGGCGCTGTCGTCGTCATCACGCACGACAGGTCATTCCTGCAGGCAGTGTCGAACCGCATTCTCGAACTTGATCGTGGTGCGCTGCGCATCTGGCAACACGATTACCGCCGCTTCCTCGAGTTCCGCGATCAGCAGCTGGACGCTGAAGCCAAGTCCAACAACGAGTTCGACAAAAAACTGGCACAGGAAGAAGTGTGGATACGCCAGGGCATCAAGGCGCGCCGCACGCGCAACGAGGGCAGGGTGCGTGCACTCGAAGCCATGCGCGAAGAGTTCAACGCGCGCCGCAACGTGGAAGGCAAAGCCTCGATGCAGGTC
>CAISOD010000300.1 GCA_903887045.1 uncultured Gammaproteobacteria bacterium | reverse complement strand
GTGGGTGTTGGGGATTCGGGGCACGATAGTGGCTGAGCGGGTATCAATTCAATTTTGATAAATGAGGTTTTCATTACGGGCATAAGACGACGACAACCTGCCGCCTTTATGGATGAAGGTTATGCCCAGCAGCTCCACGAGATGCAGAATCAAACGTCGAGGTTGGCGACCAGCAATGCGTTGGACTCAATAAACTCCCTGCGTGGCTCCACCTGATCCCCCATCAACGTGGTGAACAACTGATCCGCTGCCATCGCGTCATCAATCGTTACGCGCAACATGCGGCGGAAGTTGGGGTCCATGGTGGTTTCCCACAATTGCTCGGGGTTCATTTCGCCGAGACCTTTGTAACGCTGCAGGTAGTGGCCTTTCAGGGCGTCGCCCATCAGCCAGTTGAGAGCTTCGCGGAAGCTCTGCACTGGTTGGACTTTTTCGCCGCGCTTCACGTAGGCGCCGGGTTCGCACAAGCCGCGCATGGTGGTGCCCACGCGACAGATTTCTCTATATTCGTTTGATTTGAAAAACTCGGCACTCATGGTGACCTTGCGGGTGTTGCCATGGATGATGGAGGTGATCACCGGCAGGTAGCGGTTTTCCTCGACATCGTGCCGCACCAGGAATGAGTAGTGGGCATGGGTGGTGGAGGTTTCGCCCACCGCTTTGGCGAGGGCGTCGGTCCACGTACGCACAGCGAGTTCATCGCCAAGCTGCTCGACTTTCAGTTCTTGTTGGTTGAGCAACACGTCGAGCACTTCGCTCGGGTATTGGCGCGAGAGACGATTGATCTGCGCTTGCACGTTGCGATAGTCCTGCACAATGCCTTGCAGCGCAGCGCCACTGATGGGCGGTGCGCCGGCGTTCACGTGCAGGCTGGCGTCGTCGAGAGCGGCTTGGGTCTGGTACTGCGCGAGCTCGTCGTCATCTTTCAGATACTGTTCCTGTTTACCTTTGCGGATTTTGTACAGCGGTGGTTGCGCAATGAAGATGTGGCCGCGCTCCACCAACTGTCGCATCTGGCGGAAAAAGAAGGTGAGCAGCAAGGTGCGGATGTGTGAGCCGTCGACGTCGGCATCGGTCATGATGATGATGCTGTGGTAGCGCAAGTTGTCCGGATTGAACTCTTCACTGCCGATGCCGCAGCCGAGCGCCTTGATCAGTGTGCCGACTTCGGCCGAGCTGAGCATTTTGTCGAAGCGGGCTTTCTCGACGTTGAGGATCTTGCCCTTGAGCGGCAGGATCGCCTGGTTCTTGCGGTTGCGGCCCTGCTTGGCAGATCCGCCGGCAGAATCACCTTCGACTATATATATCTCGGACAGGGCCGGGTCTTTCTCCTGACAGTCAGCCAGTTTGCCGGGCAGACCGGCTACGTCGAGTGCGCCTTTGCGACGGGTCATTTCGCGGGCTTTACGGGCCGCTTCGCGCGCGCGGGCAGCGTCGATCATCTTGTTGACGATACTTCTGGCTTCGCTCGGGTTTTCCAGCAGATAGTCGCCGAAGGCTTTGCCCATTTCCTGTTCAACCGCAGTCTTCACTTCGGAGGAAACCAGCTTGTCCTTGGTCTGCGACGAGAACTTGGGATCGCGTACTTTCACCGAGACGATGGCAGTAAGGCCTTCGCGGGCATCGTCGCCGGAGGTTTGCACGTCCTTGCCTTTCTTCGAGTCGATCTCTTTGTCGATGTAACTCTTGAGCACTCGAGTCAGCGCGGCGCGGAAGCCGGCCAAGTGGGTACCGCCATCGCGCTGAGGAATGTTGTTGGTGTAGCAGTACACGTTTTCCTGGTAACCGTCGTTCCACTGCACCGCCACTTCCATCGAGATATCTTCGGCTTCGGAAGAGAAGTGGAAGATCTTGTTGATGGGGGTGCGGTTCTGGTTGAGGTAGGCCACGAAAGCGTGCAAGCCGCCCTCATACTGGAACACTTCAAGATGTTCGGTGCGTTCGTCCTTCAACTCGATACGGATGCCTGCGTTCAGGAACGCCAATTCGCGCAGTTTCTTGGCAAGGATGTCGTAGACGAAGGTGATGTTGGTGAAGGTGTCCGTCGAGGGTTTGAAGTGGCAGGTGGTGCCGGTACGTTCGCCGGCGTCGCCGACGGCTTTGAGTGGCGCTTGCGGCACACCGTGGTGGTAGATCTGTTCGTGGATCTTGCCGCCGCGGTAAATCGTCAGCTTCAAATAGGAAGAGAGGGCGTTTACTACCGATGCGCCCACTCCATGCAAACCGCCAGACACTTTGTAGCTGTTGCTGTCGAACTTACCGCCAGCATGCAGCACGGTCATGATGACTTCGGCAGCAGAGACGCCTTCTTCATGCATCTCGGTGGGAATACCGCGGCCGTTGTCTTCCACGCTGATGCTTTCGTCGCTGTGAATCGTGATGCGCACGGTGTCGCAGTAACCGGCGAGCGCTTCATCGATGGCGTTGTCGACAATCTCGAACACCATGTGGTGCAAGCCGGTGCCGTCGTCCGTATCGCCGATATACATGCCGGGGCGCTTGCGGACGGCATCAAGGCCCTTCAGTACGGTAATACTGGACGAATCGTAGTTGTCGTTGTCCGCCATACAATTTCCCCTGGCTGAGGTGTCGCCGGTTAGTGCTGCTATTCTAACTAACTATTTGATTTTGAAGGAGTTAGCGGGATTATATACCCCGCACTCACAGCGCCACAATCTTACCATGTTTCACGTGGAACAATGCCACCTGCATCCCGCTGGCTTGCGCTTGCTTCAGCACAATCGGTGCCAGACTTTCTTGCTCTATACTGGTAAGGAAGCATTGGTTTTGCAGTCCGCCCAGCAGCTGACAGACCTTGGTGCGGTTGTCAGCGTCCAGCTCGGCGGGCAGATCGTCCAACAAAAACAGGCAGCGGATACCGGTCATTTGCAATAGCAGCTGCGACTGCACGACCTTCAACATACAAATCAGTAGTTTGAGCTGCCCGCGCGACAGCTGTTCCGCAGCATCCTGACCATTCAATAGAAAGCGGATATCCGCTTTGTGCGGGCCGACAGTGGTAAAGCCGTACTTGCGGTCACGAGCCAAACCTTGCTGCAGCTGTTGAAACAAGTCGGTGTCTTCGTCCCAACCGCGCCAGTATTTGAGAATCAGCTCGCCGCCGCCTGGAGTACCCAATTCTGCCAGCTTCAGGGCCAAACCTTGGGTGAACTGGTCCAGATAGACTCGGCGGCATTGGTCCATATAGCCAGCATTCAGAGCCAGCTCATGCGACCACGGCTCGATTTCAGCGGCACTTGCCTCGGCTCTGAGCAGGCTATTGCGCTGCTCCAGTGCCTGGCGGGCCCGACGCCAGTAATCAATGAACAGTTGTTCCACGTGGAACACTCCCCAGTCCAGGAAGTGGCGGCGTTCGGCGGGGCTGCCCTCCAACAGCAGAAAGGTGTCGGCATTGATCATCTGTAGCGGCAAAGCGCGGGAAAGCTGGGCCAACCCTTCGGCCGGCTTGCCGTCAATCCTGATGATTTGCTGGCCTCGCAGCGGCCGTTGTACCCCTAAGGCCTTGCCGTCTGTGGTCTGGCCAAAGACGGTGGCATGGGGCTGGCCATGCTGGATCAGGGGTTTTTGCAGGTGGCTACGGAAGGAGCGGCCCATGCCCAGCAGGTAGAGCGCTTCCAATACGGAGGTTTTACCGCTGCCATTATTGCCGCAAATCAGGTTAAAGCCGGCAGCGGGCTCAAGACTACCCTCAGCGATATTGCGCAGGTTGCTGATCGCAAGGCGGGCCAGAGTTGGCATGGAGGACGGGGCAGATAGCTGCCCCAGGATCAGAGCCTCATCGGCATCACGACAAAGAGAGCCGGGCTACCTTCGGTTGCTTGCATCAGCACACTGCTGTTGGTATCACTCAGCACCATTTGTACGGTTTCGGTAGTCACCACATTGAGTACATCAATCAGGTAGCTGACGTTAAAACCAATCTCCAGCGGGGATGACGAGTACTCTACCGAGACAACATCTTCTGCCTCTTCCTGCTCGGGGTTGTTGGCAAGGATGCGTAATTCATCCTTGGCCAGCATCAGGCGAATACCACGGAATTTCTCGTTGGACAGGATAGCGGCGCGGCTGAGGGCCTGCTTGAGGCCGTTGCGGTTGCCGATCATCACCTTGTCACCACCCTTGGGCAGTACGCGGTCGTAGTCGGGGAATTTGCCGTCCACCAGCTTGGAAGTGAAGGTGTAGTTCCGCGTTTTGACGCGGATATTATTGTTGCCAATTACCAGCGACACTTCGTCATCGCCCTCCGCCAGCAGGCGGGACAGCTCAGAGACGCCTTTGCGTGGCACGATCACCTGGTGCTTGGAGGCCACGCCGACCGCCATTTTTTCAGTATGCAGCGCAAGGCGATGCCCGTCGGTGGCCACCACCCGCAGGAAATCCGGAGTCACCTCAAGCAGCAGGCCGTTGAGGTAGTAGCGCACATCCTGCTGCGCCATCGCAAAGCTGGTGTTATCGAGCATGCTCTTCAGTGCAACCCGCGAGACACTGATCTCGAACGAGCCCTTCGACTCCTCCACGCTAGGGAAGTCGCTGGCGGGCAACGTAACCAAGCTGAAGCGACTCCGACCGACCCGAATGATGGCTTTGCCCTCTTCGGTGCTGAATTTGATCAGGGCGTCTTCCGGCAACGATTTGCAGATGTCCATCAGCTTGCGCGCTGGAACCGTGATTTCGCCATCGCCTTGTCCATTATCCACGGCGACTTTGCCGATCAGCTCGACTTCAAGATCAGTACCGGTCAAAGCCAGTGCACCCTTATCGAGTGCCAGCAACACGTTGGACAGCACAGGTAGCGTCTGCCGGCGTTCCACAACGCCGGTGACCAACTGCAAAGGTTTGATCAGAGCTTCCCGGGAAATTTCGAATTGCATGCTGGTTCTCTTTTCGTTGTTGTCGATCGTTGTTGTTGATCGTCTGTGTCGACTGCGTGCCGTGAGGGTTCGTCGTCCTACTGCAGATTCAACCGCCGGTGTAGTGGCGCCGTACCCACGGCCTGGCACCCAACAATTTCTGCATTTTGCCTTGCTGTTCTCAACTCGACAAGGAGCGCATGAGGTTCTGATAGTCTTCTTCGATGTCGGTATCAGATTTGCGCAAATCGTTGATGGTGCGGCACGCGTGCAACACGGTAGTGTGGTCGCGACCACCGTAATAAGTGCCGATTTCCGGCAGACTGTGATTCGTCAATTCTTTCGAAAGACACATTGCCATTTGGCGCGGTCGCGCGATGGAGCGGTTGCGGCGCTTCGAAATCATGTCGCCCATTTTGATCTTGTAATACTCAGCCACGGTGCGCTGGATGTTGTCGACGCTGATCAGCTTGCTTTGTATCGCCAGCAGGTCCTTCAGAGCATCCTTTATAAGAGGTACTGTGATTTCTTCATCGAGAAAGCGCGCGTGTGCAATGACCTTTTTCAATGCGCCTTCCAGCTCCCGCACATTTGAGCGCAGCTTGTGGGCCATGAACATCGCAGCTTCTTCAGCAAGTACTACCTGATCCTGAACTGCCTTGTTCATCAGGATAGCAGCGCGGGTTTCCAGGTCCGGTGGCTCCACTGCAACAGAAAGTCCCCAAGCAAAACGGGACTTCAGCCGCTCTTCAAGGCCGTTGATCTCACTGTGGTACTTGTCGCAGGTCATGATGATCTGGCGGCCACTTTCGAAGATGGCATTGAACGTATGGAAAAACTCTTCCTGCGAGCGCTCCTTGTTGGCGAAAAACTGAATGTCGTCGATCAGCAGTGCATCCGCCGTGTGGTAGTAGCGTTTGAATTCGTTGATGGCATTCAGTTGCAATGCCGACACCATGCTGCCGACAAACGTTTGAGAATGCAGGTACACCACCTTCGCTGCGGGATTTTTTTGCAGCAGATGATTGCCGATTGCATGCATCAGGTGGGTTTTACCGAGGCCAACACCACCATATATGAATAGTGGGTTGTAGGCGCCGCCCGGATTGCTGGCGACCTGGGCGGCAGCTGCACGCGCGATCTGGTTCGATTTGCCCTGGATGAAACTATTGAAGGTGTAGTTCTTGTTGAGCTCACCGCGAAACGTCAATTTCCGCGTCGAGGCCGCAATAATGCCGTTACGGCTTCCCTTTGTGTTGGAGGGCTCTGGTGGTGACGACACCGGGTCGCTGGTTTCACGCAGCGCTCGCTCCAGCAGATCTTCCGAGTTGTCAGCCTGCTCTACTCGTGCGGTCTCTTCAGCGACGAAGTGTTCCGCAATGGTGGCTTGATGGTCCAGCATGTCAGCTGAGGCCACCTCCAACAGGATCCGCGGGGCTGGCTTGCTGAGCCGAGCTACTACCTCGGTAATACGAGTCAGGAAATGCTCACGCACCCACTCCTGCACGAAGCGGTTGGGGGCATAGAGCTGAAGCGAGCCTTCTGCGCTTTTGGCCAGAATCGGGCGTATCCAGGTGTTGAACTGCTGGGATGGCATTTCGGATTTCAGGCAAACAACGCACTTTTGCCAAAGAGTGGCACTCACAGTCAAATCAGCTCCCTGGGTTGTTATTTTGATGGTCTTGCGGAGGCGAAATTCTACCCAGCACACGGCCACTTATCCACAGCCATCTATGTGCGCCATCTCGGCATCTGCATTTATTTTAATCTTTTAAATCAAACAGTTATGGATGCTTTCACGCTCATAGGCAGCGTTTGTGCCACCTGCGCCTGCACCAAAAATCTTCCCGGCCTTTGTGAATGATCTGTGGATAAGTTGTGCGTTAACAGCGAGTATCCTACATCTCGCAAACGGGCCTGCTGTCTACTTCTTCGTAATTGCGCCAAGCAGGCAAACTATATAGAATCCGCGCTCTTTTTTCCGACCCTACGTTGCAGGAACAGCCATGAAACGTACATTTCAGCCCAGTATCATCAAGCGCAAAAGAACCCACGGCTTCCGCGCCCGCATGGCCACCAAGAAGGGGCGCCAAGTGCTGGCCCGTCGTCGCGCCAAAGGCCGTTTGACTCTTTCTGCCTGAGCTTTACTTATCCAGGCATCCCTGAGTCTGGTCATCCCCGTGTTGCTACCGGGAGGTCGCAGTGGATTTCAGGCTGACCAAGCAACACCGGCTGTTGAGTGCGGGGGATTTCAGCGGTGTTTTCGAAGGCGCCAAGTTGAAGGCCGGAGCTCCGCAATTATTGTTGCTAGGCCTCATTACCGACAGAGAGCACGCCAGACTTGGTTTGGTAATCTCGAAAAAGAATGTTGGTGACGCTGTTGCGAGAAACCGTGTAAAGCGGCTTTGTCGGGAAGTATTCCGCCACCAGTGCGCAGGCCTGCCCGGCATAGACATTGTGGTGCTGGCACGACCGGGGCTTGCAATGATCGACAATGCAGGCATCGCTGCGTTGTTGGGCCAGCTGCTTGATACGCTGGCCACGCAACACAAACGACGCATGGCACCCTCTATGAAGGTGCCCTCGAATAAAATACCCGCCAATTCCGCAGGCACAACCCATGCTGACAATAGTGTTCCATAAGTTGGGGCAGATCTTGTCCTGGCTGTTGCTCGGACTCATTTGGTGTTATCAGCGCGCGCTGAGTCCGCTGTTCGGTGGGCAATGCCGCTTCCATCCCACCTGCTCGCACTACGCCAACGAGGCCATTCATCAACATGGCCCAGTGCAAGGCAGCCTACTGGCAATCTGGCGCATTTGCCGCTGTAATCCGCTGTGCGAAGGTGGGCTTGATCCCGTACCTGCCGAATTCTCTGTTAAACCATTCCTGCAAACCTCCTCTACAAGCAGTCAACACAATGGATCACAAACGTAATTTGCTTCTTGCCGCTCTGGCCGTCGTCAGCTATTTGCTGCTGTTGGCGTGGAACAACGACTTCCCTGCCCAAGTCGCTACTTCCGGCGCGCAGCTGGCCACCACAGCTGAGTCCGGCTCGCTGGATCTGCCCGTCACAACTGCCGGTACAACCAGCGACATTCCAGCTGCGCCCGGTCAGGTAGTCGCTGTGGATCCGGTTTCCCCGCAGTCCCGCATAATCACGGTACGCACGCCCAACCAGGTTGCGCAGATTGACCTGCTCGGCGGCGACATCATCTCGCTGTCACTGCCGCGCTATCCGAAGGCGCTTGAAACTCCCAATGATCCATTCCAGTTGCTGCGCAACGATGTGCTGGAAACCTATGTAGCACAAAGCGGTTTAGTGGGTCGTAATGGTCCCGATGGCAACAGCAACGGTCGGCCGCTGTATAAGAGCGCTCAGACAACATACACAACTGATAGTGGCGAGTTGACCGTTGATATTGTGACTGCTACCAGCAACGGGGTGGCCATCACCAAGCGCTTCATTTTCAACTCCGATGATTACCTGATCCGCCAGCAATACCTGATCAACAACAACAGCACTGCCGAATGGCGCGGCAATGTCTTTGGCCAGCTGAAGCGCAACAACGGCACTGATCCGAGCTCAAGCACCGGCATGAAGTTGAACAACTTCCTTGGCGCAGCAATGACATCGCCTGATGATCCCTACATGAAACTGGACTTCGGCGATATGGACGACGGCGAAGAGCCCGTCACGATGGCGGGAGGCTGGATTGCTTTTTCACAGCACTATTTTCTCGGCGCCTGGATTCCACCAGCAGAAGAGCAGAACACATACAGCGTGCGTCGCAATGAAAGCGGTGAGTACCTGATGGGTTATGTCGGCCAGGAATTTGCTGTTGCACCAGGTGCAGCACGAACGCTGGAAAGCGCGCTGTGGGCCGGTCCAAAGAACCAGGACCGCCTCGAAGAACTCGCGAAGAATCTTGGTCTTACGATCGACTACGGGATGCTGTGGTTTGTGGGTTACCCGATTTTCCAGTTGTTGAGCTGGATCAACTCCCTGGTGGGGAACTACGGTGTTGCAATCATCCTGCTCACCGTCATCATCCGCACGCTGTTCTATCCTCTCTCTGCCAAACAATTCGCATCGCAGGCCGGCATGAAGCGCCTGCAGCCAAAGATGAACCAACTAAAAGAGCGCTATGGTGATGACAAGCAGAAACTGATGCAGGCACAGATGGAACTTTGGAAGAAGGAAAAGGTCAGCCCGTTCAGTGGTTGCTTGCCGATGTTTCTACAGATGCCGGTGTTCCTTGGTATTTACTGGGTGTTGAACGAAAGCGTCGAGTTGCGCCAGGCGCCTTTTTTCCTTTGGTACCAGGATCTGTCAGCGCTGGATCCATTCTTTATTCTGCCAATTTTGTTGGGGGGCGCGTACTACCTGCAGCAACACATGAACCCGATGCCCACGACTGATCCGATGCAGGCAAAAATGATGAAATTCATGCCAGTGATCTTTTCGGTGTTCTTCCTGTGGTTCCCCGCCGGTCTGGTGCTGTATTACCTGGCCAACGCGCTGCTAGGCATTCTGCAGCAGTGGTACTTCAACCAGCGCCTGCAAACAGTACCAGCCAACGACGGCTGAACATGCCGATCACAAATGACACAATCTGTGCTCTTGCCACGCCTGTGGGCAAGGGTGGGGTGAGTGTCATTCGGGTCTCGGGCAGCAATGCACTTCCGCTGTGCCAAGTCCTTACCGGCCTGCAGCCCACTCCCAGACAAGCAGTCCTCGGTTCATTCCATGCCCGTGGCGGCGAATTGATCGATAACGGACTTGTGTTGTATTTCAAGGCACCGCATTCCTTCACAGGTGAAGATGTATGCGAGTTCCATTGCCACGGCAGCCCGATGGTTGTCGATCAGGTGCTCACATTTCTGGTGGCACACGGCGCCAGACTGGCGAGGCCGGGTGAATTTTCCGAACGCGCATTTCTCAACGACAAACTCGACTTGACGCAAGCCGAGGCAATTGCAGATCTGATCGACAGCGCGTCAATTTCCGCAGCCCGCCATGCAATTCGTTCGCTGCAAGGCGATTTCTCTCAACTGGTCCATCAATTGGTTTCACAACTGGTTGAGCTCCGCGCATACGTTGAAGCAGCGATGGATTTTGCGGATGAGGAAATCGACTTTCTCGGCGCTGGCAATGTTCGTTCACGCCTTGTCGCGCTGATGACAACGCTGCAACAAATCCAGCTCCAGGCAAAACAGGGAAGTCTGCTACGTGAAGGTCTCAAGGTGGTCATCGCCGGTGCCCCTAACGCTGGTAAATCTACCTTGTTGAATGCGTTGTGTGGCCACGACGTTGCCATAGTTACCCCTATAGCGGGCACCACACGTGATCTGCTGCAGCATGAAATTTCTCTCGACGGCATTCCCGTGCATCTGACCGACACCGCAGGCCTCCGAGACAGCGGCGACCCGGTTGAAGCAGAAGGCATCAGGCGCGCGCGGGCTGCAATCAACGATGCTGATCTGGTGCTGTTATTGATCGACATACAGCAATCAGCAGATGTCATTTCGGATCCACTCTGGCACGAATTGAATACTCTGGCCGTGGGTAAGCTGACAGTAGTATTGAACAAGACTGATCTTTCCAATCTGGATCCTGAGATTGATCATGTCGAAGGCGTCACTTCCATCCGACTTTCAGCTCATACAAGGGCAGGGCTCCATTTGCTACGCGATCACATCAAGCACCGTGCCGGTGTCAACCCGGCAGAGGACGGTGGCTTCATAGCGAGGAGACGACACCTGATCGCGCTTGATGCTGCATATAAGGCATTACAACAAGCTTTGTATTGCCTTGATTGCCTGCAGGCCAGTGAATTGGTTGCGGAAGAACTGCGCAACGCACAACAATCTCTGGATGAAATAACCGGCAAGTTCACCAGTGATGACCTGCTGGGCGCTATCTTCAGCAGTTTTTGTATAGGGAAATAAAGGGGACCACAAATACAGACCAACCTGTGGACAGCCACTGGATAACCTTGGAATAGCTGTTGACAGAGCTGTCCACAACTTGTTGTTCAATTGTGGGCTGTTCAGGGTTCGGCAAAACGCGGTGGATAACCATCACATTGATACAGGGTTATACGCATCTAAACGCATGGCACAACAATCATTCCCCACAGGGTTATCTGAAGCACAAGTCACTGATATAACGATAAACAAACGACCTGTACACAAAAATGACCGTTGCTAATAATCATAATAAAATCAAATAAGAAGATATCTAATACATATATATACCTAATACACACAGATACCTGAGGCATACAAATACCGAAACTGGACTAAAGGCCATCTACACCCGAAAAAGCGTAACAAGAATAAAACCCGTATAATCCGCCACCCTTTCTCCCACAGGTGCCTTCGATGGCCTTTCAGGACAAGTTTGATGTCATCGTAGTTGGTGGTGGTCACGCCGGCACTGAAGCCGCTCTTGCGTCGGCGCGTATGGGCGCAAGAACCTTGTTGGTCACTCATAGTGTCGAAACTCTTGGCCAGATGTCCTGCAACCCCGCGATCGGCGGCATAGGCAAGACCCATCTCCTGCGAGAAGTCGATGCACTGGGCGGGGCCATGGCAAGGGCAACCGATAAAGCCGGTATCCAGTTCCGTACTCTTAACGCCAGCAAGGGTCCGGCTGTACGTGCGACTCGTGCCCAAGCTGATCGTGTGATCTACAAGGCCGCTATCCGCAGCATTCTGGAGAACCAACCCAACCTCCGAATTTTTCAACAGGCTATCGATGATCTGATAGTGGTAGCAGACAAAGTTGAAGGGGTGGTTACGCAAACAGGGCTGAGGTTCTTCGCTCCTTGCGTTGTGCTGACTACCGGCACCTTCCTCGGTGGCAAGATTCATGTGGGTCTCAAGAATCATGCAGGCGGTCGAGCTGGCGACCCTCCATCCATAGCGCTGGCTCATCGCTTGCGGGAATTGCCATTACGAGTGGGGCGTCTCAAAACTGGTACACCGCCAAGGCTGGATGCCCGTACCGTTGACTTCTCGGTAATGGTTGAACAGCCAGGTGATACTCCTACACCGGTAATGTCTTATCTCGGGAGCGTTGATGAACATCCTCGGCAAGTCAGTTGTTTCATCACCAGTACCAACGAAAAAACCCACGACATCATCCGCAGCAGTCTTGATCAATCCCCAATGTATGCCGGCATTATCGAAGGTGTCGGTCCGCGTTACTGTCCGTCGATTGAAGACAAGGTCGTACGATTTGCCGATCGCACCAGCCATCAGGTATTCATCGAGCCTGAGGGTCTCACCACACATGAGCTGTATCCAAACGGTATTTCCACCAGTCTGCCATTTGAAACCCAGTGCAAATTGATTGCTTCGATCAATGGGTTGGAAAGCGCTCATATAGTGCGGCCCGGCTATGCCATCGAATATGACTTTTTCGATCCGCGTGATCTACAAGCAACTTTTGAAACCCGTGTGATCAAAGGGTTGTATTTTGCCGGTCAGATAAACGGCACTACCGGTTATGAAGAAGCTGCAGCGCAAGGCCTGCTTGCCGGTATCAATGCCGGACTGGCAGCGCTTGGAAAAGAAGCGTGGAGTCCTGGTCGAGACGAAGCCTACATTGGCGTATTGGTTGACGACTTGATCACCCAAGGAACCCGCGAACCCTATCGCATGTTCACATCACGTGCTGAATACCGCCTGTTATTGCGACAGGACAACGCTGATATGCGTCTCACCGAAACTGGCCGCAAGCTTGGACTTGTCGATGATGAGCGCTGGCGAAATTTCTGTGAAAAACGAGAAGCAATCGAAAAAGAAGGCCAATGGTTGCGCGATCAATGGGTACAACCAGGCACTGCGCTTGCAGTATTGATTGATCCCTTGTTGGAAAAACCATTGGCACATGAATACCGCCTCAGCGAGATTCTTGCGCGTCCTGCCATTAGTTACCAGGAATTGGCATTGGCATGGAAAAAATGCGGACTCCGTGAGGATGGGCCAACAGGAGAAGTAGCTGAGCAGGTCGAAATCCAGGTGAAGTACCAAGGCTATATCAATCGTCAGCACGACGAGATCGATAAACTAAAGCGCCATGAAGGTACCCGGTTGCCGGAGAGTTTCGATTACAGCTCAATTCCGGGTCTGTCAAACGAGCTCAAACAAAAACTGTCCGAGCAGCGGCCCGATAGCATCGGTCGTGCATCCCGTATTCCGGGCGTTACGCCGGCCGCAGTATCACTGCTGTTGGTTTATCTGAAAAAACATCAACTGGTTATAGCCAGCCAACAAGTCGCTGATAGTTTGAGCAAGACCGCATGAAGTCAAAGGTTGAAGCTGCATGACTGAGATCAGCCTGGAACTGGTGGAAAAGCTCGCTGCCGCGATTACTGAACTTGGCTTGGTCATAACAGCAGACCAACAGCAACAGCTGCTGCAGTATCTCTCCCTACTGTACAAGTGGAACAAGGCATATAACCTCAGCGGCCTGCAGAAGCTGGACGAGATGCTGGTGCTTCACGTCATTGATTCGCTTGCTGTACTGCCATTCTTCACAGCCAACACCATAGCGGATATAGGTACAGGAGCCGGCTTGCCAGGTATGGTGCTGGCTATCTGCAAACCTGAAGCTGAGTTGTTCCTGATCGACAGCAACAGCAAGAAAACCCGATTCCTGTTCCAGGCTGCGACAGCACTGGGGTTGTGCAATGTGCATGCTGTGCATGCCCGAGCCGAAGGCTATGCAATACCTGCGCAAGTTGCTATCGTCACCAGCCGAGCTTTTGCCTCTTTGCGCAATTTCATTGAGAGTAGCCAACATCTGCTTGCAGACAATGGCCGCCTGCTCGCGATGAAAGGACAGTACCCTGTGGCCGAAATAGCTGACTTGCCTCCAGGATTCACACTGTTTGCCAGTCATCCTCTGCATGTCCCCTACACGACGGTATCTCGGCATCTACTGGATATCCGGCGGAGCGGAAACCAGGATATGACACAGTAACAACCGTACATCTGAACCTCACAAGTCAGACATACAACGCAGACACACAATAAACAGGAACGGGAAGTAGGAAGCACAAGTGGCCAAGATCATTGCTATCGCCAACCAGAAGGGTGGAGTGGGAAAAACCACCACCGCCATCAACCTCGCGGCTTCCCTGTCACGCATGCAGCGCCGGGTGCTGCTGGTAGATTTGGATCCGCAGGGGAATGCCACCATGGGCAGCGGGATCGACAAGAACAGCATCGTACTCGGAACCTATGATGTACTCACCGGCAAAAGCCACCTGGCAGGTGCAGTCACGCGAGCGGCCGATGCCGGCTACGCACTGCTGCCCTCCAATGCTGATCTCACTGCCGCCGAAGTTGAGCTGCTGGAAATGGAAAATAAAGAACAGCGCTTGCGAACGGCTCTTATAGCTGTCACAGATAACTACGATTTCGTACTGATTGATTGCCCGCCTTCACTGAACATGCTGACGCTGAACGCGTTGGTGGCAGCAGATGCGGTCCTGATACCCATGCAATGCGAATACTATGCGCTTGAAGGGTTGTCGGCGCTGTCCAACACGATTGCGGCTATCCAGCAGTCGCTCAACCCCGCACTTGTGATTGAGGGCATCGTCCGCACGATGTTTGATCCACGCAACAATCTGACTCAGCAGGTTTCCGAGCAGCTGAAACAACACTTCAATGATGTGCTGTATCGGACCGTGATTCCGCGGAATATCCGTCTGGCCGAGGCACCAAGTCATGGTCTGCCGGTGATTGCCTATGACAAAGCATCCAGTGGAGCCCAAGCCTATCTGGCGCTTGCAGGCGAGCTGTTGCGGCGCGGCTCTGAAACCGATACCGCCCCCCCGGCAGAAACCCAGGAACCATAACGAGGCAACAATGGCCACAAAGAAACTCGGACTGGGCAGGGGATTGGACGCATTGTTGGGAGGCGTCAAAACCGGTAAACCACAACCGCCGGCTGAAGTAGCCGCTCCTGCAGCATCTTCGGCGCCAGCTCTCGAAGCACCACCTACAGATGGGTCATTGCGTCAGCTACCGGTGGAATTCATCCAACCAGGGAAATACCAGCCACGGCTGGACATCCGCATCGAAACGCTGGAAGAGCTGGCAGCCTCGATCAAGCAGCAAGGTCTGATGCAGCCTATCGTCGTACGACCTATCGGCACCAACAAATTCGAAATTATTGCTGGTGAGCGCCGCTGGCGCGCAGCCCAGCTGGCGGGCCTCGACAAGATTCCGGCATTGATTCGCGAAGTGCCCGACAACGCAGCTATCGCCATGGCCCTGATTGAAAACATCCAGCGTGAAAACCTCAACCCGATGGAGGAATCCATTGCATTGAAACGCCTGCAGGACGAGTTCGCGTTGACGCAACAAGAGGTGGCGGACGCTGTGGGCAAGTCGCGCGCTGCAGTAGCCAACTTGCTCAGGTTGATGAATCTGCAACCTGAAGTCAGAACCTTCCTCGAACACGGCGACCTCGAAATGGGCCACGCCCGCTGCCTACTGGCACTGGACGGGCCGCAGCAGGTGACGGCTGCCCGCGCTGTCATCGCCAAAAGCTTGTCTGTGCGTCAAACCGAGGCGCTGGTCCGCTCGCTGCAAAGCGGCAAAAAGCCGGCAGGCCGGCCGGACAACAAGCAAGACCCTGACATCAAGGCGCTGCAGGATGAGTTGGCAGAAAAGTTGGGAACCGAGGTGGTGGTTGAGCACGCAGCGAATGGAAAAGGACGGCTTGTGCTGAAATACGGATCGCTCGACCAGCTTGATGGCATCCTTGCACGCATCCGCTAGCCTGCGCACCGACACAGGTGACCAGGTCAAATTCCGCCCAAAAATCAGGCACATTTGTGTTGCCCGCCCAATTGGCATCCCCCTATAATGCGCCGCCTTCGATAGGGGCCGGTTGGCCACGCATCAAGGCCATGCATAAATTCCCGATTAACAGAGCAATTGCGTGCCAAAGCCTGATCTGGCTGGCCTCGGTTGTGCTGACCGCAGCAGCTTTGGGCGTGTTGGCCGGATACTCGGTTGCACTGGGAGGTCTGATCTCCCTGTTCCCGGGCATCTGGTTCATGATGCGATATTTCCGTTTAAGCGGAGCCCGCGCCATGGAGCGGGTAGTCCGGAATGCCTTCGTCGGCGAAGCAGTGAAGCTGGTCCAGATGGTGGTCGGCTTCGCCTTGGTGTTTGCCTTGGTGAGGCCTTTGAGCCCACTGGCCGTATTGAGTGGATTTGTAGTGGTGCAGGTGGCTGGTATGGTGATTACGTCCCGACTGGCAAGCCGCAACCCTGTTTGAACCGATAACGATTACTGGTGTAACCGATGGCAGAAGCAGCAGAAGTAGCTGGTGAAGAGCTGGCAAGCGCGGCAGAGCACGCAGGCGAAGAAGCTGCCTATGCGAATGGCGGCGAGTACATTAACCACCACTTGCAGTTCCTGACTTACGGTAAGCATCCCGAAGGGTATCCCGACGCCGGTCACTGGGGTTTTGCCCACACTGAAGAAGAAGCCACCGATATGGGTTTCTGGTCGATTCACGTGGACACCATGGGCCTCTCACTTGTTACCGGGCTCATCTTTATCGCACTTTTTATGACGGTCAGCCGCAAAGTCACGTCCGGCGTTCCCGGCGGATTGCAGAACCTCGTCGAAGCCATTGTCGAACTGGTACAAAGCAGCGTTAAAACGACGTTCCAGGGCCATAATGATTTCATTGGCCCGCTGGCGCTTACCATTTTCTGTTGGATATTCCTGATGAACATGCTCGACCTGGTGCCGGTTGATCTTATTCCGTTGGCTGCGCAGGGTATTGCCGGCGACAGCCATTTGTTCTTCAAGGCAGTTCCTACCACTGACGTCAACATTACCGCTGGCCTCTCCCTCAGCGTATTCCTGTTAATCCTCTTCTACAGCGTGAAGGTAAAAGGCGTCGGCGGTTTCCTGGGCGAGCTTGCCTTTCAGCCGTTCGGCAAATGGGCGCTGCCGCTTAATCTGGTCATGGAGCTGCCGGCATTTCTGGCCAAGCCGGTTTCGCTGGCCTTGCGACTCTTTGGCAACCTCTTTGCGGGCGAGGTCATCTTCCTGATCATCGGGCTGTTGGGATATTGGCAAGCCTTCTTGCACATCCCATGGGCAATTTTCCACTTGCTCGTGATCCCATTGCAGGCCTATCTCTTCATGATGCTGACAATCGTGTACCTGAACCAGGCACATCAGCATCACTAAGAACCTGCTAAATTTTCAGCAAC
This sequence comes from uncultured Gammaproteobacteria bacterium, assembly GCA_903887045.1. GTDB lineage: Bacteria > Pseudomonadota > Gammaproteobacteria > Pseudomonadales > Pseudohongiellaceae > CAILUG01. The sequence goes on along the minus strand of CAISOD010000300.1, from coordinate 15,663 downwards.
AACCTTCGACAACCTTGGAGACAACAATGGAACCAACAATCGCAGCAGCAACATTGATCGCAGCAGCCCTCATCTTCGGCATCTGCGGTGCCGGCACCGCTATCGCATTCGGAAACCTGGGTGGAAAGCTGATCGAAAGCTCGGCACGTCAGCCTGAACTTGCTCCGCGTCTGCAGACCCAGTTCTTCCTGGTGGCTGGATTCGTGGACGTAATCTCCATCATCGGCGTTGGTATGGCGATGTTGTTCATCTTCGCCAACCCTTTTGCATAAGCGTCGGGAAACCCATCGCAAGCCCGATTTGGCTTGCGAAAGGAAAAGCTGTTTGAAGTTGCAGTGTGCCTGCGAGCCGCTGTAACCCTGAGGTGGAAAAGTCATGAATCTGAATGCAACCATCATTGGTCAAATCATCGCATTCTTCCTGTTTGCGTGGTTTTGCAGTGCCTACGTCTGGCCGCCAATCGTGAAAGCGTTGGCTGATCGTCAGAAGAAAATTGCTGATGGTCTGGAGGCTGCCACGCGCGCCGGCAAGGATCTGGAGCTGGCGCAGGATCGTGCAACCGAAATGTTGCGCGATGCCAAGACCAACGCCGCCGGAATCATTGATCAGGCCAACAAGCGCGCCAACCAGATCGTTGACGAAGCGAAGGACAAGGCTCGCGAAGAAGGTCTGCGTATCAAAGCGGGTGCCCAGGCTGAGATTGAACAGCAGGTCAGCCAAGCGCGCGAACATTTGCGTCAGCAGGTTGCAGTGTTGGCTGTGGCCGGTGCCGAGAAAATCCTGCAGAGTTCAGTGGATGCCAAAGCCCACGGTGAGCTGCTGAACAAGTTGGCTGCCAGCCTGTAACCAGCCATAAGCAGACGAGGAAACCCGGCAATGGCACAACTCACCACCCTGGCTCGCCCCTACGCAAAGGCTGCTTTCAGTAATGCTGAAGCCGGCGGACAGCTTGCTGCCTGGTCGAAGGGTCTGGCAGTGCTGGCCGCCGTCGCTCGGCAGACGCGAGTTGCCGGCTTCCTGTCTGATCCGTCACGCAACGCCGGTGAACAAGCCCGGACCCTGATTGACCTGTGTGGCAACGAAATTGATACCACGGTACAGAACTTTGTCCTGGTGTTGGCCGCCAACAAAAGACTCGGTCTGCTGACGGACATCGTTGATTTGTTTGAACAGTTCAAAGCAGAGCGTGAGCGCACGGTAGATGTAGATGTTGTGACCGCCTTCCCGATGGACGCCGCTGCCGAGCAGCAGTTGAGCGCTTTGCTCAAAAATAAACTGCAGCGCGAAGTAAAGCTTTCCACCCGTGTAGATAGCAGCTTGATCGGCGGCGTTATAGTGCGCACTGGCGACACAGTGATCGACAGCTCGATAAGCGGTCGTCTGAAGAAGCTCGCCGAAGTAATGTCGGCCTGAATAGCAACCAATACCGATTCGATCCATTTACATTCGACCCACATAGAAAGTATCCAGGAATTAAGTTGAGGACCAGAGCATGCAGCAACTGAATCCATCCGAAATCAGCGACATCATCAAACAGCGGATCGAAAAGCTGGATGTAACTGCACAGGCCCAGAACGAAGGCACCATTGTCAGCGTATCTGACGGTATCATTCGTATTCACGGCCTTGCCGACGTTATGTACGGCGAGATGATTGAATTCGAGGGCGGCCTCTATGGTATGGCGCTGAACCTTGAGCGTGACTCGGTGGGCGCCGTTGTATTGGGCGACTACAACAAACTAGCCGAAGGCCAGACTTGCCGCTGCACCAAGCGCATTCTTGAGGTGCCGGTAGGCCCGGAACTGGAAGGCCGTGTAGTTGACGCTCTCGGTAATCCGATTGATGGCAAAGGCCCGATCAACACCAAACTGACTGACGCCGTTGAAAAAGTAGCCCCCGGTGTAATTGCCCGCCAGGGTGTATCGCAACCACTTCAGACTGGTCTGAAGGCTCTCGACGCGATGGTACCAATCGGTCGCGGCCAGCGCGAACTGATCATCGGCGACCGTCAGGTCGGCAAAACCGCAATCGCCGTTGACGCGATCATCAACCAGAAGGGCACCGGCGTAAAATGTATCTACGTTGCCATCGGCCAGAAGCAGTCGTCGATCGCTGCGGTGGTGCGCAAACTGGAAGAACATGGCGCGATGGAACACACCATCGTTGTTGCAGCCGGCGCGTCCGATCCAGCTGCCATGCAGTTCCTTGCGCCGTACAGCGGTTGCACGATGGGCGAGTACTACCGCGACCGCGGTCAGGACGCGTTGATCATTTATGACGATTTGACCAAACAGGCTTGGGCCTACCGCCAGATCTCGCTGCTGCTGCGTCGTCCTCCAGGCCGCGAAGCGTATCCAGGCGACGTGTTCTACCTGCACAGCCGCCTGCTTGAGCGAGCCGCCCGTGTAAATCCGGATTACGTAGAAAAGTTCACCAATGGCGCCGTCAAAGGCCAAACCGGATCGTTGACTGCACTACCGGTTATCGAAACCCAGGCGGGTGACGTATCAGCCTTCGTACCAACCAACGTAATCTCGATCACCGACGGCCAGATCTTCCTTGAGACCAGCTTGTTCAACTCCGGCATCCGTCCGGCCATGAACGCAGGTCTGTCGGTATCGCGAGTCGGTGGTGCTGCCCAAACCAAGATCATCCGCAAACTCGGTGGTGGTATCCGTCTCGCACTTGCCCAGTACCGTGAACTTGCAGCATTCGCCCAGTTCGCTTCCGATCTTGACGATGCAACCCGTGCCCAGCTCGAACACGGCCAGCGCGTTACCGAACTGATGAAGCAGAAGCAGTACTCGCCCCAGTCAGTAGCCGAAATGGCCGTGGTGATCTACGCCGCCAACGAAGGCTACCTGAAGAAAGTGCCGCTCAACAAAATCGCCGATTTCGAATCTTCGCTGCTGTCCTACATGAACAGCAGCCAAGCTGCGTTGATGAAGGAAATCAACAAGACCGGCGATTACACAGATGCGACAGCCGCTTCGTTCAAAGCTGCTCTCGAAAGCTTCGTTTCCACCCAGACCTGGTAACACAGCCATGGCTGTCGGCAAAGAAATTCGCAACCAGATCAAGAGTATTAAAAATACTCAAAAGATCACCAGCGCCATGGAAATGGTGGCTGCCAGCAAAATGCGCAAAGCGCAGGATGCCATGCAGCTCGGCAAACCGTATGCGACCAACATTCGTAATGTTGTGAGTCATATCGCCAATGCCAACCCGGAATACAAGCACGAGTACATGCAGGAGCGACCAGCCAAACGTGTTGGCTTTATCGTTGTCTCCAGTGACCGCGGTTTGTGTGGCGGTTTGAACATCAACTTGTTCAAGGCCACTATCAACGCAATGAAGTCGTGGCACGAGCAGGGCGCCGGCGCAGACATCTGTTCGATTGGCGCCAAAGCAGCTTCTTTCTTCAATAACTACGGCGGCAATGTAGTGGCCTCCGTACGCAACATCGGAGAGAAGCCAACGGTTGCTGATGTGATTGGCGCAGTCAAAGTAATGATTGATGCCTACAACACACAAAAAATTGATCGACTATTCCTGGTAAGCAACGAATTCGTCAACACGATGACGCAGAAGCCAACAGTGCAACAGTTGTTGCCTTTGCTACCGTCAGACGAAAAGGACCTGAAACACCACTGGGACTATATCTACGAACCCGCTCCAAAAGAGTTGCTTGATGGGTTGCTCACCCGCTACATCGAATCTTTGGTGTACCAGGGAGTAGTCGAGAACAACGCCTGCGAACAGGCTGCGCGCATGATTGCCATGAAGAACGCGACCGACAACGCAGGCGACATCATTCACGAACTGCAGCTGGTCTATAACAAGGCACGCCAGGCGGCGATCACGCAGGAGCTGTCGGAAATCGTCAGCGGCGCGGCGGCCGTTTAGGCCGGATTATTCAGCTAAAGCATATTTGAAATATCGGCTACGCCTGCCAAGGCGAGCCAAGACGAATCAAGATAAAAGAGGAACCGAACATGAGCAGCGGTCGCATTGTCCAGATCATCGGCGCAGTTATTGACGTGGAATTTCCGCGTGATTCCGTGCCCAAAGTGTATGACGCCCTCAAAGTGGCCGACAAAAACATCACGCTGGAAGTGCAACAGCAGCTTGGTGACGGCGTTGTGCGTACCATCGCCATGGGTTCCACCGAAGGCCTCAGCCGCGGCTTGAAAGTCGATGGCACCGGTGCCCCGGTCTCGGTGCCAGTCGGTGCAGAAACTCTTGGCCGCATCATGGATGTACTCGGCAACCCGATCGACGAGTGCGGCCCTATCGGCGAAAAAGAACGCATGCCGATCCACCGAAAAGCGCCAACCTATGACGAGCAAGCTGCATCCGAAGAGCTGCTGGAAACCGGCATCAAGGTTATCGATCTGGTTTGCCCGTTCGCCAAAGGCGGTAAAGTCGGTCTGTTCGGTGGTGCCGGCGTAGGCAAAACCGTCAACATGATGGAGCTCATCAACAACATCGCTACTGCGCGTGGCGGTCTTTCCGTATTTGCCGGTGTCGGCGAGCGTACTCGTGAAGGTAACGACTTCTACCACGAGATGCAGGAAGCCAAAGTAATCGACACCGAGAACTTCAAAAACTCCAAAGTGGCGATGGTGTACGGTCAGATGAACGAACCCCCGGGCAACCGTCTGCGCGTCGCGTTGACTGGTTTGACCATGGCGGAAAAATTCCGTGATGAAGGCCGCGACGTATTGTTGTTCGTCGATAACATCTACCGCTACACACTGGCCGGTACCGAAGTTTCCGCCTTGCTCGGCCGTATGCCGTCCGCTGTAGGTTATCAGCCGACACTGGCAGAAGAGATGGGCCAGCTGCAGGAGCGTATTACGTCTACCAAGACCGGTTCCATCACGTCGATCCAGGCCGTATACGTACCCGCTGACGACTTGACTGATCCCTCGCCAGCCACCACGTTCGCGCACTTGGACGCAACCGTCGTACTTTCGCGTCAGATTGCCCAGCTTGGTATCTATCCAGCAATCGACCCGCTCGACTCGACTTCGCGTCAGCTCGACCCGCTGGTCATCGGACAGGAACACTACGATGTTGCCCGTGGCGTACAGTCCATCCTGCAACGTTATAAGGAACTAAAGGACATTATCGCCATCCTCGGCATGGACGAGCTGTCGGAAGACGACAAACTGGCGGTAACCCGCGCACGCAAGATCGAGCGTTTCTTCTCGCAGCCGTTTTCAGTTGCTGAAGTATTCACAGGCTCGAAAGGTAAGTACGTGTCGCTGAAAGACACCATTGCTGGCTTCAAAGGCATCCTCAGTGGCGACTACGACCATCTGCCTGAACAGGCGTTCTACATGGTTGGCGGTATTGAAGAGGTAGTTGAGAAAGCCGCCAAAATGGCAAGCAAGTAAGCAGCAAAAACACTCTGACAGACGCAACGACCGACCTAACGACCGACCCAACGACAGGTAAACGGCCATGGCCATGACTATGCACTGCGATATCGCCAGCACCGAGGCACGGATTTTCTCCGGTCGCATCGAGTCGCTGGTGTGCACCGGCTCGCTGGGCGACATGGGCATACTGCCTGGTCACGCACCACTGTTGTCTGCCTTGAGCCCAGGTCCGGTTCGTCTTGTCACACAGGATGGCCAGGAACAGATCTTCTATGTGTCCGGTGGTTACGTTGAGGTTCAGCCGGGAGGTGTCAACATTCTAGCCGACACTGCCATACGCGCCGACGATATGGATGAGGTCGCTGCCGAACAGGCGAAACGTGACGTCGAAGAGGCAATTGCCAATCGTAATGCCGAGTTCGAATATTCCCGCGCAGCTACCCAGCTGGCAGAAGCGGCGGCCCAAATCCGCACCATACAACAGTTGCGCAAGAAGCTGGGCCAGTAACGAAATTCCGGTTTGAAGCAAAGGCGGCTTATGCCGCCTTTTGCATTTCCGCCTCCTGCCGAAATGCGACGTTCTCGAAAAAGCGTTGACACGCGTGCGGTTGCCCTCAGTGTAGCTGCGGCACTATCCTACCCGCGTAAAAACTCAAGGGTTCGTTCGCATGGTTAATATCAACGTAGTTGTACTCGCAGCCGGCAAAGGCACGCGAATGCACTCTGCGCGACCGAAAGTGTTGCATCAACTTGCCGGAAAGCCCCTGTTGCAGCATGTATTGGATACCGCTCGCCAGTTGACCGACAGAGCCATCCAACTCGTGATCGGTCACGGCGCAGACGAGGTACAACAAACTATTGCCAACCAGAACGTGAATTGCGTCGTGCAGGAACAACAATTGGGCACAGCACATGCTGTACACCAGGCGTTGCCACAGCTTGAGCACGATGCCATTGCATTGATCCTGTTCGGCGATGTACCGCTGGTGCAAGTGGCAACGCTGCGCACGTTGCTGCTGCAAGCGGATGCCAACACGATGGCCGTACTCACATGTGTAATGAAAAATCCATTCGGACTCGGCCGTATCGTGCGCGATAGCGGCGGCAGCATCCAGTGCATCGTCGAAGAGAAAGATGCCACACCCGACCAACGTGCGATCCACGAAATCAACACCGGTATCATGGCAATACCGGTCAAGCGACTGCAGCAATGGCTGCCGCGCATCCAGAGCAACAACACACAGAAGGAGTATTACCTTACTGACGTGGTGGCACTGGCACTTGCAGATGGTTGCCGGGTACTCACATCGCCCAGCGTGGATGAAAAGGAAACAGCCGGGATCAATGACCGCGCACAACTTGCAGAACTGGAGCGCCACTATCAGCTGATTGCGGCTGCACGCTTGATGCGAGCCGGCGTTACGTTACGCGATCCTGCGCGTCTTGATATACGCGGAAGTGTGCAGTGTGGTCGCGATGTCGAAATCGATATCAACGTTATTCTGGAAGGCAGTATTGAGCTGGGCAGCAATGTGAAAATCGGCCCCAACTGCGTGTTAAAAAACTGCAAGGTGGGTGACGACACAGAGATCGCCGCCAACTCGATGCTGGAGGATTCGGTAATTGGAAAACATTGTAGTGTTGGCCCGTTCGCACGTATCCGCCCCGGGACTGAACTGAGTGATCAGGCAAAGATCGGCAACTTTGTCGAAATCAAGAAATCGAAGATCGGCTATCACAGCAAGGTGAACCATCTCAGCTATGTAGGCGACAGCGTATTGGGACAGAACGTCAACATCGGCGCTGGGACCATTACGTGCAACTATGATGGGGTCAACAAGTTCAAGACAATAATTGGCGACAACGTTTTCATTGGATCGAATACAGCGTTGGTGGCACCAGTCACAGTTGCGAGCGGTGCAACCGTAGGAGCGGGCTCTGTGATCACCAAGGATGTGGCAGAAAAACAACTGGCTATCGCTCGCGGTCGCCAGAGCAATCTCGACGGCTGGCAGCGGCCGCATAAATTGCCAAAAATACCCTGATTTTCCCGCCGAAGGAGCAGCACCATGTGTGGAATTGTTGGAGCAATTGCAGAGCGGCAGATCACCGACATTCTTGTCGAAGGCTTGCGCCGGCTGGAGTATCGCGGTTATGACTCTGCAGGACTTGCGGTCGTCGACTGTGACAAATCCTTGCTGCAAACAATAAAAGCAGTAGGGAAAGTACAAGCGCTGCAAGACGAGATAACCGCTCACCCCGTTCGGGGTACGTTGGGTATTGCCCACACCCGCTGGGCGACACATGGCAAGCCGTCACACCGCAACGCTCACCCACACATATCTACCGAATCCATTGCGGTTGTGCATAACGGCATCATCGAGAATCATCTCGAACTCAAGGGGGTATTGCTAAGGAAAGGCTATGCGTTTGAGTCAGACACCGATACCGAGGTGATTGCTCACTTGATCCATGCAATTACCATTGAAAAAAATCTCCGCCTCCCGGACGCAGTAAAAGCGGCAATAGCACAGCTGCATGGCGCTTACGGTATTGCGGTAATCGACAAATCGGATCCGACATGTCTGGTGTGTGCGCGAAGTGGCAGTCCCTTGGTGATTGGTGTTGGCATTGGCGAGAACTTTATCGCATCTGATCCTGCTGCACTTGGCCAGGTGACCGATAGGTTCATTTATCTTGAAGAAGGCGACATCGCACAAATCACACTGACCTCTTGGCGCATCTGGAATAACGGCAAGGAAGTCTCGCGCGAAATGAATCAGATTCGTCAGGACAATGACGAAGTAATGAAGGGCAAATACCGTCATTACATGCAGAAGGAAATCCATGAGCAGCCGGCTGTGCTACGCAACACACTGCAAGGCCGCATCGGCAAAACCCGGCTGTTGGAAGAATCGTTTGGAGTCGCCGCCAAAGAAATTCTCGATAAAGTTCACACTGTTCACATCGTAGCTTGTGGCACCAGTAGTCATGCCGGTATGGTTGCCAAGCACTGGTTTGAGAACATTGCGCGTGTTCCATGCACCGTGGAAATCGCCAGCGAATACCGCTATCGGAAAATACTGGTACCCGCCAATTGCCTATTTGTCACCATTTCACAATCAGGCGAAACAGCAGATACGCTTGCAGCTTTACGTTATGCAAAGAAGCTCGGCTACGTAGGCCATATAGCTGTATGCAACGTTGCGAGCAGTACGCTGGTACGAGAATCCGATGTTGCCGTGATGACCTTTGCTGGTCGCGAAATCGGAGTTGCATCCACCAAGGCGTTCACAACGCAGTTGGCAGTGCTGTCGTTGATCGCGCTGGCGCTTGCCCGTCGCAACGGCATGACTGCTGCGCAGGAAGAGCAGTATGTCGCAGATCTCAATCAACTACCTGCCATCATGGAGTTGGCGCTTAAGCTCGACAACGAAATACTGAAGCTCGCCCATGACTTTGCCGAAAAACACAATGCCTTGTTTCTGGGACGAGGCATACAGTACCCAGTAGCGATGGAAGGGGCATTGAAGCTGAAGGAAATTTCCTATATCCATGCCGAGGCCTATCCGGCCGGTGAACTCAAGCATGGCCCACTCGCGTTGGTCGACAGTGAAATGCCGGTGATTACAGTAGCGCCCAATAATGAGCTGCTGGAAAAGCTGAAATCAAACCTGCAGGAAGTGCGCGCTCGTGGCGGCCAACTCTATGTGTTTGCCGATGCGAATGCGGGCATCAGCAACGAGCCCGGTATCAAGGTGCTAAACGTCCCACATTGCAGTGATTTCCTCGCGCCAATCATCTACACAATACCGCTGCAACTGCTTAGCTACCATGTTGCCGTCATAAAAGGCACCGACGTCGATCAACCGCGCAATCTCGCAAAGAGCGTGACTGTCGAGTGAGCACATACAACCAGTGAAGCAGGTAAATAAGGCCAGTCATCCATTGCTCCACAAATTGGCGTGGATAATTTTCGGACTTCTGTCGAAAGTGGACTGGCTTGCAGTGTCATGCCTGAAGACGGGTTGAACTCTGCGATGGCTGTGAAATCTAGATACGTCCCCATGTCGGAGAGTTTGATTTTGCTCCGCAGTCTTCAAGAAGACTCAACTATGAGCGTGAAGTTTTCTCGGCATTGAAATCTCGCTTTGCAGAGTACGATGCAATTGTAGAAATAGGCGCCACTGCCGTCATTGTGCACTCCTTAGCGAAGGCGCCCGGGGGCTCGCAGACTCCGCAAACTACGGTTCAGCCGTTTGAGATAGTCCTGTAGCAAATCACCACGTCCGCGGGCCACTCCCATAGCCAACACATCAATCACAACCAGGTGGGCGATGCGAGACGATACCGGCGTATAGACCAACTCACTCTCCTCCACGTTGATGTGGATAGGAAAATGGCAAAGCTCTGCCAGCGGTGTGTTGCGCGGCACCAGTCCGATTACTTTTGCACCAGCTTCTCGCGCGAGATTCACACTCTGGATCAATGCCTTCGTACGCCCTGACTGGGAGATCGCTACTACGACATCATCTGGTCGAAGCGAAACGGCGGACATGTGCTGGATGTGCGGGTCGGTGTAGGCCGCGGCTGACACCTGCAAACGAAAGAATTTGTGTTGCGCATCAATTGCCACTGAGCCAGACGCCCCAAAGCCGTAGAACTCTACCCGCTTGGCCGCGCAGAGTGCGGCTATGGCCTGTTCAAGTGCCTTCGGGTCGATCTCATCGCGCACGTCGAGCAGTGAACCTATCGTGGCATCGAATACCTTGCGGTTAACATCGGCAACCGAATCCTGGGCGCTGACAGAGAACTGCACATAATTGCCACTGCTACCGAGGTACTGCGCCAACTGTAATTTGAATGACTGAAAGCCATCAAAACCCAGGGCTCGACAAAAGCGGATTACCGTGGGTTCGCTAACACCAACCGCCGCCGCCAAGTCGGCAATGCGCATTGGCAGCATTTGCGTGGGGTCTTGCAGGACTAATTCGGCCACCTTGCGCTCGGATTTACGCAGATGGTCCAGCTGGGCCTGGATACGGCGAAGCAGCATGGATGCGTTCAGAGAAACCTCCGTCAGCGTAGAAGGGACAGGGACGCTAACGTAGTACAGAGCAAAATTGGGGGCAATTAAAGTATCGCCGAACAAGGCAGAAAGCTTGTCGGAACCAACTTGGCTGCAGTGCAACCTATACTATATAGAGCTCCTGCCTCGTAGCGGGTCACGCTACGAAGCAGTAAGCATCAGGAGGCGGACAGCGATCGGAGGTGTTAACCGCCGACAACGGAGACGTTTTCAGCCTGTGGACCCTTGGCGCTCTGGGTCACGGTCATTTTTACTTTCTGACCTTCCTTCAGAGTGCGACGACCATCAGACTGAATAGCGCTGTAGTGTACGAACACATCCTTGCCGCCAGATTGTTCAATAAAGCCGAATCCCTTTTCGTCATTAAACCATTTGACGGTGCCTTCTACTTGCTCTGCCATATCACTCTCTTGCTTTTTGCATACCACAACTGTGGCGGAACCCAATTTTGCTTTTAGTGCTATTGGTACTTGGCCTCTCCGCTGCTACTTATCAAGGGTAGGAAAAGCGAGAGACCGGTCGATGGTAGCAACAATATTTTGGTTTGCCTATGCAAAGTTTTTCATTGCTCTACAATGCCCGCCCATGGATGTTTCGCATATTTTGAACGATCTGAACGATGCCCAGCGGCAGGCAGTAACCGCCGAACCGGGCAACCTTCTGGTGCTGGCAGGCGCTGGCAGTGGCAAGACCCGGGTACTGGTGCACCGCATCGCCTGGTTGATCCAGATGGAAGGGGTAGCGCCTGCCGGATTGCTGGCGGTGACTTTCACCAACAAAGCCGCCAGCGAGATGCGTCACCGCATTGAAAGCCTCTTGGGCCACTCGTTGGGGGGAATGTGGGTGGGTACCTTTCATGGCCTGGCTCACCGCCTGCTGCGTTCGCACTGGCAGGAGGCTGGTCTGCCAGAGAAGTTCCAGATTCTCGACTCTGATGACCAGCACCGACTTATCAAGCGCATCCTGCAAACCCTGGAGCTGGATGAAGCCAAATGGCCGGCCAAACAGTGCCAGTGGTTTATCAACCAGCAAAAGGACGAAGGCCTGCGCGCCAGCCACCTCGAACATCTCGGTGACGACTATCACCGCGCAATGATCAGCGTGTACGAGGCGTATGAACAAGCCTGCGAACGAGGCGGGATGGTTGATTTCGGCGAACTCTTGCTTCGCGCTCATGAGCTTTGGCTCAGGCACCCCGGACTCCTCGACTACTACCAGCGTCGTTTCTCGCAAATCCTCGTCGACGAATTCCAGGACACCAACGCCATCCAATATGCCTGGCTGCGTGTATTGGCCGGCAAGCAGGGCCGCATTACCGTAGTGGGGGATGACGACCAGAGTATTTACGGCTGGCGCGGTGCCCGTATCGAAAACATTCAGCAGTTCACCCAGGACTTTGCGCCGGCCACACTGATTCGGCTTGAGCAAAACTACCGCTCCACCAGCACCATACTGAAGGCTGCCAATGAGTTGATCGCAAACAACACTGGTCGACTGGGCAAGGAGTTGTGGACAGATGGGCAAGAAGGCGAGCCGATTTCCGTCTATACCGCCTTCAATGAACAGGATGAAGCCCGATTCATTGTTGACCAGATTGATCAGTGGGTACGCAAAGGCCGTCGCCGTGACGACAGCGTGATCCTGTATCGCTCCAACGCGCAATCGCGCGAGCTGGAAGAAGCGCTGCTGCGCGTCAGCATGCCCTACCGCATCTACGGCGGATTCCGCTTCTATGAGCGTCTCGAAATCCGCAATGCAATGGCGTACCTGCGCCTTGTTACCAACAGAGACGACGATGCCGCTTTTGAGCGCGTTGTGAATGTGCCAGTGCGCGGCATCGGCAATGCAACGCTGGAAAACCTGCGCACGATCGCGCGCGAGCAACGCGTGTCATTGTGGCAGGCATCACAGCGAGCAGTGGCGCACGGCATGCTGGGTGCACGAGCTGCGCAGAATGTCGGCGGCTTCATGACATTGATCAACAGCCTCGATGAGTACAGCGCCGATCACGAATTGCACGTGACCATGGATTACGTGATACGCCAGAGCGGCTTGATTCCGCATCACGAGAAAGAAGGCGGCGAGAAAGCCAGCTCGCGTCTGGAGAACCTGGAAGAACTGATCAACGCTGCTCGCGGCTATGCGCAGGAAAGCGAAGCCGCAGAGCCCGACCTCACCCTGCCGCAGCGCATGACGGGCTTTATCGACAAAGCCGCTCTCGATGCGGGCGATGCACAAGCCGACGAATATGAAGACGCTGTCCAGCTGATGACACTGCACTCAGCCAAGGGGCTCGAGTTTCCGCTGGTGTTCATCGCCGGCATGGAAGAGGGCCTGTTTCCGCACAAGATGTCAGGCGATAGTCTCGATGGTCTCGAAGAAGAGCGGCGACTTTGTTATGTGGGCGTCACCCGCGCAATGGAAAAGCTGTTCTTGTGCCATGCTGAATCACGCCGACTGCACGGCGAAGAAAATTTCTCCCGGCCATCACGCTTCATCCGCGAAATTCCGGCCGCACTGAAGCAGGATGTACGCATGAAGGGCCAGATCAATCGGGCATCATCGTGGTCGGGTACACCCGGAGCAGCAGCCACTACTGAAAACAATAGCATCCGGCTTGGTCAGCGTGTACGGCATCCGAGCTTTGGTGAGGGTGTGGTATTGAGCTGCGAAGGCAATGGCAACAACGCCCGTATCCAGATCAATTTCGACGCGGTGGGTGGCAAGTGGCTGGTTGCCGCCTACGCGCGGCTGGAAGCGCTTTGAATCAGCGGCTGATCGCGCGCGTACGGCCGTTATCGTCGATCGCAACAAACACGAACAGTCCTTCCGCCACTTTCACCCATGCTGCTTCTTTATCGAGGTTGCGCACCCACGCATCCACTTCAACCCGCACCGAACTGCGACCAATGCCGAGGATTCTGGTGAAGCAACCAACAGTCTGACCCACCTGGATGGGTGACAGGAACGCAATGTTCTCGATCGCCACAGTCGCTACTTTGCCCCGGGTTTCACGTGTGCACGCCATGTTGCCGGCCATGTCCATCTGACCCACCATCCAACCGCCGTGGATCAGGCCGTGCTGATTGGTATCACCTGGCAGCGCCACGAGTTGCAGTGCGTGCCAACCACTCGGGCGCGGATCGGGGTCAACATCCTGTTCGATCGCCATGAAGGCTCCTTTTTTTCAAGGGAGTTGCTCGAAGCTTTCCAGTTTGAACGTCAATGTACGCGTATCGGTTACACGCAATGTCACGTTGGCATAGACATTGTCCCCTACACGTACTGTCGGGATCGTCAGCAACACACCATCAAAATTGGCGGCAATTCGATTGGAATCTTTCAGCTCTACGATACGGATCAGGTCCACGCTGAACAAGCTCGCATCATCAGCGCTACGGTTCAGGACGAGTTGGTACAACTTGCCATTCACCCGAACAGGGATGCGGACCCCTGAGCCTGTGAACTGCAGGCCAAAATTGCCAAGTGCCACCACTTTGCTGAGCGGGCCTGCGTTTTGTACAGCCTGCGCAGCCACGTCGCGCCGTGATAGATAGGCGCTTTCAACGTTGATGAAGTCATCCGATGAACGATTGGCGTCAGGATTCAACAGCGGTACTTCGGCGAAGGTTCCCCCAAGACTGGCGCTCAGGTCGTAGGGGCGAATGGCGGCAATGTCGACAAGCACGGGGATGTCGCTAGGGATAACTTCACCGAACACCGTGAAGCCACCGTTGTTGCTGGTGTTCAAAATGGAAGTATTGTCGGCAACATTGAGGAACCATTGATTGGTGGCGCTGTTCGGCTGGTCGCCCAGCTTGGCCATGGCAAAGGTGCCGTAGGTGTTGGGGCGCTTGTATTCATTGACTACGGCCGGATCGGCTGGGACCTCACTCACAACACCACCTTGAAAGCGGAAGCCGCCGCCTTGCACTACAAAGCCAGGCACCGAACGGTGGAAGAAGCTGCCGTTGTAATCACCGTCTGTCACGTATTTGACGAAGTTGTTCACGGTGTTGGGTGCATCTTCCCTGAAAAGCCGCATACAGAGCTCGCCCAGCGATGTTTGCAGGCAAGCCACCTCTTCTATTTGCGCCGGAATTTGTTCCTTTGGCGGAAAGTTCACGCCGTAGTTGTTGAAGTCAGCCAGAGTGCCGGAGTAGCGGTAGACACGTGTGATCTGCACAAGATCGTCAGCAGTCACCTTGCTGTCGAGCTGCAGCATCGGCGCCTGGTTCAGGTGGCTGCCGTTGAGCGCATGCACCGTTAATTTGGAGAGGCGGTCTACAACTGCCAGACCATCACCGAGTATGCGGGCGAACACGGTGCCGCTGTTGATTGACGTAAAGCTGTTGGAGTTGTCAGCCACATTGACGCGGAAGCCACTGGTAGCGCTGTTGGGCTGGCCTGGAGTTGTCACCAGTGCCACGGTGCCGCGGCTATTGGCTACGGAAGCTTCATAGGCCACAGGGGCATCAGCCGCTATCGCCACAGGATCCAGTGACGCCTGCCACAAGCCGCCCACAAGATAGCTGCCCCGCTGGCTCTGGTGCAGCAGCGTGCCGGTATAGTCACCGTCGTCGACATAGCGCAGGAAGTTGGCGGTAGCCAACGGTGCCTGGCTCTGCAACAGCTCCATACAGAAAGTATCAAGATTGGTTTCCACGCAGACCACTGTCTGCGCAAGAGTCGTTGAGCAAGCCAGGCTTGCAGCGGCGGCCATCAGCATGGCGGGGTATTTGTTGGCAATCATTCAAATCACAACATTTCGTGAGGCAAGACAGGGAAATTTTTTGCGTCCAAAACGCAGGAAGTGAGGATACCACAAGGCCAAAGCGGCTGGATGTGTGAAAACGCTGCAAGCGCGCGCACCAGACAACTTAACAAAGCATTTATCGGTTCTTCATGTTGGGGCTGGAAAATTAACCCATGCTGAATATCAGCTTAATCCAGAATTTACGCAGACCCCAGAAAATGCCCGTGTCTTAATCAGCCCCTAGCTAACGACCGGAGCCAGACCTCTATGACCAGATTCACCAAACAATTTGTTAAGGCCACCCTGCTCGCAGCAGTCTGTACAGCTGCCGTGCATGCCGATACGCCGCCGAGCGTGGTTACCCTCACCGTGCCGGCGACCGCCAGCACCACGGCAAAATTTGCCGGTGGGTTCACCATCAACAGAGGCGCC
>CAISOD010000299.1 GCA_903887045.1 uncultured Gammaproteobacteria bacterium | reverse complement strand
GTGCGCACAGCATCGAGTTCCTCACGCCACAGGCGGCTCAGATCGGCATCCTCCAGAATGGTCGCAATCAATTGCGCGCCATGATCAGGCGGCATGAAGTAGTTGGCGCGAATACGGTCCCGTAGCAGCACCCGCAGCTTGTCGGCTTCCTGCGGGTTGTCATGCAACAGGGCGAGAAGCCCCGCGCGATCACGGTAAATGCCGAACGATTTTGATGACGACACCACCAGGATCATTTGCGGCACGGCAGCCGCCATCAGACGCAGCCCTGCAACATCGGCCTCGATGCCGTCGCCAAAGCCCTGATAGGCCAGGTCCACCAAGGGTATTGCACCCGTGCGCAATGCCAGGTCACTGAGCTGTTGCCATAACCACAGCGGCGGATCCTCACCGGTGGGATTGTGACAACTGCCATGCAGTATCAGCACATCATCACGGCGCATGGCGGCCAGGTCTTCCAGCATCGCATCGACCTGTAATGCGCCGGTTTCAACGTCGTAATAACGGTAGTGCCGTATTTCCAGTCCGGCATTCCGGAAGAAGTCGATTTGATGCAACCAAACCGGGTCGGGAAACCAGATCCGGCTGCCGGGTCGCAATTGCTTGATCACTTCCGCTGCCATGCGCAGCGAACCGCCAGCCCCCGGCGTCTGCGCCATCACGGGATTTGCATCTTGCAAGCGCGCATGGCCGTGGCCAAGTACCAAGGCACTGACCTGTCGGCAATACGCCATGTTTCCCATTGGGCTGATATAGCCCTTGTGAGGAGTCGAGGCCAGCATGCGCTGTTCTGCTTCCTTCACGGCCGCAAACAGCGGGATCTTGCCCTCTTCATTGCGGTACACGCCAATACCCAGATCGAGCTTGTCGGGCCGCGTATCCTCATAAATGCGCTGAAACAGCGACTCGATCGGATCATCAACAGGGGTGGGCAGGTTCTCGAACATGGGGAAATTTCCTCAGTAGAAGCAGTGATCAGTTTGTGCGCGGGCCGTAGTGGGGCGCGTCGACGCCGCGCTCCAGTGCGCCCAGATCCGGCGCGATGCCCTGGTAGCCATCCGTCACCGTTGGCAGCAACATGCCCTTGTCGATGGCGGCAGCGCCACGCACCAATGAAAAATCGAGATCGCTGGCGTCGTAGAGATTCTGCACCTTCGTCATGTCAGTGGCATCCAGCTGCGGCACCTTGGTGAACACCGAGTAATCCAGCAGCACGCTGTGGCTGTCTTGACCGGTGGCCTGCGCATAATCAGTGAGCGTGTTGAACTCGCGCGTCTGCAGCGCCGGGCGCAGGCCGGGGCCAGGGTAATCCGCCAGCACGTCGAGCGCTGGTGAGTTCCAGCTGAAATTCACTTTGGCGCCCGCCATCGGGCCGAAGCCGTTGTAATCGCTCGAGGTGTAGTTGGTATAGGTGGTGATGCCGAACAACAGCGGCTCACCGACGCCGTTGAAACCGGCGGCCGCGTTCTGGCCGAGGATCAGGTTGTTGCGCCAGTGCGAGTTCTGCGTATTGCCGCTGGTCTCGGCAAGGATCGTGTTGTTGTAGAACAGCACGCCAGCCGAGCCGCCGGTCAGGCGGGTGGAACCGCCCGGCAGGTTGTAGGCTATGTTGCGTATCCAGTACACCGGGCCACCGAGCGCCGGCTGGTTGCACAGCGCGTGCGACGGATGGTTGATCAGCAGGTTCCGCATGATGCGGATGTTGTGCATGCTGCCGTCGGCTTCGATCGGGTTGTCGTGACTGTTGGTGATGTGGTTGTTGTAGAAGTCGATCGCCACCGGCCGCAGACCCCAGAATTCACGCGGCGGATAGTGCGGGCCTTCGACGATGCCGGGGCCGCTGGCAACCGAGCCATCGGGATTGCCATAGGTTTCCACGTTGATGCCGTCGTGGAAGTCGGCGATGTAGTTATAGGCCACCACATGGCCGGGACCATAGAGTTTCACCGCCACATACGACGCCATCACCGGTGGGAACACTTGCCCATCGACGCCATTGAAACGACTCCACAGCGCGTCGCCGGCCCAGCCGATCAGATGTTTGGGATCGTTGCGGCCGTAGAAATAGTTGTCGGCAATGTAGAAGTTGCTGGAGCCGGAGTAGTTGGTGAACACACCGGCGCCAACGTTTTCGAATTTCGAATGTTTCACCGTGAGTCCTTTCGAGCCGGCAATGAACTGGGTGCCGGCCTGTATCGCCACTTCGGTATTGCGGAAGGTAATGCCTTCGAAATAGGTGTAGTCGGCAGCCTGAGTGTTGAACAGCGCGTAGTTGCCGTCGCCATCGAAAATCACTTCACCGTCGCCGGCGGCTTTGATGGCAATCGGCATCTCGGCTGTGCCATCGGCAGTGAGGTAATAGGTGCCATCGAGTGGGGTGGTGCGATTCACCAGCGGATTGTTGGTGTATTCGTAGCGGTTGTATTTATAGGTGCCGGCGTGCATCAGCAACACGTCACCCGGCCGCACACGTGGACGGCCAGAGGTGGCCCAGTCGGTACCGGCACACCAGAAGTTGTAGGCACACATCAGGCCTTCATAGGCGGGTTCGAGTTTTTCGCCCTTGAACCCCGGCGGATACACATGCAGCACGCGGCCACCGGCATAGGGCATGGGCTCTGGCCGCGTGCGCACTGTCAGCGTGCGCTCGGCATTGGCACCAACGCCGTCGGGATCAGTGAGCGTGAAACGCGCTTCGTAGGCAGTATCAGGTTCGAGATCGAGAATGCTGCCGGCAAACATCGGCGGGGTGATCACATCCACTTGTGATTGCGAGTAGATGCGCTCGCCGCCGATGCGCAACAGCTGCAGTGCGTCTTTCCACTGCTGCGTGCCTTGTTCACGGTAGGCCACCGCCACACTGGCATTGCGATTGGCATCGCCTTCGATGAACCACTCGAAGCCGAGGTTCTGCAAGGTGGGCGGATCAACCAGCAGTTCGCCCGGCGTGGTGAGATCGGGATCGACCGGCGGCGTTGCTGCTCCCTGCGCCAGCAGCAAGGCCGGCAGTACAGCGCCGGAGATCAACAACAGCTGCGGCAAGCGCTTACGATTGATGGCGTACATGCTGGCGTCCTCTCGGTTGTGCTTGCGGTTGGCAGCGCGGTGCTTATTGCGTGATCCGGAATTTTTCCAGCTGGTCGTACCACAGGCCCTGACTGCAGGCGTACTCGCTGGTGGCGTCGTCGCTCATGCGCTGGTAATAGGCGATGCGACGTTGCGGGCCATCGTAATAGGCCGCGTCGGTGATGGTGATATCGACCACCAGCACGTCATCGTTCAGCGGCGGCACCACACCGGCAATGAAACCCGAGCGGCGGGCGCTGATCTGGTCCATGGTTGTCAGATGGAAACGTTCAACAATCTGCGCGTCTTCACTGCGTGGCCACGGCCTTATTGGCCACTCTTCGAACAACTCGCTGTTGATGACCAGCGCGTCGCCGTCCCACTTGCCGAGTGAATAGCCCTGCCCAGTGGGAAAGGTATTCTCCGAGCGAGTGCGGCCGTCGAAGAATACGCGCCGCACCTGCGTCTCCAGTTCGGCCACCATCAGGATGCGCGAATCGTTCTGCACGAACTCGATCGGATAAGACACCAGCGACAGCATCACCGCCGGCATGCCGGCGCCGACACAGGCCGCGCCGGCTTCGGGCACTTCGCTGAACTGGGCCAGGAAGCCATCAAGTCTGGTGACGCCGGCTGCGTTGTAGCGGGGGGCTGTGCTGCCGCCGTCCGGGTTTTCCACGCCGATGGCCATCCACACACCGGAGAAATCCGGGTGTGCTGCACTTTCACTATCGTCATTGGCAGCATGGGCACTTGGTGACGCTGCAAATGACAACAGCAACGCGGCAGGCAACACCAAG
>CAISOD010000298.1 GCA_903887045.1 uncultured Gammaproteobacteria bacterium | reverse complement strand
TCCTTTCACGCAATGACATTGCAGTGTCGGGTACGCCGATGAGTACCGACAAAAACAGCCTTGGCGGCGTCATGCTTCCCTGGTAGTTGTTCAGGCAATCCTGCAACACAAACTACAACCCAGCATCCCGACCTTATATGTCATGAGCGAAACAACACGGACTGAACACCATGAGCGTCCAGAGTTACTGTTGAGGATGGGGTTGGATCTGGTAGCGTTGTCATTCAACGCCGAATACCAACAACACATTGCCGGGTCTGCCAAAGGGGCCGCCATTGCCGGCAGTGACATAGACCAGACCATTGGCGATCACCGGTCCCGGGCCGTCCATCGAACCGCCATTGGCGGTAATACCATTGATGGTGTTGAACGCTGGATTGGTATCAAAGGTCCAGATGACCTTGCCGGTGGCACTGTCATAGGCACGCAAACCGCCGTCATTGGAACCGGAGAACACCACGCCCGGCATCGCCGTTACTGCGGCTCCCTGCACTGGCGAACATCCCGGGCCGCTGCGGCACAGCAGATCCGCCGGCGGCGTGAACCACAGGCGCTCCCCGGTCTTGAGATCGACGCCATGCAGTCCGCCCGGCGCACTGGTTCCGTTGTCAGCCACTGCAAAGAAGGCACGCTCACCATCGCTGGCGGTACCGTAGACGCCGCCGGCGGCCGAGCCCTGACCCCACGCATAGGTCCACAGCAGGTCGCCGTTGTTGTCCGGATCGAAAGCATAGCCTTTGCCTGACTTCTGGGTGGCGACGATGATGTCTTTGCCGTCGGCCATTGTTACCAGCACCGGCGATGCCGAGTAATCAAAGTCGGGGCCCACTGGATCGGCGCAACCCGGATTGTCATGACTGCCTCCAAGCAAGGGTTCGCAGCCGACACTCCAGATATCGGCCGCCAGCGTCTGGTTCACCCATTCTAGGGCGCCGCTATCAAGGTTCACCGCCATGATGGCGTTGCTGGTCGCCGCCTTCGGACCCACGTAGGCATTGCCGGTGGCAAAATAAAGCAGGTTGCGTTTGACATCGACGGTCGGTGAATTCCAGACCGCAGCACCGGCAGGGCCCCTCAATTTTCTGCCGTCGTCCCGCACGCGGATCAATTGTGGCTCCGGCAATGCATAGACCTTCCACACCTGCATACCCGTGCTGGCATCGAGCGCCGTCACCGAGCCGCGGAAACTGCAGCATTCATAGGGTGACTTGCTGTTGGCTACCGCTTCCTCCGTCAGCCCGGAGGTGGGTACATAAACGCGGCCCTTGTAAAACTTTACCGCACCCGTGCCCATTGCACCCGGATGCTCATCCACCCTCACCTTCCACAGCAAAGCGCCGGTTTCGGCATCAAGCGCGTAGGCAAATGCCTTCAAGTCGTTGAAGAAAACCGCTGTCCTTGATTCGCCTTCGACAGTGATTTCACCCAGCGACATGGCGGTGCGGATGCCTGCCTCAGCCTTGTAGCTCCAATAGGTGCAGCCATTCAGTGCATTCAACGAAAACACGACACCGGCCTGGCTGCCCATGTAGAGACGTTCGCCATAAATGGCTGGCTGGGCGCGGTGTGAAGTGACGTCGGGTACACCGAATGCCCATTTCAGTTTCAGCTGCGGAATTTCCGCGGCGGTGAGACCGCCGGTTTCACGCTGGAACCGGCTGTTCTTTTCATCAAGCCCCCAACCGGTCCATACACTGCCCGGCGCCGGTGGCGACAGCGGCGGGATGCTTTCGCACATGCCAACATCAAAACTCAGGGCCTGCTCAATGATCGGGCCACCACCAAGGTACTCAGCAACATCTACACGCTGTTCTGCCGTGATCGTGCTGCCCTGGATACGCATGGCACCGTCGGTAAGAGTGCGCAGAATGGCGTTGGAATTGAGCTGCCGCAGCTTGGCTGCAGACGGAATCTTGTCAGCGCCCTGCTCGGTATGGCAGCTCGCACAAACAGTGGTGAATGTCTCTGCAGCCGAAGGTGTCTGTGCCGACAACGGCAAGCTGGATGCAAAAAGGAACAAGGCAAATGCGGGCAATCCTGCAATCTTCATGGGGTAGACCTGATCAAGGACGGAAGCGTTTTGATTCTAGCAGCGTCGTGCATGGACTGGCAGACAGCACAAAACTGCTGGCCTCGCCGAACAGGAAGCTCCGTGCGATTGCCGGACTCCATCCCATCACTGTATCATTACCGTGATACAGAGCCTCCGGAGCCCGCATGAAACTCAAACTCGATCCAAAAGCCGCCATACCCGTCTTTCAGCAGGTGGTGGAACAGATCCACTTCATGATCAACACCGGCGAGCTGGCAGCAGGTGCCAAACTGCCGTCGATCCGCGCCGTGGCTGACAAGCACAAGCTGGCAATCAACACGGTGGCGAAGGCCATGCGGCAACTGGAGTTTCGCGGCCTGATCCAGGCGCAGCCGCGCAGCGGGTACGTAGTGGCCAGCAAGGACGCCAGCATCGGCCGTTATCAGGCGCGTGGCGTCTCCAGCGACAAGACCGAAGTACACAAGGTGGTGGACAAACTTGATCACGGCTTGTTCAAGCATGCCTTCTGCAAAATTACCGAAGATTTCCTCACCGGCAATCCTGATTGCTGCAACGTCATCCACGCCGATGGCAGCGGCACCAAGTCGATCCTCGCCTATCTGGCCTACAAGGAAACCGGTGATGCCAAAGTGTTCCACGGCATCGCGCAGGATTCGATCGTGATGAACCTCGACGACCTGCTGTGCGTAGGCGTGAACGGCCGCATCCTGCTGGCCAACACGGTCAATCGCAACGCCTTGAACTGCCCGGGTGAAGTGATAGGTGCATTGATAGAAGGCAGCGAAGCTTTCCTTGCTCGCTTGCGCAAACTGGGCGTCAAGATCTACAGCGGCGGTGGCGAAACTGCCGACGTCGGCGATCTCACCGGCACCCTCGTGGTTGACAGCACCGCAGTGGCCGTCATGCGCAAACAGGATGTGATTACAGCCGCCACCATCAAGCCCGGCATGGTAATCGTTGGCCTCGCTTCGACCGGCCAGGCCAGTTATGAAGACACAGAAAACAGTGGCATGGGCAGCAACGGACTTACCAGTGCACGCCACGAGATGCTGTCGTCCTACTACGCCGACAATTATCCGGAATCGTTCGACAGCAACGTGGCACCCGACTTGCGCTACTGCGGCCCTTATCGCTTGAATGACCCACTGCCGGGTTCAACCATGACGGTTGGCGCAGCCTTGCTCTCACCCACCCGCACCTACGCTCCGGTGATCTACCAATTGCTGGAAGAACACCCCGGCCTTATCAAGGGCCTGATCCACTGCAGCGGCGGTGCCCAGACCAAGTGCCTCAAGTTCGGCGACAACATCCACTTCATCAAAGACAAGCTGTTCCCTACTCCGCCCATCTTCAAAACCATCCAGAAAGTGTCGGGCACCGGATGGAAGGAGATGTACAAGGTGTTCAACATGGGACATCGCATGGAAGTGTATTGCACGCCGAAGGACGCCAGGACAGTGATCAAGGTGGCGAAGGGCTTCAATATCGACGCCAGGATCATCGGCCGCACCGAAGCCTCAAAGAAGGGCAACAAACTGAGCCTGACCCACAAGGGCCAGGTGTTCACCTACTGACAGCTGTTCACCTGCCAGGCCTGCGCCGCAAATAAAATGGCAAAGCCCCCGGCCTGTACTATGTTGGGGAGCACTGAACCTGCCTTGCGTGGTGCTTATGGACGGCAACAACGATAACCACAATCAAAACCGGAAACACAACTTCCCCACCCAACTGCTGCTCAACCTGCGCCGTAATCCGGCGCAACCGCTTGTTCATTGCGGCGAGCTGCAGTACAGCGCCTGCCAGCTGCTGTACAAGGTCCACATTCTCACACTGGCGCTGCGCAGCCATGATGTAAGGGCCGGCGATGCTGTGGGTGTTTGCATGCAACGCGGGCCAGAGTTGTTGGCAGCAATGCTGGCACTGTGGCAACTGGGTGCAGTGTATGTGCCGCTGGAACCGCAACTGCCACTCGAAAGGCTGCGTCTTTACAGTGAATCCGCCGCACTAACCCTGCTGCTGGTGCAGGACACCCTGCAACACATCGCCGACAGTCTGCCGTTGCCCGTGGTCGTGGTACTGCCACCCGTCTCGTCCACGCTGGGCTGCCCCACTGTGCACGAACTGCTTGAATGCTCACGCGAGGTGGCAGCGGCAGCGCCTGCCTATGTGATGTTCACCTCCGGCAGCAGCGGCCAGCCCAAAGGTGTAGTGTTGAGTCACGCCAATCTGGCGGGCTTCTTTGCTGCGGTCTCCACACTCTGGTCGCCGCCTTCGCATTGGCGATATCTGGCTTGCGCCAGCATTGGCTTTGATATTTCACTGTTCGAGTTATTGGCACCACTGGCATTTGACGGCGAGCTTGTCGTCGCCAGTGACGATGACGTGCATGATCCGCCTGCACTGCTTGATCTGATTGCCCGTCAACATGTCGATGTGGTGCAGGCCACCCCGTCGTTATGGCAACTGCTGGCGCTCTACCCATGGCCGCTGGCAGCACGGCCGCAACTGGCGATCAGCATCGGTGAGGCACTAGGCAAGGGTCTGGCGCATCAGCTGCTTGGCCGCTGTGAACAGGTGTGGAACCTGTATGGCCCCACCGAATGCACGATCTGGGCTACCGCACATCGTGTCAGCGACACCGATACCACGCTGGAAGCACCGCCTGTTGTCAGCATCGGCACTGCATTAGCGGGCTACAGCGCCAGTGTTGATGATGGTGAGCTGCTGCTTGGCGGTGTTGGTGTCGGCACCGGTTACCTGCAACCAACTGCGCTGGGCACTGTACGCTTCATCGACGCTGCAAGCGGGCGTCAGTATCGCACCGGTGACGCTTGCCGCTACGACAGTACCGGCAACCTGCACTTCCTTGGTCGCTTCGATACCCAGGTAAAAATCAACGGCTACCGCATTGAGCTCGACGAAATCGAAGAGGCCCTGCGCAGCCACGATTCGATCCTGCAGGCAGCCTGTGTGGCGAAACCACAGCAGCACACACCGCAGGCATCCCAGCTGCTGGCATTCATCGTTTGCCGTCCCGGCGCGCCCAACAAGGACGCCAATCGGTTCAATCGTTGGTTGGCCGACTCGTTGCCGGCGTGGATGTTGCCGCATCGCTATTTCGTGGTGGACAGCCTGCCACTGACACTGAGCGGCAAGACGGATCGCAAGGCGCTGCTGGAACTGGCCGAAACCGATAACAGTGATCAGCTGGAAGCAATGGACGATGTTGTCCGCGTGCTGGCGGAAATCTTCTGCGACGTCCTGGAAGTGCCAAAGGTCGGTCTGAATGACAGTTTTTTCGACCTTGGTGGTTCGTCGATGTTGAGTGCCACGTTGGTACTGACAATCAACCAGCGCTTTGCCAGCAATATCAGCCTGCGCAAGGCACTGGTCACCCCACCCACAGTGCGTAGCCTGGCGGCGTTGCTGCAACAGGCCAGCTAAGCGACAAGATTCTGCAGCGCTTGTTGCATCCGCTGCAGCAGCTGCCGCACATCATTGGCAGGCACTACTGCTTCCGCATATTGCGCGGTGATTGTGTCACCAGTGACTTCCAGTTTAAGCAAGTATTGGCCATGCGTTGGCAGCAATGCGTGACAGCTGGCAGTGAGCGGAGACCAATCACCTGCCGTTGCCGGAAAGTTCTGCAGTGCCAGCACTACATCGAACCAGGCGTTGCCGTCCGCCATTGCAGCAGGCCGCAATGCCCGCACCAATTCCGGTAACGGCAGCGCGTTGGCGAGTACGGCCTGCACTGCTTCATGCACCTGGTCCAATTGTGCCGATAACGGCCGCGCTGAATCAGTATCGAGGTACAGCGGCAACAATTGCATATA
>CAISOD010000297.1 GCA_903887045.1 uncultured Gammaproteobacteria bacterium | reverse complement strand
GCAGGCACGCTTGCGCGCCGAGATCGAGGGCAGCCGCGTGGGAACGGTCATCGAAGGTACCGCCCGCGTGCCACTGATGCTGCGCTATCGCGGTATCCAGGGTGATGGTCTCGAACAGCTGAAAAATGACTTCATCAATTTGCCCAATGGCGGCGGTGTGATCCCGCTGGCAGAACTCGCGCGCATTGAAACCACTGAAGGCCCGGTGGCGATCAATCGCGAAAGAGGCATGCGCTTTGCGGTTGTGCGCACCAACGTTGAAGGCCGCGATCTCGTGGGCTTTGTGGAAGAAGCGCAGGCGGCAGTGGCCGCGCAAGTCGACTTTACCGAAGGCTACACGCTGGAATGGGGCGGTGAGTTCGAGAACCAGCAGCGTGCCGCGGCGCGTTTGATGCTGGTAGTGCCAGTGGCACTGCTGTTGATCGCCTTCCTGCTGTTCATGACATTCCGCTCGTTCAAGCAAACGCTGATCATCCTGTCGATGATTCCGTTTGCACTGACTGGCGGCTTGATTGCCTTGTGGCTGACAGGCGAATTCATTTCGGTACCGGCATCGGTGGGCTTCATTGCATTGCTGGGTATCGCGGTGCTCAACGGCGTGGTGATGCTGTCGTACTTCAATCAACTGGCAGCCAAAGGCATGCCGATGATGGAAGTGGTAACGCTGGGTGCACTACGCCGACTGCGGCCGGTGATGATGACAGCCAGCATCTGTGCCATCGGTCTGGTGCCACTGCTGTTGGCCAGTGGCCCGGGTTCTGAAATCCAGAAACCACTCGCGATCGTTGTGGTCGGCGGACTGATCAGCTCCACCTTGCTGACCCTGTTCCTGCTGCCGGTGATCTACCGCCACTTCCACACCGCCCGCGCGGCGAAATGAGGCTGACCATGGATACGCTGCTGGTGCTCAACGTCAACAAAGAACTGGAAGACGATCTTGTCGACTACCTGCTCGAGCTCGACTGTATCAGCGGCTTCACGTCGATGCCGGTGCGTGGACACGGCAGCCGCAGTCAGCTGTCGCTGGCTGAGCAGGTGAGCGGGCGCCAGCAACGGCTGGTCGTGGAAATCCTGTTGGATGCCAGCGCGGTGGACACCGTGTTGGCCGGACTCGCCAACCATGTCGGCCGCGATATTGTGTGGTGGCAACAGCCGGTGGCGCGCTCTGGGCGTATTGGTTGAAGCAGCTGTTGCGACTGATGCAGTTGCCGATACTCCCTGTTAAAAAAATGCCGCTTCATTTACACAATAAAACGTGCGTTTCTCAAACTCCATGCCACGATAAAAGTGGAATAGTGATATGCCATCAAATCGAATTCACTCGCATGGAGGTTTGGCAATGCTCGTTTCGCCCGCATTGAGCCAGCTCAGCGCCTGGTGAGGAATCGGCCAGGCCCGGCCCACACCTGCATTGATTTCACCCGGATCATTGCATTCCTCCAGAATATTCCCGCTGTTCGCTGCCAGCCTGCGTGCGAGACTGGAGAATAACTTGTCATCATCAAGGATGAGGATGTTCTGTCTTGCCGGCATCACCTGACTCCTTTGCTCAGGCGGGTGATCTCTCCGCGGATGGCCATGCGGGTAGGTTCGATCAACAACTGCGTTGTACTGAAGATGGCCTGAAATTCCGGCGTGTTGTTGATGGCAGCCTGCTCCAGCATTTTCAGGTAGTTTGAAAGTTGCCACGCTCCAATGGCCTGCGAAGACGATTTAAGCTTGTGTGCCGTGCCGCTGAGTTCACTTCGATTGGCTGCCGCCGATGCAGACCTGGCCAGTGCCCGCTTCAGCTCCTCGAGCTGCGACAGGAACTCGGCATAGAACTCCTGCAGAATTTCGCTATCGTCGATCTCCAGGCTGGCTGGCAGGGTGGCAGGGTCAAATATCAGATGCGATTCTTTGGTCATCTGTCACCGCTGGTTGCAAGGTGGGAGCTTTGTTCATCACGTAACCAAAGCCTCTCAGATGATTGATTGGATACGGTGCCAGCAGCGTTGCCAGTTTCTTCCGGACCCGGCCTACCAGTACATCAATGTTCCTGCTGAAAAACTCCGGTTTGGTGCCATAAAGCGCAAAGTGAATGGTCTCCCGGCTCAGCTCCACACCGAGATTGCCCAGGAAGAACTCCAGCAAGAGAGTTTCCTTCTCAGTCAGTGCCACGGTGCTCAAACCATCGCTGAGGAATCTGTTGTGCTTGTCCAGTTGCACCGGGCTCGAATCAGCAGGCTTTTCCGGTGTTTCCTGCCCGCTATTCATGCTGTACGCGCGCAGTGCCGTGCGCATACGCGCCAACAACTCATTCTTCCTGTACGGTTTGACCAGGTACTGGTCGGCGCCCGCATCGAGGCAGAGCACCGTGACTTCTTCAGAATCGTTGCCTGTCAATATGATGACGGGACGTTGAACGCGCGCCTTGATCAGCCGGCATATGTCCAGGCCGTTCATGTCGTGCCCCAACTCATAGTCAAGGATGAAAATGTCGGGGACTGGACCCTTGTCCAGCAACGCAGCTATGCCTGCAATGTGGTCTTCCAGAGTGCAGTTGTAGCCCTCTCGTTGCAGATGCAGGAATAATGCTTTGGCAAAGACAAAGTCGTCTTCAACGATAAGAACAGATCTCTTTCTCATCGGGTCGGATGTCCATTGCGGGAAAGTCTGTCGCCACATGTTGGTTGATCACTTGAAGGGCCTCTCCACATGACCAGAAAAATCGAGGGTGGCGCGATTGCACGATTCATGGTCAAAAGCAGGACCCCATATTCGGTAACAAAAAGTAACAGCATTGTATGCTTGTATGTTTTGTAACGCACTAATTGTGAGCTGGCTCCCGCCAGATTTCCGCAGTAGTGCTCTCACTACCGGAAATTCGGGAAAAGTTCCCATGTACGCGGGAGTGATTGCTCTAGCGGTGTGAATAACGCCCGGATCTGCCGGCGTTTTCAATAAAACGCAGAAGCCTATATAACGAGCAGTAACTGAGTGCACCGTGTGATCGTGGCGAAGAGGATGGTGATGTACCCGGTGTAGCCGGTCAGCAATGGCAGCGGATCACTGTTGTCGTGTGCTGACTCGGGCCGCCGTATAGCGGGTGAAGTTGCGCATGGCGTGCAGGATCAGCGGTTGGGCCCGCTTCAATTCGGCAGCGGCATTGTCGGCTGGCAGTAGCTGGTCGCTGGCATTGGTGGGAGGCCAGCTGTCGACACCGCTTTGCAGGTACGGAATCCGGTATTTAAGTGTTGGCGTCACGATGCCGATGCTGTGCCAGTCACTCAATACCAGATGATCACGATGGCTTGCATCAAACAGACTGCGGCCAAGGCTGTAGTCGTCGACCGCATTGGTGAGGCCGAGTTGCTGCAGCAGGGTAGTGGCGATGTCGAGATGAGAGGTCGGTCTGTCGATGACGGCAGCAGTCTGTCCGGGTATGTGCACTACCAATGGCACACGGACCTGCTCGGCGACGAAGGTGGAGTTGTGGCCCCAGGCGCCTTTTTCCATGAATTCTTCGCCGTGATCGCCAGTGACGATAACAATGGTGGAATCCAGCAGACCCTGTAGCTCGAGTTCGGCATACAGCCGACCCAGTTGTTCGTCGATCCAGTGGCCGGCATTGCGATAGCGGTTCAGCAGGGGTTGTGCATCGATCGCCAGCCCCTCTTTGCGCAGCTTCATGTAGTCAATGTCCTGCTGATAGTCCTTGTGCAGTGCGCTGGAAGCGGGAAACGAATAACCGGCATGGGTTGATTCAAGAAAGTAGAAGCTCATGAATGGACGCTGGCGATCACGCTGTTGCAGGAACTGCAGCAAGCCGTCCATGTTCTCTTCATCGCGCTGCCACGGCGGCATTGTTTCGTCGGCAGTGTGCATCACAGCAGCTGGCACTGCAGCAAACAGCGTCTTGTCGAATTCGGGGTACGTGAAGGTGGCGCTGGTACGGATGTCGAGTTCATAGCCGAGCTGCTCGATGCGGTCCATCAGCAGCGGACTTTGCCTTGCATGCATGAACTGCTCCCAGTAGGAACCATAGAGCCCGTAGAACAGGCCGAACAAGGCTTCGCGCGTGCCATTGCCGCTGGAGTAGTGCTGGTCGAAGCGCAGGTTGTGCTCGCTGAAGCGCCAGGTGTTGGGCATGGTTACTGGCGAGAGCTGGTCCTGCCGCAACGATTCCGCCACCAGCATGATGATGTTCGGTGGCGTTTCCACCTCGGTATAGGCCGGAGGGTTCAGTGGATAATGCAGTGCAGCCTGCGACTGCTCCAACTGATGGGTGTTGTCCTGTTGTTCTTGCTCGTAGCCGAAGTGCTCGGCCAGCGAGCGGAAGCGCACGCGCTGGAACAGCGGATAAGCTTTGGAACCATCGAGCACCGGGCCGTACTGGCGCAGATCACTGATGCCGTAGAACGTGCCTTGCACGAGGAAAAGGCTGGTCATCAGCACCGTTGCCCATCCGAGACTGCGATTGCGCCGCCAGCACGTCAGCAAACCGCGGCGGCTGATGAACAAGGCGATCGCCTGCACGAGCATGATCTGCGCAACCAACAGTGCTATCGACAACAGCGTTGAGGCGGACGATCCCAGTGAATCGATGCCGCCGGGTGTCAGGATCAGGTTCCACACAAAACCGTTGAAGTGAAAGGCATACAGTTCGTACACCAGCAAATCCATCCGCAGCAGCAACAGCACGATCACGCTGATCGCATAGACTGCAACGATTTTCAGCAGGTGATGCGAGTGCGTAAGCCCGCGCAGTGCGAATCCGGTCAATGCCATGGGCAGCAGGTAGAGCAGCGAATAGAAACCAGAGGCCGCCAGATGAAACAGTGTGGCGAGGTTCCACGCCGGTGCCGGCTGACCCAGGGCAAAGAATCCACCGGTGAGCACCAGTTGGTGCAGCCAGCTCAGCAGCAGGAAAGTGAAGAACCAGTTGGGGCAGGGTGCGCGCTTTTGTAATTGTAATAGTCGCATTGAAGGTTCCGCTTATTCGGCAGGATGGGCTCCTGCCAGCCAGTCCTTGGCGGGATCGTACTCGGGCGTTTCTATTTCCATCAGGCCGAGCACGGTGTGGAAGTAATCATCGTGGCTCAGCGGTGCCTGGGTCCGTTGTTTCACCATCTCCTGATCGACATGGTAGTTGTCGCCGAACCACAGCAGCCCAGCGACATGCTTCTGC
>CAISOD010000296.1 GCA_903887045.1 uncultured Gammaproteobacteria bacterium | reverse complement strand
GAAGATGATGACGGGACTATTGCTTGCGTCTTTCGGCGCGACCACGTCGAGGATGTTGCGCTCGGCCGGGCCATAGGCAAGGTCACGACCTACATTGAAGCTGTCGAGGAAGCCGGCAGGGAAGGACGGTGCATACAGCGCGGCGGTTCCGGCAGTGTCGTTCTTGGCGCCGATTTCACGCAGTTTTGCGAGCGCGTCGGCCGGAATGGTGCTGGAATCGCTTGCGGTTACTGCCATGGTCACCGGTGGAATTTCGATTGGCGGTGGAGCTGCCGGTGCTGCTGCGGCCGGGGCAGCGGGCGCAGCAGCTGCAGTGTCAGTGGTGGCAGCACTGTCTTCGCTGCCGGAGCAAGCGGTGAGCAGTGCCATGGCGCAGGCGAGCGCCAGTGTCTTGCCGTAATGTGTAGCCATCTGTATTCCCCTTTTGATGCCGGCCAACTTTGCCAGCGCTGGTGTTATTGGCGAAACTAGGTTTCGCCGCCGTTTTGTTTGTAATTCACTATTTGTGAATCAACAGTATTCCCGCAACACCCGGCCGCCGAGGCCGGCCAGCAACTGGTACGAGATGATGCCGAGACTGGCAGCTACTTCATCAACCGGCAATGCGTCGCCCCACAGCGTCACCAGGTCGCCAACGCGTGCGTGCGGGCACTGCGTCAGATCTATCGTCAGCATGTCCATCGACACGCGGCCAACGGTGCCGGTGCGTGTATTGCCCACGACCACTGGTGTTCCATTGGCCGCCGTCACCGGATAACCATCGGCATAACCAATGCTGACAATGCCAACACGCATTGCTCGTGGACAAATGAACTGCGAGTTGTAGCCGATGCTGTCGCCAGCCTCGTGCTGCCGCACGCTGATCAGTTGGGCTTTCAGTGTCATCACATTGTGCAGATCGAACTGGTCGCGGCGGCGCTGGCTATCGCTCCATGCAAATGGCGAGCTGCCGTACAGCATGATGCCGGGGCGTGCCCAGTCGCCGGCGTTGTCGAGACTCAGCATTGCGGCGGAGGCGGCAATGCTGGTTTCCGGCGCGAACTCCGTCAGCGGCTGGCAACTGCGGGCAAACTGCAGCAGTTGCTGCGAGTTGAGCGGAGAATCCGGTGTGGCGGCGTTGGCGAGATGCGTCATCACTACCACATCATGGCACCAGGGTTGGCGCCGCAGAGCAAGATGCACGCGCTCAACTTCAGTTGGTTTGATTCCGAGGCGGCCCATGCCAGTGTCGACTTTGAGCCAGAATGTCAGCGGTTTGGTGGGGGCAATTTTGCAGAATTCATTTTCCAGCATTGCCAGATCGTCAGCGCGATGTACTACCAATTGCAGATTGTGGTGGGCAATGCGGCGCAGATCGGCTTTGTCGATAAAGCCTTGCATCAACAGGATGTTTTTGCTGGTACCGGCACGCCGCAATTGTTCGGCTTCGTCCACCGTGGTGACGCCGAACAAATCAGCGTCGTTCAGCGCTTCAGCGCACGGCACAAGCCCATGGCCATAGGCATCAGCCTTGATGATGGCGGCGAGCTTGCTCTCTGGCGCATGGCGACGCGCTACGGCCAGATTATGCGCCAGCGCCTTGCGGTCGATGGTGGCGACGGCGCGATGTGACATCTACTCGCCCCACTCACCTTTTGGTTGCATGCCGTTCATCGGCATGAAATTCTCGAAACGGGTGTGCTTGCCGATGAAGCTGAGGTTCACCATGCCGATAGGTCCGTTACGTTGTTTGCCGATGATGATCTCGGCCACGCCTTTCACTTCCGGCTTGTCGGGGTTGTACACCTCGTCGCGGTACACGAACATGATGATGTCGGCGTCCTGCTCAATAGCACCGGATTCACGCAAGTCACTCATCACCGGCCGTTTGTTCGGTCGCTGTTCAAGGCTGCGATTCAGCTGCGACAGCGCCACCACCGGGCAGTTGAATTCGCGCGCCATCAACTTCAGCGAGCGCGAAATTTCCGAGATCTCGCCGGTGCGGTTTTCATTGCTGCCCTTTATCTGCATCAGCTGTAGATAGTCGACCATGATCAGGCCAAGCTGGCCGTGTTCGCGCGCAATGCGGCGCGCGCGTGAACGCATTTCGCTGGGCGACAGGCCGGAGGTGTCGTCAATGAACAGCGGCCGACCACGCAGCTTGGTCATGGCTGTACTGAGCTTGTCCCAGTCTTCGTCTTCCAGCTTGCCATTGCGCATGCGAGTCTGGTCGATACGACCGATCGACGACAGCATACGAATCACCAGACTGTCGGCCGGCATTTCCAGACTGAACACCAGCACCGGTTTGTCATTGTGCAGCACGGCGGTTTCGACCATGTTCATCGCGAAGGTGGTTTTTCCCATCGACGGCCTTCCCGCCACGATGACGAGATCGGACTGCTGCAGGCCGCTGGTCATTTCGTCGAGATCCTTGAAGCCGGTGCTGACGCCGGTGATGTTGCCCTTGGCGTCGAACAGTTTTTCGATGCGTTCGACAGCCGACTTCAGAATCGGTTTGAGCGCTTGTGGGCCACCGTCGCGCGGGCGGTCGTCCGCAATGCGGAACACCGCCTGTTCAGCGGCATCGAGCAGGGCGATGCTGTCGCGGCCATCGGGGTTGTAGCCGCTGTCGGCAATGCCGTGGCCCACCGAGATCAGGTGCCGCAGTACTGCGCGCTCCTTGATGATGCCGGCGTAGGCGACGATGTTGGCGGCGCTCTGGTTGCTGCCGAGCAGCTCGCCGAGGTAGTCGACGCCACCGGCTTCCGTCAGCAGGTTGGCGGAACGCAGCGCTTCGCTCAGCGTGATGACATCAATTGGACGAGCGTCGGCAGTCTGCTGCTGCATCGCCTGATAGATGAGGCGGTGTTCCTTGCGGTAGAAATCGCCCGGCAACAGCACTTCACTGACAGCGTCCCAGCGCGAGTTGTCGAGCATCAGCGCGGCCAGCACCGCCTGTTCGGCTTCGATCGAATGCGGCGGGACCTTCAAGGCGGTGATTTTGTCGGAGAGGGCAGGTTCGGACATGTGAGGGCGGTCAGTAATGCTGGCGAGAGGAGGGTCGGACAGGGGAGTGAATGTACCCCAGAAGGCGGGGTCGAGCTACCTGCACGGGGTCAGAGTAAGCAGCATAGACGGTTTGCTACGAAGAGCAGTGGCAGATGCTTACTCTGACCCCAGGATCGCTGTGACCCCGTATTGGAGCGGACTCAGCGAGGAATCAGGTACCAGGCCGCCACGATAACCGCTGCCGCGAACAGCCACAGGCCCCACGGCTGCCTCTTCTCGGCAAACGGGTCCACCAGGTCGAGGCTGGAGCCCTTCGGCAGTGCGGCAATGCGAGTCAGCGAGGCGCCGAATGGTACGTTGATGCGGGCGTTGGCGTTGACCGCCCAACCGTTGGCGTCCAGCAGCGGCCCGATGTTACGGGTGCGCAGCTTGAGCCAGGCGATCAGCATCGACGGGCCGGAGATCAACAGCAACAGACCGACCAGCCCGAGCGGCATCCACAGGCCCAGCCCGAAAAACGACTGCATGATGGCGCCCAGCGCGGCCGTGATGCCGCCAACGGCAACGCCCAAAGCGGCAACGACGCCGACATCGAATTTCTTCGGCGCCACGGCGGTGGCATCGCCGGTCTTCACTACTGCGCCGGCCTTATCGACGGCACCGGTCAGCATGGAATCGGACGCCGCTTCCGAGGCTGCTGCGCGCTTGGCCACCTGGTCTTCAATGAAGCGCACCAGTTTTTTGTAGGGGCTCCAGAATGCCTGCCGCAGCGAGATCGGGTTTTCGACGATTTTGATGATGGTGGCGTCCCAGTCGCGGCCGTCACGGCTGTAGAAAATACCGTTGCGGCCAGCCATCAGGTTGTCGGCGTCGCCGTCGGTCAGCGCGGCAGCGATCGTCATTTTTTCACCGCTCTGCCGGCGCACGCAGTCGCAGTAAACCAGATAGTTGCGCGACAGCGGCGCCATGGTGCCGTGCTTGCCGGCGTCATCGACCCGTACACACAGTTCGGCGGCGCGCTGATCAATATAGAGCGTGCCCACCTGGAAGATGGCCGGGCTCTTGCGCTGATAGAACTGCTGGAAGTTGACGAAGTTTTGCGTCAGCGCATGCATGTCGCGCACATAGCGCGCCAGCCGCTCGACCGAGGCAATGCCGGTAGCGATACCAGCCTGCGCAGATTCGAGCTCGAACAAGGGAGCCAGGGTGTTTTCCACATCGAGGGCTGCCAGCGCGCGCAGGCGCTCAACACCGAGCGGCTCGACAACCGCACCGGCCTTGGTTGCCAGCCAGCCTTCGTAACCACCAAGGCGTGCCACCAGCGTGTGCCACTCGCTTTCGGTCAACTGGGCTTTGTCACCCAGCAGCGGTTTCACCACGGCGTCGACGAAGTTCGCCATAGCAGCACGCCATGCCGGGTTCAGCCCTTGTTGCAACGGCAGTGAAGCATTGGCTGCAACCTGGGCCAGTGGCAACCGGCGGATTTCGTCGGCAGTCAGCACCAGGTCCTGTGCGGCCATGGCGTAGTACTCTTTTTCCTCGCGGTTCAGTGCAGCGATGGCGCGGGCATCGAAGGCTGCCAGCTGGCAGCGCACGAACCAGTCGTCGACCTTGGCGCGCACTGCTTGCAGGGCGATGAGAGCAGTGGCGGTGTTGCCCTGCAGCGGCAGCAGGCTGGCATCACCTTCGGCCTTGGCCTGCCAGGCCAGATGGGCCGCAATCGCAGCGGTGAAATCGGCTACTTTGGCTCTGTCGATGCCGCTCTTGCCGGAAGCGTCGTTGACGCCGCCAACGGTCGCCAGCATGTCGGTAATGACGGCTTTGGCGGCATCGCTGTCGGCCGAATCCACTGTCAGTACCCCATCGCCGTTGAAGGGCATGGCGTTGAAGGCTTTCAGCGCATCAGCGGTTTCGTTCACGCTGATCGAATCGGCGCCGGGTTTGCCCAGCCCTTGCAGCACGGTACGTGCCGCCTGCAGCACTTGCTGGCCTTCGGCACCGGTGTCATTGATTGCGGCCAGATTGAGGGTGGCGGGTGCGCGCACCAGTTCATCAGCGTCTTTCAGCAGGTTGCCGGCCCACTTGATGGCGGCGATCAGCTCGTTGGCGCGGATGCGGCCGTCCTTGTCGCTGTCAATCATTTCGAGCGTGCGCCGGTCGAACTCGAGGCCCTGGGTCGGGCACGCCAACGCCACCCACAGTTTCTGGTCGAGTTGGTCGAGATTCAGCAGATCGGCGCCGCTTTGGAGGCGTACCTGATTGAAACCGCCAACGCGGAAGAAGGAGAAGGTGTGGGTCATTGCAGCCTCTTTGATGTTGTTATCGGATACATAAAATGAGGTCGTAAGTGTGCCACGCACCATGACGTTTGCCGATCCTTTCAGAACTTGTAGCTGACCCCGACGCGGAAGGTCTGCGGCACTGTCACGCGGCTCATGTGGCAGTTGGTCACCGAGCAGTCGATGTCGGCCGAGGTTTCACCGGCCGGGTCATAGCCCTTGATGTGCGCCTCGTAGAAATAGTTGATCTCCCGGCCATCAGTGTCGAGCAGATTGATCACTTCGGCGTATACGGTGAGCGCGTCCCAGTGGCGGGCACCACGCAGGCTGACGGTGGTGAGTGAGTTGGCACGCTCGGTGTTGTCGGCCGTCAGCGCATAAGGACCCATATAGCGGGCGCGCAGGCTGAGATCCCAGTTGTCGCGTGTGGCGGAGATGCCGATCTGGGCGGCTTGCTCAAGCGCGTTTTCGACGTAGACGCCATCGGGGTTGCTGACGTAACGCGCAACGCTGTCGGTATACACCGCATCAACACCCAGCCAGCTCAACGGTTGCCAGAATGCAGTCAGCTCATAACCGTCTCGCTTGGAAGCGCCTTTGGGTTCTACTGCGTTGGAATCACCGATAAATATCAACTCGCTGGCCTGATCGAGCCACCACCAGGTCGCAGTGAATTTGAAATCGCCAATCGAGGTGCGCGCACCGATTTCCTTGCCAGTGCCTTGCGACAGGCCGGGAACCGGATCGACGGTGTTGACTACGCCACGGGCATCGTTCGAATGAAAGCCGCGACCCCAGTTGGCGTAGAACTCCAGTGCAGCGGTCGCGGTCCAGGCAAGGCCGAGCTTCGGCGACAGCTGCGAGTCGGTTTCATTGCCGGAGTAGCTGGCGGGATTGTGGGCAATGACGTCGAAGTCGTAGTAGTCGCCACGCAGGCCGCCCATCAGGCGCAGATCGCGGGTGACATGCCAGGTGGCTTCGGCGAAGGCGCCGATCGAGCCTTCCTTGATTTCGTTGTCGCTGATGTTGGCGATGAACAGACCCTTGTCGGTGCTGTCGATCCCGACACGGCCGGCGTCGTCGTAGCGGAAGTCGCCACCCACTTCCACCTCGAAGCTGCTGGTGTCGAGCAGGGTTTTGCTGAGGGCGCCGCCCGCGGTCCAGCGGTTGTCGAACTGGTTGAGTTGATAGTCGTAGGTCGGGTTCGATTTCATCTGCCAGTTGTAATACTGGGCATAGGCGCTGGCGCTCCAGTCACTGCCGAACAGTTGGGAAGTCAGCATCCAGCGTGAGGTGGAGCCGTCGGCGGTCGGGTCAGGTGAACAGAACGCATCGGCACACACAGCGCTGCCGATGATGCGCTCGGGGATCTGCTCGGTCGGGTTCCAGTTGGCTTCGTAACCCGATAGCGTAAACACCGCTTGGCCGAAGCCGGTATTGCGACTGTATTTGCTCCAGATCGAGGTGTGATCGAGTTCTTCGCTGCTCTGCCAGGGGCCGTCGTATTGTTTGTACTCGCCAACCACGGTCATCGTGCCGCCAGCAATATCCTGACTCATGCCGCCGGCCGTGCGGCGCCAGGCGTTCTCACCGGTTTCAGCCGACACAAACGCCTGGTCCAGCGCATCAATGGTTCGAATGAATGAAGCGCCTGCCACCGAAAAGTCGCCAAGGTCGGCGCGGTAGGGGCCTTTGCGGTAATCGATGCGATCCACCGTTTCCGGGATCATGCCGTTGACGTCGAGGTAGCCTTGGCCATGGCCGTGCGACCGCAGGTTCATTGGCATGCCGTCGAGGATCACGGTGTAGTCGGTGCCGTGATCGAGGTTGAAGCCTCGCAGGAAATACTGGTTGGCCTTGCCGCTACCCGAATGCTGCACAGCCACCATGCCGGGCATCGATTCCAGCAGATCGGCGGTTTTGAACATCGGCCGCACCAGCAGGTCGGCGCCGCTGATGGAGCCTTCACTGGCGGCGGCGGCCGTGCCCACCAGATTGGTATTGCGGCCGAATATGACGATCTCCTCGGCGGGTTGCTGCGCCAAGGCGCCCGCGCTGGCAACCAGCGCGCCAATCAAGGCAGTCAGTGGCAATTTCGCAAATTTGTGTGGACGATGCATGGTGGGTTCCCCTGATTTCGACAATAAATGACGAGTCGGATTTTGGATATTAACGCCACACAGTGTAGGAGTGGATTGCCAGCAACCCGCATTATTAACGGTTGCAGAACGGTTTACAGAGATGTTAAGTATTTTATAAACGTTATTTAAATCAATGTTTTGCGCGATAATTAACGTTAGCTTTTTTATTACCCGGATGTGGCCTTTTCTGCGAAAATTGACGTGGATCAATAGCGGGGCAAAGCAGTGGTCGAACCAGAAGAACTCAAGCGTATCTGTGAGCGCATCGTCAAAAGCGGTGAGCTTGGGCGTTCACGCACCTATGCCGCTATCCTGGATTATCTGGCGGACCACGCCATAGCCGGCACCACGCCTAAGGAAATCAGCATTGCGATAGATGTGCTGGGGCGGGAGTCCGACTTTGATGTGGGCAAGGACTCCATCGTACGGGTGCACATCTACCATCTGCGCAGCAAGCTCAATACCTATTTTGCCCGCCAGGGCCAGCAGGAAAAGTACCGGGTAGATATTCCCAAAGGCCAGTACATGCTGGTCGTCAGCGAGAACAGGTCGGCTGAGAGCGTGGTGGCCGGGGCTGCAGTCGTGCCAGAAGGAGCCCCCAGCATCACCGGCCAGATGTTGCATCGGCGCAACTACACGCCATGGTTTGCGCTGTTTGCCATCCTGATGCTCGCTGCCAACCTGATAGTGCGCCCTGAGCAACCGGCGGTGCCGGCCAATCCCTTTGCCGACAGTTTGTTGTGGCAGCCGATTCTCGATGATGTCTCTCCCGTGCTGGTGCTGGTGGGCGATTACTACATCATGGGAGAGCGTGATGCCGAGGGAAACGTGCAGCGAATGGTGCGCGAGTTCGACATCAACTCAGCCAGTGAGCTGGCCTCCCGCCAGACCAGCGGCGCCGACGGCGAGTACCTGAACCTCGATCTCGGCTACGCCCCCACTAGTGTGCCAAAGGCCTTGGCCGACGTGCTGCGGGTGCTGGATGACGACAGCCGACAGGTGCGGGTAAAGATGATGTCGGAACTTGCCACCAACGATCTGGTGGGCAATCACATCATTTACCTTGGCTTGCTCAGTGGCCTGCGCAGCCTGACGGATCTGATGTTTGCCGCCTCCGGGCTGGGGCTTGGCGCGACGTATGACGAATTGATCAACATTGACGCTGACACACTGTATTCCAGCAGTTCGGGTCTTTCGGTGGGGGAAGCCAGTTATCGTGATTACGGCATGGTGTCGGCATTTCCATCGCCCTCAGGCATGCAGTTCGTACTGCTGGCAGGAATGCGTGACGAGGGTCTGGTGAATCTGGCCGAAGAAGTGACCTTGCCAGAGAAGCTGGAAGTACTGGAAGCGGCGGTGGCGCTACAGAAGAACGACAAGACGGCGTTTGAGGCGCTGTACGAGGTATTGGGGTTCGACAGTACAAACTTCGATGCCAAGCTTGTTTACGACAACAAGCTGGACACCGATGTGCTGTGGGAAACGCGGCTGATTGGCGCTCCCTGAGACTGCGACGGGTGTCGCAGTCTGTAAGGCAGAGGATTAAACGGCGACGATGGTCAGTTTGATCGCGGCAATTACATCGCTGCCAAGCGCCAGACTGACTTCGAATTCACCGGTTTCACGCAGCGCACCTGCAGGCAACAGCACTTCGCTCTTGCCAACAGGCTGGCCGGCAGCAGTGAGCGCATCGGCGATGTCGCGGGTGCCGACCGAGCCAAACAACTTGCCTTCGTCGCCAGCATTGGCAGAGATGGTGATCGCCATACCGTTGAGCTTGTCGGCGCGGTTTTGTGCGCCAGCCAGCTTCTCGGCAGCAGCCTTCAGCAACTCAGCGCGGCGGGCTTCAAAATTGGCCAGGTTATCTTTGGTGGCCGGGATGGCTTTCCCGTAAGGGAAGAGGAAATTGCGGGCATAGCCGGATTTGACGCTGACTTTGTCGCCTACGCCACCGGAACGGCCCAGTTTTTCTAACAGAATGACTTCCATAGGACACCTCGTTCAAATTCTGCATTCACGCATTTGCTTACCGGGCAACGAGTCGCTTGCGAAAGTCGACTACGCTATCGGCAAAACCCAATACTACAAAGGCCGGTGCTGCGATAAACAACAGCAGATAGGCCAGTACCAACCACGTGGTCCCCATGCTGCGGTATGCTACTACTTTGTGCAGCACCGCCAATCCATCCAGGATGGGAACCATGCAAAACATCATCAACCACTCGTCGAGCGGTGCCTGGCCATAAAGGCCGGCTCCCACCAACACGAGCAGTATCGCCATCAGCCGCCAGTCGAACCGCAGGGTGTGGAACTCCTCGCGGAATCCGCCCGGGTTGTACAACAGGGCCTGCCAATAACGGCCGAGCAACACGCAGACCAGCATCATCAACATCTGATAAGGGCCATAAAACTGCAGCAGCGCCGCTATCAATTGGTCGGCGTTGGCAGTTACTACCTCGCCATCCACCACCATTTGCAGAGCCAGCCCGTTGGTCTGCAGCGTATTCACCGCTTCGCCGACCCGGTCCAGATAGGCTTGTTGCAAGGGCAGACTCAGTTGCGAACACAGCCCGCCCAGCACCAACACTACCGCTGTTGCCTGCCATGAGCGCGTACTCCGCAACACAAGGCTGGCCAGCATGATCCCGAGCAATATCAATGCTGCGCCGGGATTTCCCAATTTCCATTGCAAACCTGCCGGCAGCACGGCCCACAGCAGGATTTGTACTCCGTCGCTCCAGCCCCTGCGAAGGGTAACCAGCGCGACCGTGGCGCCGCTGATGATGAACATGCCGGGAATCAGCCCGAACAGCACCGCCACCGTGGCCGCTTGCAGGCGGCCAGACATAATGTATTCGGCTAACCCACGCATCAGGTGCCGACCGGACTCTTATACTTCGTGTGAATCCGTGTACGGAATCAATGCAAGGAAACGCGCCTGCTTGATGGCCGTTGCCAGCTGACGCTGATAGCGAGCCTTGGTACCAGTGATGCGGCTCGGCACGATCTTGCCGGTCTCGCTCACGTTGGCTTTCAGGGTTTCCAGGTCTTTGTAATCAATTTCGGTAAAGCCTTCCGCGGTGAAGCGGCAGTACTTGCGGCGTCTGAAGAAGCGAGCCATGGTGAATCTCCTGTAATTTGGTCGGTGGGAAAGGGTCGGAATCCGCTCGCTTATTCAGCGCTCGCGGGCTCGGATTCGCTTTCTTCGCCGTCGAATTCTTCTGTCGTTTCTTCGCTGCGCACCCGCTGACTGGCGCGGGCTTTACGTTCACGGTTCTCGTTTTCCGCTTTCTGGATGTGCGAGATTTCGGTAACAGCGGCATCGCGCTTGATCACCAGATTGCGGATGATGGCGTCGTTGTAACGGAAGATGGAGGTCAGTTCACCCAGCACATCATTGCCGCACTCAACGTTCATGAGTACGTAATGGGCT
This sequence comes from uncultured Gammaproteobacteria bacterium, assembly GCA_903887045.1. Taxonomy (GTDB): domain Bacteria; phylum Pseudomonadota; class Gammaproteobacteria; order Pseudomonadales; family Pseudohongiellaceae; genus CAILUG01. Next base: position 4,222 of record CAISOD010000296.1, on the reverse strand, counting down.
TTGTGGATTTTGTTGATCGGGTAGGACAGCTGACGGCGGCCCCAGTCTTCCAGGCGATGTACGAGTCCGCCGGAGTCTTTGATCATTTTGGTATAACGTTCAATCATCCCGCCGACTTGCTCGGACTGGTCGGGATGCACCATGAACACTATTTCGTAGTGGCGCATAAAGCTCCTCACGGTTGTCGCCGCCAGACTGACCACATTGAGGTGGTAAAGCTGTACGGCAAGGAGTTGAAAAGAGGCGGCATTCTATAGAGCCACCCAGGGCATTGCAAGCAGCCCCATTGACAGCGGCATTCAGATTGCTTTTCGTTGACGTACTGCTTCGAACAGGCACACACCAGCCGACACCGAAACGTTGAGGCTGCTGACTTCACCGGCCATTGGAATCGAGAAGATTCCATCGCAGTGTTCACGCGTAAGTCTGCGCATGCCGCTGCCCTCCGATCCCAGTACCAGTGCGATGGGGCCGCGCAGGTCGGTTTGATAAATGGACTGTTCGGCTTCACCAGCAGCGCCGTAAATCCATACGCGGTTGTCCTGTAGTTGCTTCAAGGTGCGTGCAAGATTGGTAACAGAGATGAAAGGTACGATCTCGGCAGCGCCGCTTGCCACTTTGCGTGCAATTGGCGTCATCAGTGCGCTTTTGTCTTTCGGTACGATCACCGCATCAACACCCGCCGCTTCAGCAGTACGCAGACAAGCGCCGAGGTTGTGTGGATCAGTGACGCCATCAAGTACCAGCAGGAATGCCGGATGATCTATCCGCTGCAGCAGTTCGTTGAGAAAGCCTTCACTGCGTTCGAGTTTCAGGTTGGTGCATTGCGCGGCAATGCCCTGGTGTACACCGCCCACTTGTTCATCAAGCTCGGCTTTCGCTACTTCCCTGATAGCAATTTCAAGCCGTTGCGCGCGCTGCAGCAGCGGGTCAATCCGCTGGTCGTGGCGCCCCTGCTGCACCATCAATTGCTGAATGCTATCGGCGTTGTGTTTGAGCAGTGATTCCACCGCGTGCAAACCATAGACCCAATCCTGCGCGGGGCTGTGCTCGTATTGATCGTCTGACTGTTGTTGCCGGTAATGCTTTTTTGTCATGGGGATAACCGTTCAACGGCGTCGCGATTTGCGCGGCCCTTTGCTGTCTTGTTGCCGCTTGTGTTGCGGGATTGCACGACCAACGCCCTTGTTCTTGACGTCGCCGACCAGCTGCAAATCAATCTTGCGGTCTTCGACGTTGACGTGAGATACAACGACACGCACTTCATCACCAAGACGGAAGGCCTGGCCACTGCGCTCGCCGGTCAGAGTGTGGGTCACTTCATCAAAGTGATAGTAGTCGTTGGTCAAGGCGGTGACATGCAACAGACCCTCGACATACACATCCTTGAGTTCGACAAACAGACCGAAGTTGGTCACCTTGCTGATGATGCCGGGGAATTCTTCGCCGATCTTTGCCTGCATGTAGTCGCACTTCAGCCAGGCAATTACATCCCATGAGGCCGCATCGGCCTTGCGTTCGGAATGCGAAAGCTGGGTGCCAAGCGTGACAAGCTCACCGCTGGTATAGGGGTAAATATCGGCCTTCTTCAGCGCAGGCGCCTTGCCATCACGGCGAACACCGGTCTTCTGTTTTGGATTGCGGACCAGATAGCGGATGCCGCGATGTACCAGCAAGTCGGGATAGCGGCGTATCGGCGAGGTGAAATGGGCGTAAGCGTCGAAGCCGAGGCCGAAATGGCCAAGGTTTTCCGGTTGGTATTGCGCCTGCATCAGCGACCGAATCACCAGCGACTGCAATAAATGGCGATCAGGGCGAACTGCAAGTCGCTGCAGTATCAGCTGGTAATCCTTCGGTGTCGGCTTGGCCTTGCGCGGCACACTGATGCCGAGCGAGCGCAGGAACTGGTAGAGATTGTCGAGCTTCTCTTCGTTGGGGCCTTCATGCACGCGATACAACGTCGGTTGGTTTGCAGTTTTCAGCAGGTCAGCGGCTGCTACGTTGGCGCACAACATGCACTCTTCGATCAGTTTGTGGGCATCGTTGCGCTCCACCGGCACGATTTCCTTGACGCGACGCTGCTCGGAAAAGATCAGCCGGGTTTCGATCGTCTCGATATCGAGAGCACCACGCTGGGAACGTGCATCCAGTAATACCTTGTACAGCGAGTACAGCGACTGCAAATGCGGCAACAGCGCAGAATATTTGTTGCTGATACGCTGCTGCAGGGTGAGTTCTATGTCGGTCTTCGGAGTTTGCAGCATGGCGGCTACTTCGGTGTAGGTAAGTCGCGCATGCGAATGGATCACGCCTTCGTAGAAGTTGTATTCACTGATCTGCCCGACTTTGTCGATGTTCAGTTCGCACACCATTACAAGGCGGTCTTCTTTCGGTTTCAGCGAGCAGAGCCCGTTCGACAAATGTTCAGGCAGCATCGGCACGACAAAACCGGGGAAATACACCGAATTGCCACGCAGCTGGGCTTCTCTGTCGAGTGCGGTGTCGAGTTTCACATAGTGTGAAACGTCAGCGATTGCTACGTAGAGTACGAAGCCTTTGCCACGTACTTTCTCGCAATAAACGGCATCGTCGAAGTCCTTGGCGTCTTCGCCGTCGATCGTCACGAAAGGCAGTGTGCGCAGGTCGATGCGGTTTGCCAGATCCTGTGGCTGTACCGCTGCCGGAAATCCCTGCATTTCGGCAGTCACTGCCGGTGGCCATTCGTGGCGGATGTCGTGTACGCGCAGCGCAACCTCGATTTCCATGCCGGGCTTGCTGATATCGCCCAGCACTTCCACCACTTCGCCCATCGCCTTGCGATGTTCATGCGGGAATTGCGTCAGCTCTACGACGACATAGTCACCATCGTTGGCCTTCTTGTGCTTCTTCGCCGGGATGAGGATTTCCTGCGTGATGCGCTTGTTGTGCGGCACCACCACGCCGATTCCTGCCTCCTCGTAATAGCGGCCGACGATCTGGGTGTGCTTGCGTTCCAGCACTTCGACGATGCGACCCTCGCGACGACCCCGGCGGTCGACATTTGATACTTTGGCCAGCACCGTATCGCCGTCGAATACCTTGCGCATTTCCTGCGGACCAAGATAGAGATCTTCATCTTTGCCGCCATCGGTCGCGACAAAACCATAGCCGTCCTTGTGGCCAACCACTTTGCCCTTGATGAGACTCATGCGGTCGACAAGGCCGAACACGCCGCGGCGATTGCTGATCAGCTGGCCGTCGCGCGTCATCGCGATCAGACGACGCAACAAGGCATCCTGGGCTACGGCATCGAACAGCAGGAGGGCGGTGCACAGTTCAAGATGGGAGGCTGGTGTGCCGAGTTCTTCAAGGTGCTTGAGAATGTATTCGCGACTGGGAATGGGGTTTTCATAGCGTTCCGCCTCGCGGGCGGCGTGGGGATCGTCTTGTACAGCATTGGGTATCGGAGCAGGAGCGGGCTTGCGGGTTCTTGGCATGGGTATCCGGTAGAGAAACTTTTCCGCCAGTATACACCCCTATCAATTGACAAGCCGGGGGCCTCATCGGCAGAATGCGCGCCTCTGTTTTAGTCCCCCCTCCGCCCAGGTGGTGAAATTGGCAGACACGCTAGCTTCAGGTGCTAGTGACCGCAAGGTCGTGAAGGTTCAAGTCCTTTCCTGGGCACCATCTTTTCATTAATGGTCTTCGTGACTCATTAATGGTCTTAGTGACCACCTATCAGACAACTGCACTGGTCTGGTGTAGTTGCTTCGAACCCCGCAGGCGCTGTCCTCGATTTGATCATGGCCACTTGTTGAACAAGGGCTGGTTGGAGTGCGGTTGCTTAGAGCGCTCCTCTTCATTTATTACATAATCTTTGGTCAATTCCCCATTTGCTGCCGCATTGGCAGACTTTGTGCCTTCTCATCGGCGACAGCCCTCCTATATAGTGGCAAGAAGGGTCCGGGAACGACCCGGAGCGTAATCTGGCTCGGCAGTTACGTGCCGAGAACAACAATTAGTACAGCCAGTCTATGTCCGTAGCGAATTCACCTGAGCCGCAAAAGCTTCGTCGTATTGTCTTTGCCACATCGGCCGGGACCATCTTTGAAGCATACGACTTCATACTGTTCGGCTCACTGGCCCCTATTATCTCGGCCCGTTTCTTTGCGGGTGTCAACGAGACTGCGGCGTTCATCATTGCATTGCTGACTTTTGCAGCCGGCTACCTGGTGCGTCCGCT
>CAISOD010000295.1 GCA_903887045.1 uncultured Gammaproteobacteria bacterium | reverse complement strand
TGGTGTGCAAGGCCTGCTGCAACAGCCCCACTGCAGCCGCCATGCCTTTCAGTGAATCCGGCGGCAGCAGCTTGGCCAATGGCAATTGGATCTGTTCGTCGTGGCAGACGCCGCGGGCCGCAAGTATCTGTTGCAACAGCGGATGCAGGGACTGCTGGAATTGCGGAGTTGTAGTAGCGGTACGACGGCGGGCCTGCGTTATTCTCACAGTGTTGTCGCCAATGCCGAATCACGCAGCTCGCGCCGCAGCACTTTGCCCAGGTGGGACTTCGGCAGTGTCGTACGGAACTCCACCTGCCGCGGGATCTTGTAGGTAGTGAGGCCGCGCCGGCAATGCACAATTACCTGCTCTGCCGTGAGCGCAGGGTTGCGGCTGACAACGAACAGTTTTATCAGCGGCGACAACTCATCACCCGCATTGATGGCGCAGGCATCCTTGATGTCGGGGTGACTACAGGCGTAATCCTCGATTTCATTAGGGTAGACGTTGAAGCCGGAGACAACGATCAGATCCTTGATGCGGTCGACGATACGCAGGTAGCCGTCCTGGTCGAACTGGCCGATGTCGCCGGTATGCAGCCAGCCGTCGGCATCAATCACATGCGCGGTTTCTGCCGCATTGTTCCAGTAACCCTGCATCACCTGTGGTCCCCGTACGCAGATTTCCCCAAGCCCGCCGCAGGCAACCTCGCTGCCATCGCTGGCGAACAGACGCACTTCGGTACCGGCAGCGATTCGGCCGGCAGTACCCGCACGGTGATGGGTGTGGGTATTGCAGCTGACCATGGGTGAACATTCAGTCAGGCCATAGCCTTCCAGAATCGGCTTGCCGGTGAGTTCATGCCAGGCTGCTGCCACCTGGGGTGAAAGCGGCATGCCACCGGAAGCGGCAAGTGCCAGCGTGGTGAAATCGAGTTGCCGGAAGCCCGGATTATCGAGCAGGCTGCTGTACAACGTGTTGATACCCACAAAGCCGTGCATCTTCACCTTGCCCAGAACGGCGATGAAGGCGTCTACGTCGCGCGGGTTGGGAATCAGCAGCGCCTGGTGCCCGCGCAACAGCGACATCACGAAATTCAGGTTGAACGCATAGATATGGTACAGCGGCAGCGGTGCCACCATCACGGCGCCGGCGCCGGGAAAGTCCTCCCCCATGCTGTTGGCGATCTGCTCGACATTGCAGAGCAGGTTGCGGTGGCTCAGCATCGCTGCCTTCATCACGCCGGTGGTCCCGCCGGTGTATTGCAGCACGGCCAGCGAATCAGCACTGAATGTAGCTGTGAGGGCAGGCCGGGTACGTGCCAGCATTCCCCCGCTGCGTAATGCCTGCCGCAAACCAGTGGCCGCTTGCGGGAAATGATGGGGTTTCACCAGCCGTTTGACGTGGCGCACCAGCAGGTTGATCAGCGATCCGCGAAACCAGCCCAGCAGGTCTCCCATTTGTGTCAGCACCACCGAACGTACAGCCGTGTGACCAAGGATGGCGGCGGCGTTATGGGCAACATTGGCCAGCACCACCAGTGTGTTGGCGCCGGAATCAACCAGAATGCGCTGCAATTCATGCGGGGTATAGAGCGGGTTGACGTTGACAACAACGGCCTGTGCCTTCAACACGCCGAGCGCAACTACCGGATACTGCAGCAGGTTGGGCAACATGATGGCGACCCGGTCACCCGGACGCACACCACCCTCGTGTACCAGCCACTGGGCGAAGCGGTCGCTCAGCAGGCCCAACTCACGGAACGAAAGACTCCCCCCCATGCAAGCATAAGCCCGGGTGTTGTCGTGCCGCGCGATGGCATCCGCTGCCATCTGGACGATGTTCTGTTGTGCCTGTTGCACGCTACTCCCCAGTGATAAAACTGCTTGAAAATTGTTGTGTCGCCCTCATTTCCCGGAGCGTGGGATGATTCTAGGGAACCACTGCACAACCTCCAATAGCGTTATGCAGGTCGGTTTGACGGAGCCGTTACGATACCGGCGGAACTAAAGCCGGTTTGTGAAGGCCTAAATAGTTGTACGGCATGCTTCGACTGCCGGGCTTTTGTTATAGCGAGGAAATGATGCACAAGACCACTTTTTTTGCAGGATTACTGTCGTTGGCGCTCACGCTGGCGCCATTCACGGCCTACAGCGCTACCGACTACCTCAGTTTCAAGACCGAGGACGAAGCCAACAACATTGAAATTTTCAAGGCTGCCAGCCCCTCCGTGGTGTTTGTCACCAACAGTGCCCTCTACCGCGCCAATCGTTTCAGCCTCAACGTGCAGGAAGTGCCGCAAGGCAGCGGTACCGGCTTCGTTTGGGACAAGAGCGGTCTCATTGTGACCAACTTCCACGTGATACAGAACGCCAGTCGCCTCACCATCACCCTGCAAGACCAGAGTGCATGGGATGCCGAGGTAGTCGGTTACTCTGAGGACAAGGATCTGGCTGTGCTGCGAGTGAAGGCCCCCGCCGACAAGCTGACTCCACTACCGCTCGGTGACTCGGCCCTGCTTGAAGTCGGCCGCAAGGTAATCGCTATCGGCAACCCCTTCGGCCTCGACACCACCATGACCGTTGGTGTCGTCAGTGCACTCGGTCGCGAGATCAATTCGCTGACGAATCGCACGATCCGCGATGTGGTCCAGACCGACGCGCCGATCAATCCCGGCAACTCCGGAGGCCCGCTATTGAACTCACTGGGCCAATTGGTTGGCGTCAACACTCAGATCATCAGCCCAAGTGGTGCCAGCGCCGGTATCGGCTTCGCGATTCCGGTCAACACCGTAAAGAAAGTCATCCCGCAACTGGTGCAGTACGGCCAGGAAATCCGCCCGGTCATCGGTATTGAAAACCCGCCTGATGCATGGACCCGCCAGATGGGTATCAATGGCGTACCGGTAATGCGGGCAACCCCAAGCCTGCCCGCAGAGCGAGCAGGCATCACCGGCATGCAGCAGAACGGGCGCGGCGACATTGTGCTCGGCGATGTCATCATTGAGATTGATGGCACCCAGATAAAAAACCAGGACGACCTGCTCAACACACTTGAACAGCACATGCCCGGCGATGTGGTCAAAGTCGTCACCGACCGCGAAGGCAGGCGCATGGAATTCAACGTGACGCTGGCAGAAGCCCAGAACAATACCCGGCGTATCAACAGCCGCTGAGGCTGCAGCAGCCGGAATAAATCCCTTCAACAAAAAAGCCGGCGAATCAGCCGGCTTTTTTGTGGGACAAGGTGCTGGAACACGTCAGTCGTTACGAGCGGCGAGCCGCTGCTGCATGAACTGCTTGATGGAGTCGAGACTGTTCGGCAGCACCGTGCAGTGTTCCGCGCGCGAATACAAATCCGCCATATGCTCCGGCAAACCGGGTGCCGGCAAACCGGCCTGCTCGATAGCGGCCGTGAACTTGGCCGGATGCGCAGTGGCGAGCGTAATCATCGGGATGCTGGCATCAGTGTCACACATTGCCGCCGCCTTGATGCCGGTGGCCGTGTGTGGATCGGCCAGATAGCCGGTGCGCTTATAGGTCTCGCTGATCGTCGCACAGGTAGCCGCATCGTCAACACTGTAGCTGGCGAAATGCGCACGCGCCCTCGCCCACTCTTCTTCGGTGACCTGCTGCACGTTGCCGCTGAGTGAGGTTACGAACTGCGTGACACGTTTGCTGTCGCGTTTGAACAGATCAAACAGGAAACGCTCGAAGTTGCTGCTGACCATGATGTCCATGCTTGGCGACAGCGAGCCTTCCAGCGTGGTCTTGTGATAGCGATTGCTGCTGATGAAGCGGTGCAGGATATCGTTGCGGTTGGTGGCAATGATGAGCTGGCGTATCGGCAGTCCCATTTGCTTGGCGAGATAACCGGCGTAGATATCGCCGAAGTTACCCGTTGGCACCGAGAACGACACCGCCGGGTATTTGCCCACGAGCCTGAAGCCGGCATAAAAGTAGTAAACGATCTGCGCCATGATGCGCGCCCAGTTGATCGAATTGACGGCTACCAGCTGGTAACCGGCCGGCAGGAAGCTCTGGTCGGCAAAGGCTTTCTTGACGATTTCCTGGCAGTCGTCGAAGTTGCCTTCGACTGCAATGTTGTTGATGTTGTCGCCGGTGACGCTGGTCATCTGCCGGCGCTGCACTTCCGACACTCGGTTGTGCGGATGCAGAATGAACATGTCGACGAATTGGCAGTGCTTGCAGCCTTCGAGCGCAGCGGAACCGGTGTCACCCGAAGTGGCACCGAGAATTGCCACATGCTGCTGGCGTTTCTCCAGAAAGTAGTCGAGCAAGCGGCCAAGCAACTGCAGTGCAAAATCCTTGAACGCCAATGTGGGCCCGCAGTAAAGCTCCAGCACCCACTGGTTGTCATACAGATGCTGCAGCGGCGCAACGGCCGGATCGCTGAAACCGGCGTAGCTGTCTGCGATCATCTTTTTCAGTTTGGCATCCGGAATGGCGCCATCGACAAACAGGCGGATCACTTCAAATGCCAGCTCGCTGTACGACAGCTGCTGCCAGTCGGCCATCTGCTGCAGGCTGATCACCGGCAGTCTTTCCGGCACGTAGAGGCCGCCATCGGGAGCCAACCCGGTGAGAACAACGTCTTCGAAGCGAACGGCAGGACTCTGGCCGCGCGTGCTTATGTATTTCATTGCTTGTCTCTGTTTATTAACGATCCCGCCTGTGAACGGACCCGCTTATCTACGGACCCGCTGAACGGCGTTACTGGTCGAGCTTGAATACGCGGATACGCATCACCTTTTCGCCTTTGGGATCGAGCGCTTCGATACTGGAGATGGCCTCATCCATGACCGATTCCCTGACCTCCCGGGTAAGGATGATGACAGGTACGCGCTGATTCACATCGTCAACCCGCGGCTCCTTCTGGATGATGGCCTGGATGCTGATCGCACGATCGCCGAGGATTTCGGTAATGTCGGACAGCACGCCCGGTTTGTCCGCAGCAAGAATACGCAGGTAGTATTCACTGATCACTTCGCTCATCGGCAGGATCGGCATGTCGGACAGCGAGTCGTCCTGGAACGCCAGCGACGGCACGCTGCTCTCTGGATGCGAAATCATGCGGGCTACATCGATGATGTCGGCCACCACAGCGGAAGCCGTCGGACCAGCACCGGCACCAGCGCCGTAGTACAGCGTCGAACCAACGGCATCACCATTCACCATCACGGCATTCATCACGCCGTTGACGTTGGCAATGATGCTGTCGGCGTCGAGCAGGGTCGGATGCACACGCAGCTCAATGCCGTTGGGGGTTTTGCGGCTGATACCGAGATGCTTGATGCGGTAACCGAGTTCGTCGGCGTACTTGATGTCTTCCTGCGTCAGTTTACTGATGCCTTCGGTATAGGTTTTCGGGAACTGCAACGGAATGCCGAACGCGATCGAGGCCAGAATTGTCAGCTTGTGGGCAGCGTCGATGCCTTCGATGTCGAAGGTAGGATCGGCTTCGGCGTAGCCAAGTGCCTGTGCTTCCTTCAGCACGTCGGCAAACGCGCGGCTTTTCTCGCGCATTTCGGTGAGGATGAAGTTGCCGGTGCCGTTGATGATGCCCGCCAGCCACTGGATGCTGTTGCCGGCCAGACCTTCACGGATGGCCTTGATGATGGGAATGCCGCCGGCGACGGATGCTTCATAGGCGACCATTACGTTTTTGGCGGCTGCCGCTGCAAAGATTTCGTTGCCGTACTGCGCAATCAAGGCCTTGTTGGCCGTGACAACATGCTTGCCGTTTTCGATGGCTTTCAGCACCAGCTCTTTGGCAACGTCGGTGCCGCCCATCAGTTCCAGCACGATGTGAACCCCAGGGTCATTGACGACTGCAAACACATCAGAACTTTTTTTGATGCTGCCAATGTCCTGGCCAGGGCGTAACCGGCGAGCGCCGATATGAGTGACTTTCACTTCTGCGCCGACCCGCCGCGCGATGTCGCGACTGTTGCTCTTGAGCACAGAGTAGCTACCGTAGCCCACTGTGCCGAGACCACAGATGCCGATATTGATTACCTTCAAGACTGACTCCAACAGATGATTGATGGCCTTGCTGAGGGCGCTTCCGACGGAACTTCCAATGGCACTACCAATGGCACTACTGGGCTGCGTTACCCAGGAGGTAACCTGCCAGCGTGTCGGCTGGCACATAGCCGGGCAGCATGGTGCCGTCTTCCAGCACGAGCGCCGGAGTGCCGGTGACACCGACCTCACGGCCCAGTTCGAATTGTTCTTCCACCGGACTTTCGCAGTCAGTCAGCGGAATGTCGGCACCACGTTTGGCGGTGGTCATCATTACCTTGCGGTCTTCCGAGCACCAGGTGGAAACCATGCGTACATAGGTCTCGGTTTTCTGGCCGGTACTGCGATCAATCAGACCGGTGCGGGGATAGGCGAGATAGCGTACGGCGATGCCGTAGTTGTTCAGCGCCTCGACTTCACCGTGCAGCTTGCGGCAATACGGGCAATCTACATCAGTGAACACCGTCAGGGTGGCTTTGCGCTCACCCACCGCTTCGTAGACGATCATGTCTTTCTCATCAAGCGCAGCGATTTTGTCGCGCCGCAGTACATTGCGGCGATTTTCGCCAAGGTTGACCAGCCCGTCACCTTGCGCCTCGTAGAGATCACCGGGGATCAGGAATTTGGCATCGCCGCTGACATAGATGGTTTCGCCACCGTCGAGTTCCACTTGGTACAAGCCGCTGACGGGGCTCGGCAGAATGCTCGTGATTGCGATCGTGGGCTGGGTTGATGTCAGCAAACCACGAATGGCAACGGCTTCGGCTGACTCAGGCTGTGCCTGCGCGAAAGCAACCGGCAGGCCACAGAGGGCCAGCAGCAGACTTGAAACTGCAACAAAACGGGAGGGCAGCAGATTGCGGTACATAGGGCCGGCCTGAGAGTGAAAGACGTGCGCTATCGTAGTCCAGATTGCCTGATACCGCCTCCCATTCTGACCCGAAGGGGAATGAGGGGCGGCACCGGTGCAGGAAAAAGCCGGGTGATTAACCGGCCTGGTCTTCGGTACGTTTCTCGAGCTTCTCGGTGATGCGGGCGGCACGGCCGGCGAGATCACGCAAGTAGTACAGTTTGGCCTGACGCACATCGCCACGACGTTTCAGCGTAATGCTGTCGACTTGTTTGCTGTGGGTCTGGAAAGTACGTTCAACACCAACGCCGTGCGAGATTTTGCGCACGGTGAAGGCGGAACCGAGGCCACGGTTGCGGATGCCGATGACGACACCTTCGTAGGCCTGCAGACGCTCACGCTCGCCTTCTTTGATACGCACCTGTACGACCACGGTGTCGCCGGGGCTGAAATCAGGCACGTCTTGCTTAAGTTGTCCCTGTTCAACCAATTGAATGATTTTGTTTCTGCTGCTCATGGTTAGCTCCACTGCTCCAAACTGTTATTGCGAATTCACATCGGCGCCTTTGTTTGCGCCTCTTTCCCAACTCTTGCCCGCACTTCCTTGCGTTTCCTGCTTTCACATTACTTGCTTTTAGTTTCTTGCTTCTTCGTTGCCAGATCGCAAATACCGGCTTGAATAGCAGCCAGCCACTCCTCCTGCTTTGCATCCAGCAAGCCTTGCTGCTGCAAACGCCGGATCAGCTCCGGCCGTTTGCGCCACGTAGCCCGCAAGCGCTCCTGCTCACGCCAGCGTGCTATGCGGGCATGATCCCCGCTCAGCAATACTGCTGGTACTTCCAGACCCTCGAACACTTCCGGCCTGGTGTAATGCGGGCAATCCAGCAGCCCGCCTTCGAACGAATCCTGTTGCGCCGATTCGGCATCGCCCAGCACTCCGGGCAAGCGCCTTATCACTGCATCCAGCAGCGCCATCGCTGCCAACTCACCACCGCTCAAGACGAAATCGCCGAGCGAACACTCTTCATCAACCAGGGTCGTCAGCACACGCTCGTCGACCCCTTCGTAGCGGCCGCACAACAGTACGACTCCGCTTTCCTGCGCCATCGCGTTGACGCGCTGCTGTGTCAGAGGCGCTCCCTGCGGACTCAGGTAGATCACCCGCGCCGCTTTGTCGCCTTCCCGCGTCGCTGCCACCTTGGCGGCATTTATCGCCTGACTCAAGGGACCGCTCTTCATCAGCATGCCGGGACCACCGCCGTAAGGCCTGTCGTCGACTGTGCGATGCCGATCCGTGGTGAAATCCCGTGGATTCCAGTACTGCAACTTTACCTGGCCGTTCCTGATCGCCCGACCAGTGACGCCGTATTCTGTCAGTGCCCCGAACATGCCGGGGAACAAGGTCACCAGACCTACTTTCAATAACGCCGTCGTCCGTGTGTCCGACATGCGTCAATAATCCTTGTCCCAGTCGACCAGCAGCAGCTTCCTGTCGAGATCCACCTGTTTGATGACTGCGCCTTCGACATAGGGCAACAACCGCTCTTCCTTGTCGACACTCCGCTCATCCCCTTTGACCACCAGCACATCATTGGCACCGGTTTCCATCAGGTGGTGCACAGTACCGAGATCCTGGCCACTTTCCGTCAATACCCGCAGTCCTTCCAGCTGGTACCAGTAATACCCCTCTTCGAGGGCAGGCAAGGCGGCTTTATCCAGTATCAGATCCTGCCCGGTGTAGCGTCCTGCCTGTTCACGCACATCACATCCCCTGATGTGGGCAACAAAATCCTTGCCATGTACTTTTACTTCATCGAATTCGAGGCTCTGCAGCCCCGCCGACCCCTGGATAAGGAAAACCTGGTACTTGATCAGGTTATCAGGCGGGTCGGTGTACGAATAAAGCTTCACCCAACCCTTGACACCCCAAGGGGCCCCGATGCGCCCCATCACTACGTGTGAAGCCGGGGAATTCATGCGCTTGCTCCGGCGTATGGAGCTCCCGGTAATTCCGGAATGCTCAACACTCCCGACCTATACACACTTTTACCGCAGGCTATCAGGCGGCGACTGCAGGAGCAGCGGCCAGATCTTCCAGCAATTTGGCTACACGCGGGCTCGGCTGTGCGCCGTGGCCCTGCCAGTACTTCACACGTTCCAGATCAATACGCAGCTTTTCTTCCTTGCCGCGCGCGGTCGGGTTGTAAAAGCCGACGCGTTCGATGAATTTGCTGGTATGGGCTCTGTGATGATCGGCCACCGTTACGTAGTAATACGGGTTTTTCTTGCTGCCACCGCGTGCAAGTCGGATCGTTACCATTGTGTGTCTTCCGTCAGAAAGGAACCGGATAGTTCCTGTTGTTGCAAAAAAGTACTGCCAATAAGGGACTTCCCAAACCTGTTTTTCAGGCCCGGAAAAAAGGGCGCCATTCTAGGAGAAAAGCCCAGCCTTGGGAACTCTAAATTGATGTCCTGTCAGGATTTTCTCCCAATCAGAACCCCGGGAAGCGTCCTCCGGGGGGCATGCCACCCCCCATTCCGCCCATACCGGGGGGCAGCCGGCCACCCAGGCCGCGCATCATGTTGGCCAGCCCGCCACCCTTCATCTTCTTCATCACCAGCTGCATCTGTTTATGCTGCTTGAGCAGCCGGTTCAAATCCTGCAAGGTAGTTCCGGAGCCTTGGGTAATACGTCGCTTGCGCGATCCGTTGAGAATGTCGGGATTGTGGCGTTCCTTCATTGTCATCGAGTTGATGATGGCTTCCATCATCACGAAATTCTTGTCACCTGCAGTGCTGGCAGCCGTTTTGGCAACAGCCCCCATACCCGGCATCTTGTCGAGCAGGTTGGTGATGCCACCCATATTGCGCATCTGCTCCAGTTGCTCTTTGAAGTCCTGCAGGTCGAAACGGTCGCCCTTTTTGATCTTGTTGGCGAGTTTCTGCGCTTTCTCCTTGTCGACCTTCTTCTCGACATCCTCAATCAGCGACAGCACGTCGCCCATACCCAAAATGCGCGACGCCAGACGATCCGGGTAGAACGGTTCAAGACCATCGATCTTTTCACCAACTCCGATGAACTTGATCGGCTTGCCGGTGATCTGCCGTACCGACAGCGCGGCACCTCCACGGGCATCGCCATCCGTCTTGGTGAGAATCACGCCGGTCAGTGGCAAGGCTTCATTGAACGCCTTGGCCGTGTTGGCAGCATCCTGGCCCGTCATGGCGTCGACCACGAACAGCGTTTCGATCGGATTGGCGACTGCATGCAGCGCCTTGATCTCTTCCATCATCGCTTCGTCGATGGCAAGGCGACCGGCGGTGTCGATGAACAGAACATCAACAAACCGGCGTTTGGCTTCCGAAATTGCGGCCCGCACGATATCTGTCGGTTGCTGCGATGCGTCGCTCGGAAAGAAGGTGGCACCAACTTCGCCGGCCAGCGTTTCCAGCTGCTTGATAGCGGCGGGACGATAAACGTCGGCACTCGCTACCATCACCGACTTTTTATCGCGGGTCTTCAGCAGCAACGCCAGCTTGGCCACGGTAGTAGTTTTACCGGCACCCTGCAGCCCGGCCATCAATACCACTGCCGGCGGTACTGCGCGCAGATCCAGCGCGGAGTTCTCACTGCCCATCAATGCCTGCAATTCGGCCTGCACGATGCGCAGGAAGGCCTGACCGGGAGACAGACTCTTGCTGACTTCCTGCCCCAGCGCACGCATCTTCACGCGTTCAATGAAGTCCTTTACCACCGGCAGCGCAACGTCGGCTTCCAGCAGAGCACGGCGCACATCAAGCAGCGCTTCCTGGATATTGTCCTCGGTAATGCGAGCCTTGCCGGTGAGGGTACGCAGGGTCTGGCTGAGTTGTTCCGACAAAGATTCAAACATGGGGTGAAATCCAACGGTCGTCAGTGGCGCGCGATTCTATCCCAAGCCCTCCAGGCTCCATAGACTTCATTGCCCCCCCCAGTTGTGAGAGACTGCCCCGATGATTGCGATAATTACAGGTTTGATCGCGGCAGTGCTGTACACAACGGGCACATGGCTGCAGCTGCGACTGCTGACCAGTACCGTTCAGGCTGGCACTACCCCCCAACGCACCGCACCGCTGATTCTGCTGCTGGCCGGTGCGGCCCTGCTGGCCCACCTGGCCAATACCATCCTGCTCATCAAGAGCTCGGCCGGCTATGACTTCGGCTTCTTCCGTGTTGCCACGCTGTTCAGCTGGGTAATGGTGCTGACAGTATTGCTGACCAGTCTGACCAAGCCGCTGGCCAACCTTTTCATTGCTCTGTTCCCACTCGCCATCGTCAGCATCCTGTGCTCGACCTTCCTGCCGAGCCACTACAACCCTAACCCGGACCTGACTGGTGGAGTCGCCCTCCACAGCGTACTTGGTATCCTCGCCTTCAGTCTGCTGACTATCGCAGCCCTGCAGGCACTCTTGGTGGCGTGGCTGAATCGTGAACTCAAACAGCATCACTTCTCTGCTGTCTTGCGCCACTTGCCGCCGCTGCAGTCAATGGAGACGCTGTTGTTCGCCATCATCAAGGCTGGTTTTGTCGCTCTGTTTGGTGTCATTGTCAGCGGCGTTGTCTTCATGGATGACATGTTCGCGCAGCATCTGGCCCACAAGACGGTACTGACGCTGTTGTCTTTTACCGTGTGGGGAATCCTTTTGTGGGGACGCCACCGGTGGGGCTGGCGCGGCAAACAGGCGTTGCGCTGGATACTGGCGGGCTTCGTCGTGCTGATCCTGGCTTATTTTGGCAGCAAGTTCGTACTGGAAATCCTGCTGGACCGCGTCTAGCGGCGCAGCGACTGGTGCCCTGTGGACGACATTTCCCCGCAAACCATTTTCTTCTCCCTGCTGTTGCTGATACTGGCATCCGCCTACTTTTCAGCGTCGGAAACGGCGATGCTGACACTCAACCGTTACCGGCTGCGTCATCTGGCCAAGCACCGGCACCGGGGAGCCATGCGGGCCTCGGCGCTGCTGGAGAATCCCGACCGGCTGATCGGCGTGATCATGATCGGCAATAATTTCGTCAACGTGTTGGCCTCGTCGCTGGCAACAATCCTTGCCATCGAAATGTGGGGAGAATCCGGCATCGTAATCGCATCGCTGTTGATGACAGCCGTGCTGCTGATTTTCGCGGAGATGACACCCAAAACCATAGGTGCCATGTACCCCGAAGCCATCGCCTTCCCTTCCTCACTGTTGCTGAACCTGTTGCTCAAGCTGCTGCATCCGGTGGTGTGGGTCCTGAACCGGATTTCGAAAAGCATGGTCAAACTGCTTGGCATCGCCCACAAGAATGTTGCCGTGCAACAGTTGAGCACTGAGGAATTACGCACACTGGTGGATGAATCAGCCCATCAGTTGCCGGCACAACGACAAAGCATGCTGTTGAACGTGCTTGACCTTGAGAAAGTGTCAGTCAACGACATCATGATCTCGCGCAACGATGTCGCCGGTATCGATCTTGATACGGATATCGACACGATCAGACAGTCATTGCTGAACAGTCAACACACGCGGCTGCCTGTGTACAGCAATGGCGATCTCAACAACGTGATCGGCATGCTGCACATGCGCAATGCGGCCAAATGGATGCAGCTTGATCACCCGAACAAGGCCGAGCTTATGCAGCTGACACAAGAGGCCTACTTCGTACCGGAGGGCACCGCACTCACAACCCAGCTGGTGAATTTCCAGAAGAACAAGCGGCGCAACGCGCTCGTTGTCGACGAGTACGGCGTCGTAATCGGCTTGATTACGCTCGAAGACATCCTTGAAGAGATCGTCGGCAACTTCACCAGCAATCTGTCGGAAGAAACGCCGGAGATTTACCCGCAAGGCGATGGCACCCATGTATTCGACGGCAGCACATCGATCCGGGAAGTGAACCGTGCACTGGGCTGGCGTCTGCCGACCACTGGACCCAAAACGCTGAACGGACTGTTGATGGAAGCACTCGAAACCATTCCCGACACACAGGTCGGCATTCGCCTGCATGGTTGCTGCGCCGAAATCCTGCAAACCAAGGACAACCAGATCAAGTCCGTGCGTATGTGGCCGATAACCCAATCCGGGTCTGATGACCTGAACGAAATGCAGGCCAATCTGTATGACTGAGCGCTGAACAATGAGTCCTTCCTCCGATTCACACACCACCTCCAGGGTAATCCGCTGGCAGGACGGTCAGCGCAGTGAACTCGTCGACACGCTGGCGGTGGAAGAACCACTGGAAATCCGTCTCGGTTATCGCGATCCCCGCAAAGGCCGCACCCACAGAAGCGTGGCAATCACCATGCGCACACCAGGTGATGACCTGGCCCTCGCACTCGGCTTTCTATTCAACGAAAGCATTCTCGACAGATACGCTGCGATCCAGACCATTGAGCAGAGCGCCGACAACGTTGTGCGAGTCGAACTCCACGACACCGCGGTGTTCGATCCGCTGCGACTCGAGCGCAATTTCTATGTCACCTCGAGCTGCGGCGTGTGTGGCAAATCGTCACTTGAAAGTCTCAGCACGGCAGGTTTTGTCGCCCTGACGGATGACGGCTTTCGTATCCCGTTGGCACTGCTGCAGGAGCTGCCGGCGCAGTTGGCAACCCAACAAGAATTGTTCCGACTCACTGGCGGCAACCACGCTACTGCCTTGTTCAACGGCAACGGCCAGATCACACGCGTTACCGAAGATGTTGGTCGCCACAACGCGATGGACAAACTCGTAGGTTACTGCCTGCAGGACAACTTGCTGCCGCTGGCGCAGCACGGCATTCTCGTCAGCGGTCGTGCCAGTTTTGAACTGATGCAGAAGACACTTGCCGCCCGTTGTCCGCTGCTGGTGGCTATTGGTGCACCGTCGTCACTGGCAGTGGAGCTGGCACAGGAATACAACCTGACACTGGTGGGCTTTCTGAACCGCAATCGCTGCAACATCTATAACGGTGGCTTTCGTCTGACGGAATAGCCCTCGCAATACGGCAGGTCAGAACAAGGGGAACCCGGGATGCGTACATCGACTTTGCTGTTGTGGCTCATGACTATACTGGCCGCACTATTCACAACAGTGCCAACGCTGGCAGCGCAATGTGATGGACCTGCGATCCCCGCCACCGGGGAAACCTGGCAAGGCTGGGGCAACGGGTATGGCAACAACCGCCATGTCGCCGACGGCCTTGGCAGCGCCGATCTGCCGACCATGCAGCTCAAATGGGCGTTCGGTTTTCCGGGCGTTTCATCCGTCGTTGGCAATCCGGTAGTGCATGGAAACGTAATCTATATCGGAGTAGACAGTGGCGAGATGTATGCGCTCGACATTGATTCCGCGTGCGTATACTGGACATTCAAGGCCGATGCCGGCGTGCGTACGGCACCTGCGCTGGCGCAAGTTACCGGTAACACGCTGCTGTTCTTCGGTGACCGAAATGCCAATGTCTACGCCGTTTCCGCCACCACCGGTGCGCTGGTGTGGAAAACCGAAGTCGACAGCCACCCCGCCGCCATCCTCACCGGCTCGCCGCAGTTCGTGCAACTGGACGGTGTCGACAATCCTGCGCGTTTGATCGTGCCGGTGTCGTCTTCCGAGGAAGGCGTTGCCGCAGTACCGACTTATAACTGCTGCTCTTTCCGTGGCAGCGTCGTCAGCCTCGACGCAATGAACGGCAGCAAGCTGTGGCAGACCTTCACGATCCAGTCACCTGTCGCGCCAACCAGCGACAACACCCAAGGCCCCTCAGGAGGAGCCATCTGGAGTGCCCCTACCATAGACCCAGGCAACAAACGCCTTTTCGTCACCACCGGCGATGCCTATTCAGCACCGGCGGCTTTCGGAACTGATGCCGTCATGGGGCTTGATCTGGTTGAAGGCCGCATCCTGTGGATCAACCAGGGCACCAGTGGCGACATATGGACCGTCGCGTGTATGCGACCCAATGCAGCAGAGGACTGCGGCCCCGACCAGGACTATGGCTCACCGGCGATGCTGGCTTCCGTCAACGGAGGCGACTTTCTGGTCGCCGGCCAGAAAAGCGGATGGGTGCGAGCGTTTTCGCTGGCGGGCGGCACCATGCTGTGGCGTACGGCACTGGTCGAAAACACGACCGAATTCGG
Source organism: uncultured Gammaproteobacteria bacterium (assembly GCA_903887045.1). Lineage (GTDB taxonomy): Bacteria > Pseudomonadota > Gammaproteobacteria > Pseudomonadales > Pseudohongiellaceae > CAILUG01. The sequence continues at coordinate 20,785 of CAISOD010000295.1, read as the reverse complement.
CGGCAAGATCATCTGGGGCGGTGCCCACGACGGCAACAACGCCTACTTTGGTCTCGGCTCGGGCGGTATCGCAGCGCTCAGGCTCAGTGACGGCAACAAACAATGGTTCACACCATTGGCAGCCACCGCCGGCCGTGAGCGCAACCTTGGCCATGACGGCCCGCTGACGGTCAGCAGCGACATCGTGATCTCCGGCGGTTGGGACGGTATCCTGCGCATCCTGGACAGCAACGATGGCAAAGTCCTGTGGCAGTACGATACCGCCACCGCCTTTGCCACCGTCAACGGGATTGATGCCAAGGGAGGCTCGATGGGTGCAGCCGGGCCTGTGGTAGTGGGCAAGCGCCTGCTGGTCCCATCCGGTTATGTTGGCGTAAAAGGTGGTATTGCCGGCAACGCACTTCTGTTGTTTTCCCCATAAAAGCAGTGGGGTACTTCCGGGGCTTTGCAGCTTGTGGGCACTTGTCCAAGCGGGTAGCATCCGACGACTTTTTACATTGCTGGCCCGAAAACCTGCGTGGTAGAATGCTAGCCGAACCGTTTGGTTCGATTAGTGCAATTTATTGAAAATATTGGCTTTTTTAGATGTCTGTGCCGGCCACAAACACCAACTCCCTCACTTGAGTCGAACCCAACCCATGATGCCAGTCGTCACCCCTGCACGCCTGCAGGAATTCTCGCTCGAACTTGCCACCGCGGTGGTGCAGGAGTTCCGGGACCAGCCCGGCGCTTTGATCAACGCGCTTCACAAGCTGCAGGAAACCATCGGCTACGTCGACGAAGCCGCCATGCCGGTGTTGGCCAAACTGTTCAATTTATCGCGTGCCGAAGTGCATGGCGTAGCCAGCTTCTACCACGACTTCCGCCGTAGCAAACCGGGCCGCTACACGATCCGCGTCTGCCAGGCCGAGGCCTGCCAGGCGATGGGCTCCGAAGCGCTGAGTGCTGACATCAAAAAACATCTGGGTTGCGGTTTTCACGAAACCACCGCCGATGGCAACTTCACGCTGGAAAAGGTCTATTGCCTCGGCAATTGCGCCTGTTCGCCCAATATCATGGTCGACAAGCAAACCTACGGTCGCGTGAGCATGGAATCCTTCAAGAATCTCACCGCCAAGTTGGCTGGCAAAGCGCTCACGTCGAGAGAAGGGAGCAAGTAACATGACAACTCGTATCTACATCCCGCGCGAAACCACTGCTTCTTCCCTTGGCGCCGAACTGCTGGTTGACGCCATCAATACCGAGGCCAAATACCGCAATTTGCCCATCGAAATCGTCCGCAACGGTTCGCGGGGCGCCTGTTTTCTGGAGCCGCTGGTCGAAATCGAAACCGGCAATGGCCGTATTGGTTATGGACCGGTGCAGCTGGAAGATATCCCTGAGTTGTTCGATGCCGGTTTCCTGAACGGCGGCAACCATAAACTTGCACTCGGCAATGTCAGTGAGCTGCCGTGGTTCAAACAGCAGGAACGGCTGACCTTCGCCCGCTGCGGTTTGATCGCTGCCACCTCAGTCGAGGAGTACAAACAACTCGGCGGTTATGTCGGCCTGCAGAACGCACTGAAAATCGCCGACAAGGACATCGTGCAGACCGTGCTCGAATCCGGTTTGCGCGGCCGCGGCGGCGCTGCGTTCCCTACCGGCATCAAATGGAAGACGGTGCTGGACGCGCAGGACGACCAGAAGTACATCGTCTGCAATGCCGACGAAGGCGACAGCGGCACTTTCTCCGACCGCATGATCATGGAAGGCGATCCACTCTCACTGGTTGAAGGCATGACCATCGCCGGCATCGCGGTAGGTGCCACCAAAGGGTTTATCTACTTGCGCTCGGAATACCCGCTGACGCAGACCATCCTGCTTGAAGCCATAGCCAACGCACGCGCCGCCGGTTATCTCGGCAACAACATTGCAGGCTCCGGCAAAATCTTCGACCTTGAAGTTCGCATGGGCGCCGGTGCCTATATCTGCGGTGAAGAAACCTCGCTGCTGGAATCGCTCGAAGGCCGTCGCGGCCAGATCCGTTTCAAGCCGCCACTGCCGGCATTGAAAGGGCTGTTCGGCAAACCGACTGTCGTCAACAACGTGATCTCGCTGGCAACCATTCCTGTAATTCTTGAAAAGGGCGGCAAGTATTACGCCGATTTCGGCATGGGCCGTTCGCGCGGCACCATGCCATTCCAGCTCGGTGGCAATATCAAACAAGGCGGTCTGGTTGAAAAAGCTTTCGGTCTCACAGTCGGTCAACTGATCAATGATTTCGGCGGCGGCACTGCCACTGGCAAAGCCATCCGTGCGGTGCAGGTCGGCGGTCCTCTCGGCGCTTATTTCCCGCCAGACCTGCTGGACACACCGTGTGACTACGAAGCCTTCGCCAAAGCCGGCGGCATGCTGGGCCATGGCGGTGTGGTCGTATTCGACACCAGCGTCAACATGGCGAAGATGGCGCGCTTCTCGATGGAATTCTGTTCGGTGGAAAGCTGCGGCAAATGCACACCGTGCCGCATTGGCTCCGTGCGCGGCATGGAAACGATCGACAAGATTGTCGCAGCCAAAGACGACGGCGAACGCAACAAGCAACACATCATTCTGAAAGACCTGTGCGAAACGATGGAGTCAGCGTCCCTGTGCGCAATGGGCGGCCTGACACCGATGCCAGTAATGAGTGCAGTCAAACACTTCAAAGGTGACTTCCAATAAACTCTATCGTCAGCAGTCCGATCATTTTCGATCCGCAAACTGTTGCAACCGAAGTCGACTTCGGCACGCCACTGAGTACCAGCACCGAGCTGGTCACGCTGGAAATCGACGGCCAAAGCGTCACGGTGCCGAAAGGCACCAGCATCATGCGTGCCGCCAAGGAACTCGGTGTCACCATTCCCAAGCTGTGTGCCACCGACAACCTCGAAGCGTTCGGCTCCTGCCGCCTCTGTCTGGTTGAAATCGAAGGTCGTCGTGGCACGCCTGCCTCCTGCACCACTCCAGTGGAAGCAGGCCTCAAGGTCACCACGCAGAACGCCAAGCTGGCCAAACTGCGCAAAGGCGTGATGGAGCTCTATATCTCCGATCACCCGCTCGATTGCCTCACCTGCCCTGCCAACGGCGACTGCGAACTGCAGGACATGGCCGGCGCCGTCGGCCTGCGCGAAGTGCGCTACGGTTACGAAGGCGACAACCATCTAAAGCTCGGCAAAGACGAGAGCAACCCGTATTTCACCTTCGATGCCAGCAAGTGCATCGTGTGCTCGCGCTGCGTGCGTGCCTGTGAGGAAGTACAAGGCACTTTCGCACTGACAATCCAGGGCAGCGGTTTCCGCTCCAAGGTCAGCGCCGGTATCGATGAAGGTTTCCTCAACTCCGAATGTGTGTCCTGCGGTGCCTGTGTCCAGGCCTGCCCGACTGCAACCCTGAGCGAAAAATCCGTTATCGAAATGGGTACGCCTGAACGTGCGGTGGAAACCACCTGCGCCTATTGCGGCGTTGGCTGTACTTTCCGTGCCGAAATGCAGGGTGCCGAAGTCGTGCGCATGGTGCCGGCCAAGAGCGGCAAGGCCAACGACGGCCACTCCTGCGTCAAAGGCCGCTTCGCGTGGGGCTACGCCACCAGCAAGGAACGCATGCTGAGCCCGATGATCCGCGAGAAACCGAGCGATCCTTGGCGCAAGGTGAGCTGGGAAGAAGCCATCGAATACACCGCGAAACAATTCATCGGCATCCAGGCCAAGTACGGCCGTACATCCATCGGTGGCATTACCTCTTCCCGCACCACCAACGAAGAAGTGTGGGTCGTGCAGAAAATGATCCGCACCGCCTTCCGCAACAACAACACCGACACCTGTGCGCGTGTGTGCCATTCACCGACCGGTTACGGTCTCAAGCAAACCTTCGGTACTTCCGCCGGCACCCAGGACTTCGCCAGCGTGGAAGAAACCGACATGGTGCTGTTGATCGGCGCCAACCCGACCGACGCCCACCCGGTATTTGCCTCACGCATGAAGAAACGCCTGCGCGAAGGTGCCGACCTGGTGGTGTGCGATCCACGCCGCATCGACCTTGTCGACAGTCCACACGTCAAGGCCAGCGTGCATATCCCGCTGCTGCCGGGTTCCAACGTCGCTCTGATCAACGCATTGGCCTACACCATCGTTGAAGAGAATCTGGCCGACTGGAACTATGTGAAAGAGCGTTGCGATCACGCGGCCTTCGACGCCTGGCTGACTTTTGTCAAACAGCCGCACAACTCACCGGAAGCCGTTGCCCACCTGCTGGGCGGCGATGCCGGAAAAGTGCGTGACGCCGCCCGCCGCTACGCCAACGCCGAACGCGGATCGATCTACTACGGCCTCGGTGTTACCGAACACTCACAGGGTTCCACCATGGTGATGGGCATGGCCAACCTCGCCATGCTGACCGGCAACGTTGGTTTCAATGGCGGCGGGGTCAACCCGCTGCGCGGCCAGAACAACGTTCAGGGTTCATGCGACATGGGCTCGTTCCCGCACGAGTTCTCCGGCTATCGTCATGTCAGCGACAAAGCCACCAGCGATTTCTTCTCGAAGGAGTGGGGCGTTGAGCAGGACCTGGAGCCGGGCTACCGCATCCCCAACATGTTCGATGCCGCCATCAAGGGCGTCTACAAAGGCATGTTCGTTCATGGTGAAGACATCGCACAGTCGGATCCGAACACCCACCATGTAGAAGCTGCCCTCACCAATCTCGACTGTCTGGTGGTGTGCGACCTGTTCCTCAATGAAACCGCCAAGTTCGCCCACGTGTTCCTGCCTGGCACTTCGTTCCTGGAAAAAGACGGCACCTTCACCAACGCCGAACGCCGCCTCGGCCGCGTGCGCCCGGTGATGGCACCGAAAACCGGCAAGCATGAGTGGCAGATCCCGGTGGATCTTGCAAAGGCCATGGGCTACGAGATGCATTACAACAATGCGTCCGAGATCATGGAAGAAATCGCCCGCATGACACCAACCTTCAAGCTGGTCAGCTTCGACCGTCTCGACAATGAAGGCAGCATGCAGTGGCCGGTTACCGAAGAGGCACCAAACGGTACGCCGCTGATGCACATCGGTGGCTTCGTGCGCGGCAAGGGCAATTTCGTCGTCACCGAATTCGTGCCAACCGAAGAGCGCGTCAATGGCAAGTTCCCATTGATACTGACTACTGGCCGAATCCTCAGCCAGTACAACGTGGGCGCGCAAACCCGCCGTACCGCCAACACCGTATGGCACGACGAAGACATCCTCGAAATCCACGCGCACGATGCGTCCGAGCGTGGAATCAAGGATGGCGATCTGGTGCTGATCAAGAGCCGCAAGGGGGAAACCACCCTGCACGCCAAGGTCAGCGACCGCATGCAGCCTGGCGTGATCTACACCACGTTCCATACGCCTTCTTCCGGTGCCAACGTGGTAACGACCGAGTTCAGCGACTGGGCGACCAACTGCCCCGAGTACAAGGTGACTGCAGTGCAGGTAACGCATGCCACCAGCATGACCGAGTGGCAAAAGCAGTGCTTTGATTTCGACGAGAGCCGTCGCAAGCTCGAAGCGATGATGAAGTCGTAAGCAAGCTGCAGTCCAAAAAAAAGCCGGCCCCTGGGCCGGCTTTTTCATTTGGGAAGCTTGTCAGTTTGAAATTTTTTCCTTGGCTTTTGCGGCAGTTTCCGTAATTGCCCCACCGGCGGCTTTCAGGTCGTCGCCGATACCGCCCACCGTGTTGCAGCCTCCAAGGACCACCAGCAGGCACAACAAGAGACCAGTCAGTTTCGTTTTGTTCATGGGCACTATTGCCTCCTTCATCCGGTAAAAATTCAATCTGCCGCACTATGAAAACAGTACGACAGCACTATGACAATGTCCCGATTATTGGTTATGGCCTCGCCCAATGCCAGTGCGTGAATGCAAAACTGCCGGCCATGGTCCAAGTTTGCAGTTGAGTACTTTACGGATCGAAGTCAAACCGCCTCACCATGCCATTTCCCTCAGTATCCCGCTTGCTGCTCAAATTACCGCCGCGCTTTTGCACGAGCAACTGATTGCCCCGACCCAACAACCATCGCCGGCTTATACCCGGGCGCTGGCACCATTGATTCGCTTTCACCGCAATCTGCCGGCAGTCCAGTATGTCTACACGATGCGGGTGACACCGACCGACAAACTGTTCTTCGTGCTCAATACCGCTGCAGATGCCGACATCCGCACCTCCCAGGAAGCGCTTGGCCGCAGCATATTGCCGTCGCCGCTGATGGAACCGTACCAATTGCCGTACACAGCAGCAGAGAATGCCACACTGCTGGCATTGCTGCGTCCAGGCACGACCTTCGTCGACAAATCACCGTTCACCGACGAATACGGCAGGTTCGTCACCGCCCATACCCCGCTGTTCGACACCGCGGGTACCTTCACCGGCTTCGTTGGCCTTGATTACAACATCGACCAGTACGAGTACGGGCTGGCGGTGATGCGCAACTACGGACTGTTCTCGCTGCTGCTGGCTTTGCTGGTGAGTGCAGGGCTGGCGCGATTGATGCTGCAACTGCGCCAGCAGGCTCTCGACAACCTGCGTGAGGCGGCGCTGGCGCGGCAACGGGCCGAAAAGGCCAATCAGGCCAAGAGCGAACTGCTGGCCATCGCCACCCATGACCTGAAGAATCCGCTCAGCGCGATTTCGTCGATGGCGGAATTGTTGATCAACCTGAAGAATACCAATCAGGTACTGCCAACGCAGGAAATCGCCTGCCTGCAAAACATCCGCGCCGCCGAAGGCAAGCAATTGCATATCGTCGCCAACCTGCCCGAATCTCTGGTAGTAGAGGCCGATCCTGACCACCTGCTGGAAGCGTTCGACAACTACCTGAACGTTGCATGGAGGTTCGGTGGGTTGCGACAGCCGCCCCGGCAAGGGGGCCCGCTTCTGGGCACGGCTGCCGCTTCAATCGGCGACGTAACGATCGCCGCCGTTACGCTGCGCCGACAACAGATTGTTCATCGCTGCCAGCAATACTTCCTGTTCAGGTTGCTCACCCATCACGGCAATGCCGATGCTGGCAGTGGCCGGCAACGTGAAGCGGGCCGACTTCGGTACCCTGTCTTGTGTTCTCACCTCTGTCAGCAGACGTGCAGCCAATGCCCTGGCTCCCTCGAGCGAGATCTCCGGCAGCACCAGCAACAGGCAGTACCGTAGCGCTGGTGCCGGCCGAATTCAGTGTGCAGGATTTTCTCGAGAAAACTGCGGTTGGCGAGCCGGGTTGACAGATCACAGTAGGTCAGGGCTTCCAGATCATTGATGCTGAGCAGCAGATCGCGCTTGGCCTTGAGGCGGAAATATTCCGGAATACAGGTGAGCACCAGCAGTACGATCACCCAGACAAAACCACGCAATCGTCCCTGCAGGAACAACGCTACCGACGGCAACACCCCGCAATACAGAGGCCCTGTGTTCTGCACGCCACCGGAATGGAACAGGTACAGACACAAGAGTGCCATCATGGTGGTAACGAGATGCCGCCCGATCCAATACCAATGCCCGAGCCACAGTGAGCACAGACCGATGACAGTAGTTGTTGTAATCACTCTTCTGCGAGTAATGTCCGATTCGCTCTCGCACATGGGCCGGCATGGCCCACAGAGGCTCACTGTTGAGTTCAAACTCCTGGTTCATATGTAATCCCTCCCTGTGATTACGTGCTGTTTTGTAGCTGTCCTGCACCACCGCTGGCGAGCGCCTGCCAATCAGCGGGCGTGTTGACGTTGACAAGGCGGTGCATAAAACGTGGTTCGATATCCAACTGTACGCTGTCCAGAAAATTGAACACGGCTTTCATTGAACGTTGTCCACCGGGACGGACTTCATCCGCGAACAACTGCCGCAAATGCGCGAGCAAACCGGCCGCCGCGGGAACAATGCAAGGAAACACTTCGCCGGCATAGCGACAACTGACTCCCGGCTTTGCAGCCTGCCATAGCGGTTGCAACAGCTCCGGCACCAACAACGGCATGTCGACCGGAATCAGCAGCAACGGCGCGTCATCCAGCAGCTTGCGTGCTTCCAACCAATCCAGCAACGACAACAGCGCGCCCGGCGGCCCGCATTGTGGCAACAGATCCGGCACGCCGAGTGGATGCTCAACACGACCACTGACCAGCACCTGCTCGGCACCGCTCTGCTGCAACAACTGCACTGCCTGCTCCAGCAGTGTGATGCCATGCAAGGTCAGCAGCGCCTTGTCCTGCCCCATGCGCGACGATTGGCCGCCAGCCAGCACCGCAGCGCGCCGCATCAACGCTCCCTGGCCGGCAACATGTGCACAACCCGCTGTGGCAGCGGTATCGTGATGCCGTTGGCCTGCAAGGCTTTGTGAATGGCAGCATTGGCAGCGTAGCGTGTCTGGAACAGCTGCTCGGTTGCGGACCAATATCGGATTCCAAGGGTGTAGCCGTTGGCACCGAAATCCTGGATGCCTACCTGCGGCGCCCGCGCCTTGCTGATACCGCTCTGGGAATCAATCGCAGTGCGTATGAGTTCGATCGCCTGCATTGGATCGGCGCCATAACTGATGTCGATCGTCATCTCGACAATGCTGTCGGTGAAGGAGTTATGGATGATCTCGCCCACGATGAACTTGTTCGGAATTGCGATCTGCACACCGTCTTCGTTGGTCAACAAGGTGGCGCCGAGCCGCACTTCCCTTACCAATCCACTGACGCCCTGCACCGTGATCGTGTCGCCCACTATGAAGGGCCGCGTCACCACAATCGCCACGCCGGCGCTGTAGTTCGACAACATCCCCTGCAGCGCCAAACCTGCGCCCAGCGACAAGGCACCGATGGCGGCGACAAACGGCGTAACGCTGATGCCCAGCTTGCCAAGCGCGATGATGATGAACATCGCCAGCACCAGGATCTTGACGCCACTGCCGGTGAAACGACTCAGCGTGACATCGACCCGGTGCTTCACCATCTGGTGCTCCACCACCAGGCCAACCTTGCGTGCCACCACCAGGCCAATCAGACCCACGATGATGGCGCCAATGATCTGGAAGCTGTAGTTCACCAGGTAGCTGGATATCTGGGCGTACATCGTCTGGAATTGGGCGATTTCCTGTTCCATGTCGCTGAGCTCCTGCTAGTTGTGCTGTGGCACCACTTCGGTGCCATCGGCATAGCGGGCGAAGCGCTCACGCTCGCCATGGACCTGATCGGATCGCGGCCACGGCCAACCGCCGAACTGGTCGCGCTGGTAATCGTTGAAGGCCTGCATCAATTCATTGCGGGTATTCATCACAAACGGTCCGTGCTGCGCTACCGGCTCGTTGATGGGACGGCCCTGCAACATCAGCAAGCGGGCAGGCTTGGCGCCGTTCCGGATGGCAAGTCCACGGTCAGAGCGCAGCCGCATGCTGTTCATCACTTTCACGGTCATGCCGTCGAACTGCGCATCGGCTCCTTCAAAGAAATACAGCGCACGATTGAGGCCGCTCGCCGCCGCCGGCAACAACCACTCGGCATCAGCAGCCAGATCGATTACCCATGCTGCCACGTGATTGGCCGGATCGGCAGCCCATGAATAGGGCGGTGGTGCGAGTGCTTTGGTGTCGCCGTAATCACCGGCAGTGATTTCCACACCTATCGCGCGACCTTCGCTGTCCTGCTCCTGCGCACGCGGCAGCTGGTCGCTCCAGAACATCAGGAAGTTAGGCGGTGCCATCTTGTTCTTCGCCGGCAGGTTCAACCATAACTGGAAAAGCAGCAGTGGATTCGCCTCCGTCTGTTTCAACAGCGGAAACATCTCGCTGTGCTGGATGCCGCGGCCGGCGGTGAGCCACTGCACATCGCCCTGACCATAGCGGCCGGCGGCACCAAGTGAATCGGAGTGGTCCACCAGTCCCTGCTGCACGATGGTGATCGTTTCGAAGCCGCGGTGCGGATGCGCCGGGAAGCCCGGCACTTTGTCGCCGTGATACATGCGGAAACCATCACGGATTTCGAAGTCCATGCCGAGCTTGCGGCCCGCCAGCGACGCCGCAGGGCCGAACTGGCCGTTGCCGCGCGGGAACTGATCATGATGGTAGGCGCAAAACAGGAAGGGATCGTAGGTTTGCCAATGGAATCCCAGTGGCTGGATATCAAGAATCATGGTCGATTAACCCTGCATGAACCAGAACGGAACCGTAGAGACGTAGAGCAGCCCCACTACCAGCACCAGGTAACACAACGTTTGCAGCGGGCGCTCGCGCCAGATATCGAACATGGTGCGTTGGCGACCGGCATCCAATTCCATCTGCCAGCGGGTGCGGGCTGCACTGGCGCGCTGCTGTGCGTAGTCATCAAGCAACTCCCTTGCCTCGGGGTAGCGGCTGGAATCATGCAGCCACAACGCCGGCAGCGAGATGCCGAACATCCCTGCACTGGTTTCGTAATACGCAATGCCTTGCGCGTCGAGCAGTGCAAGGATTTCATCAAGCTCATCATCCGGCACGTTGCGCAGGGTCATCAGCTTGGTAGCCATCAGAAGCTGGTCCCGTAGAAATAGGCAATCAGGCGGCCGCATCCCAACGTAGCCATCCAGATCACCAGCGACAACAGCGCACTCATCTTCACGCCACCGGGCGGATCAATGTGGCTGTCCCACTGATACTGGTGGCGCAGCAAGACTACATGCATGAACAACGCATTGAGACCACCGCACAGGATCAGTACCAGCTTGGTGAGAAATGCAGGGTTTTGGGAATATTCAAGCGGCATGAACAGGAACAACAAGGCACCGCTTACCACAACGCCGACGAACAGCCACCTCAGCAGCGGGACCAGATGCTGCATCAGCGTCATCACCGACACCCGTCGGTGCACGCCAAGCAGACGCAGATCCAGCGCGGCAACACCGCCGAAAAAGCCGCCGGTCATCACGATATGGAAGATTTCCGCAGCCGGAAATCCCCACAAGAGGGAATTCAGCCACTGCGTCAGTGGGGACTCGTTGAGTGTCTCGAACATAGGGTTACCTCCTGCCCGGATGTTAACCCAGCGCCGGCAGCTTTTGTTGCGGCAAAACCGGCTGGTTGCCCCCGTCCCGTTCCATGGCAGGCCCCAATACCTTGTGCTTTAATCCGGCGACCCCGCCCCACCCAGTTGAGGATACCAGCATGCAACTGCCACTGACCTTTACCCACCCTTACCCCCGTTTTCCCCGGCCCTTGCTCGCCCTTGTCGTAGCGTTCGGACTCGCTGCCTGCAGTGAACCAGCCCCTGCCCCGGAAGCCGCCGCGCCAGTCGGCTATACCCTGCTGGAAACCGTGCCGGCCAGCGACAGCGACCTGGTCATTCCCTACAGCAAATTCCAGCTCGACAACGGCCTCACCGTAATCGTGCACGAAGACCACAGCGATCCGCTGGTGCATGTGGATGTCACCTACCATGTGGGCTCGGCGCGGGAAGAGCCACAGCGCTCGGGCTTCGCCCACTTCTTCGAGCACATGATGTTCCAGGGATCGGAGCACGTAGCCGATGAGGAGCACATCCGCACCGTATCCGAAGCCGGTGGCGACATGAACGGCACCACCAATGAAGACCGCACCAACTATTTCGAAACCGTGCCGAGCAACCTGCTCGAACGCATGCTGTGGCTCGAAAGTGATCGCATGGGGTTCCTGCTGAATGCAGTGACCCAGGAAAAATTCGAAGTGCAGCGCGACACGGTGAAGAACGAGCGTGGCCAGAATGTTGAAAACCGTCCCTACGGCCGTTTCAATGAAGTGAACAACGCCGCGCTGTTTCCGCCCGAGCACCCCTACTCATGGCCGGTGATCGGCTACCCGTCCGATCTGGATGCAGCCACTGTCGATGATCTCAAACGCTTCTTCCTGCGCTGGTATGGCCCCAATAACGCCACACTCACTGTTGGCGGCGACGTCAGCAATCAACAAGTGATGGAACTCGCGGTGAAGTACTTCGGCGATATCCCGCGCGGGCCTGAGGTGGCACCGGCGAGCTTCCCGGCCCCGGTGGTGGCTGCCGATCGCTATGTGTCCTACGTCGACGAGAACATCCGTTTCCCGGCCCTGTTGTTCACCTGGCCCACCGTGGCGCTCAGCCACCCCGATCGCGTCGCACTCGATGCGTTGAACGAAATCATCGGCGTTGGCCGCAAGTCATTCCTCTACAAAGAGTTCATTCTCACGCAGAAAGCCATCGAGGCCAGCGGCTTCAACCAGAGCCAGGAACTCGGCGGCATGCTGACCTTCTTTGTGCTGCCTTATCCCGGCACCTCGTTGACGCAATTTGAAGGTGAACTGCGCTCGCTGATTGCCGGCTTCGGCCCGGATTCGATCAGCGACGAAGACTTGCAGATATTCAAGGCCGGCCAGGAAGCCGCGCTGGTGCGCAGCCTCGCCAGCGTCAGTGGCAAGGTGTCGCAGCTGGCCTTCAACGAGACCTTCCTCGGCAATCCCAACCAGATCCAGAAGGATTTGAACGACATTCGCAGCCTTACCAAGGACGACATCATCCGGGTGTTCGATACCTACATCAAAGACAAGCCGGCAGTGATCCAGAGCGTAGTACCCGGCGAAGCACCCACCAGCCAGGCCCAGCCCGACAACTACACGGTGCCTGCCCGCCTGACGCGTGTCGGTGATACCGAAGAACCACTCGCCCTGCGCGAACCGCCACAGACTTTTGACCGCACTGTGAAACCCCAGCCCGGCCCAAGCCCGCTGGTAACGATGCCAGCCTATTGGGAAGACACACTACCCAATGGCGTCAAAGTGATTGGAGCCAAATCGACCGAAATTCCACTGGTCAGCATACGACTGGTGTTCGAAGGCGGCCGGCTGGCAGAAACGCCAGCACAGTTCGGCCTCGCCTCACTCGCCAGCCAGATGATGAATGAAGGCACCGAAACCCGCAGTGCCGAAGAGTTCGAGAAAGAACTCGACAAGCTCGGCAGCACCATTGGCGTGGGAGCCGGCAACGAGAGCCTCAGCGTGAACATGCAGACACTGGCCGGCAATCTTGATGCCACGCTGGCGCTGCTCGACGAACGCTTGTTCCATTCCGCTTACACACAGGAAGACCTCGAACGCCTGCGTCAGCAAGCCATCGAAAGCATCCAGGCCGAACAGGAAGAGCCAAGCGGCATCGCCGCCAAGGCCTGGGGCAAGCTGATCTACGGCGACGGCCATGCCTACGCGGTATCGTCGCTCGGCAACATCGACACCCTGCAGAGCTTCACGCTTGACGACATCAAGGCCTTCGCTCCTGCCAATCTCACCGCACAGAATCTTGAAATTGTGGTGGTGGGTGAAGTGGAGCAGGCCGACATCATGGCCAAGCTTGCCTTCCTGCAGAATCTGCCGCAGAGCGGCAACAGCGTGCGCGAACAACCAACAGCACCAGCGTACACCGGCAACACCCTGTACCTGATCGACAAGCCCGGTGCCGCCCAATCGGAAATCCGCGTCGGTTACCTGAGCGACGTAAACTACGATCCGACCGGGGTGTACTTTGAACGCCAGCTGATGAACTACGTGCTGGGTGGCGCCTTCAACAGCCGTATCAATCTCAACCTGCGCGAAGAAAAAGGCTACACCTACGGCGCTCGCAGCGGATTCAGTGCCGGCAAGCTACCGGGACCATTCACCGCCTCTGCCAGCGTGCGTACCGATACCACCGCCGATGCTGTGGTGCAGTTCGTCAACGAGATCAAAGGCTACCGCGACAACGGCATCACGCCGGAAGAGCTGGCGTTCACGCAGAACTCGATAGGCCAGAGTGAAGCACTCGACTACGAAACTCCGGGCCAGAAAGCCAACCTGCTGCAGCAGATCATTACCTGGGACCTGCAGAGCGACTTCGTCAAACGCCAGCAGCAGATCATCTCCGGGCTGACAGTGGAACATGTGAACGAACTGGCCAGGACCCACCTGCCGTTCGAGACCATGCAGATCCTCGTGGTGGGCGACAAGGCCATTATCAACGATTCGCTGGTGGCGCTCGGTTACAACATCGTTGAACTCGATACCGAAGGCAACCCGCTGTAACGCCCCTACAACAATAACAACCCAATCAAGGAGCCCGCATGCAACGCAGCACCGACTACTTTCTTACTTCACACGTCGGCAGTCTGCCGCGCGAAAAAGACCTGATGCACATGATGTGGGCGCGGGAAGATGGCGTGCCGGTAGATGCCGGCGCCATGGCCGTCCGCGTGCAGCAGGCCGTAGTTGATATCGTCAACAAGCAGAAAGAGCTGGGCATCAGCGTCGTCAACGACGGCGAGATGTCGAAGCCCAGCTACGCCACCTACATCAAGGATCGCCTCACCGGCTTCGGCGGCAGCGACAACACCTACGTGTTCGACGACCTGGTCGACTTTCCCAATATCGCCAAGCGCGTGGGTGAAGACCCTTCGCGCCAGCATCGCCATGCGCCGGGCTGCAAGGGCCCGATCAGCGTCAAGAACATGGACGACGTCTACGTCGACATCCGCAACATGGAAGCTGCTGTCGGCAAGGACGGTATGAAGAACGTTTTCTTCTCCTCCGCCTCACCCGGCGTCACCTCCATCTTCTTCAAGAACGAGTACTACCCGAGCCACGAGGAATACGTGTTCGCCATTGCGGAAGCGATGAAACACGAATACGAAGCCATCGCCAAATCCGGTGCCACCCTGCAGATTGACTGCCCCGATCTTGCGATGGGCCGCCACATGAACAGCAAAGGCGTGACGCTGGAAGACTTCCGCCAGCGCGCCGCACTGCATGTGGAAGCCCTCAACTACGCCGTTGCCAACATCCCCGCCGAACAACTGCGCATGCACCTGTGCTGGGGCAACTACGGCGGCCCCCACCACCACGACATGAACTTCGCCGACATCATCGACATCGTCATGAGCGCCAAGCCCAGCACGCTGTTGTTTGAAGCTGCCAACCCGCGCCATGCGCATGAGTGGTCGCTGTTTGAGACGTACAAACTGCCGGAAGGCAAAATCCTCTGCCCCGGCGTGATCGAGTGTCAGAGCAACTATGTCGAGCATCCCGAGCTGATTGCTCAGCGCATCAAGCGGTATGCCGATCTGGTAGGACGCGAGAACGTGATGGCGGCGACTGACTGTGGTTTCAGCATCCATGTGGGGCAGGCCGCGATTGATCCCGGGGTGGTGTGGATGAAGTTGAAGGCGTTGGCGGAGGGGGCGGCGATTGCGAGCAAGTGGTGTTGGAAGAATTGATACCACTTGCAGAATAAGGGGTCCCAGTGTCGGTAAAGGAAGCCACTCCTTCATGATCTGGTTTGATAACGGCGTAAGCGGCTGCGTGGATTTTTCAGAGTACCTGCAACTACCGGGCTCCATGTTTGTGCCGTTGCGTAACCAGGACTTTTTCCGTCAAGCTTTGATTGAGGGAGGCACAATCGCCTGGCCGAATGGTGCAGACATCGCGCCGGAGACACTCTATCTCAAGTGCGAGGAGGCTACCCATGCTTGAACCCACCCGTTCAATGACCTCCGTCCATGTGACCAA
The DNA here is from genome assembly GCA_903887045.1 of uncultured Gammaproteobacteria bacterium. Taxonomy (GTDB): domain Bacteria; phylum Pseudomonadota; class Gammaproteobacteria; order Pseudomonadales; family Pseudohongiellaceae; genus CAILUG01. Next base: position 5,259 of record CAISOD010000295.1, on the reverse strand, counting down.
CGTCGCCAAAGCCGGTATCAGCTTCGGCTCTGCGCTCGCCATCACCATCTCGTGGAGTGCCAACCAGTCGATCCTGTGGGCCATCGTCTACGGCTTCCTGTCCTGGATCTACGTCATTTACTTCGCGTTGTCGGTACGTGCGTAGAGCCAGATGATCTTCGCCGCAACCGCATCTTTCTCGCTGGCAGTCGTGCTGGGACTCACGCTTGTCGTGCTGGGCATGCGCTATCGGCGCGGCTCGCTACCGCTGGCAGTTGCGCACGTTGTTGCCGCTCTCGTGGGTCTGGCACTGCTGCTGGAACATATTGCGGATTCGGCCACGCAACGACTGTATAACCTCTCGGCTTTTTTGTTTGTGCTCGCGCTGCTCGGAGGGTTTGTGCTGCTGGCGCTACGAATCAGCAAGCGTGAATACCGCACGCCGCCGCCGATGATTGTGGTTTTCTTGCATGCGGCTGTGGGGGTATTCGCGCTGTTGCTATTGGCTGTGGGTACCAACAATGGTTGATCTGCAACTCAAAGGTACAAGCGTTATCCCGCTGAGCGAATCGTCTGATCAGGCCAGCCATCTTCAACCGTGAACGACTGCCCGATTGGCCGCAGATGAGAGAATTCCTGATGTTGCAGTTTGCGGCGGATTTCATCGAACGAGTGCGAGAGCTTTTGGGAGTACAAGTGTTCACCACACTTGCCACATACTTCTGCACTGACTTTCATGGAAGCAGTATTGCCACCACCACTGAGAATTTTTTCCACCAGGTGGGTAGCCAGTTCACCACCGCACACGGGGCACTTGTCGAAAGCTCTCATCGTTTGATCCCCTCCTTCCACTCTATCCAGCGCCTTGGATCAGGTCGGTAAACGGTAACCAACACGGCATATCCTGTAGCTGCATTATAGGCCCAGACTGTATGAATCGGCTTGTCAGGGCCAATCCACCCAAGCACCAGACAACTCGGGTAAGGAGTGTCTTACGGGTAGGTCTCGATGATTTCGCCAACCAGAACAGAGGCGTGAATCTCCTGCAGCTCCAACTTGTCGTTTTCGGCCTTTTTGTCTGCATGACCTGTGCAAAACGTGCGCTCGGCGCGGATCGCAGCGACCAAATCCAGTATATCCATATGCACCGCCATTCCTTTGACAGACAAAATCATCTCTACAACATAGTGCGAAATTTGGATTTCTGCTGTATCTCTGGATGCATTGGGTTGAATTGATGAAGAATTACGTTTGTTGCCTGGACGCCAGCAGGGGATTGGTCAACTTCGCCCTCGAAGGCGAAAACCTTTCGTTCCAGCCAGGTCTTGATTGAAGTTCGCCCACAAAAACACAATAGCCACACGAGCATCGAACCATGCAAACAATCACCCGTCGCAAGCTGCTGAAATTCTCCGGCATCAGTGCTGCCGCTACCGCCCTGCCCTCACTCGCATTCAGCCAAGCACCAACATTGCCCCAAGGCGCAGTGATCAGAACGCTCTTGCGGGACTACGCACCCGAGGAACTCGCTGGCGGGTCCACGCTGTTTCATGAGCATCTGTCGCTGGCAGCGGATTTCATGGACAAGTTCCGCGCAGCATCGGCCGCGGTACGCGCACTCAATGAATCCACTGCGGCCATTCCGGCTCCGGCCGCACCTGCGCCCAACAACACTGCTGCGCCGCGTCCACCGGCAACAGGACCTGCAAGCGGCCCGACTACCGATCTCGCTGCCATGGTGGCTGACGTCAACAAGGCCAAAGCCGCTGGTGTCGCCTGCATTGTCGATGCCGGCCATCCTGACATGGGACGTGATGTCGATTTCGCCCGGCAGGTATCCATGCAAACCGGCATGCCTATCGTGGCCTGTGCAGGTTTTTATTCGCAGCCGTACTATCCGGCGTCAATCGCCACGATGAGTGAAGACGACATCGTGCAGGCGCTGCTGGAGCAGATAGCAGCCAATCCCACCGGTGCACTGGGCGAAATAGGCTCATGGGATGAAATGACCAGCGATGAACGCAAGGTGTTCCGCGCCGTGGGTCGCGTGCATGTGGCCACTAACCTGCCGATCATTACGCACACCGGCATTCCGGGCAAAGCTGCCATCGAGCAACTCAACATCCTCGAAGACATGGGAGTGAATCCGGCCAGTGTGGTGATTGGCCATCTCGGCAATCTGGTAGATGCCAACGTGTATGTGCACAAAACGCTGTGTCAGCGCGGCGCCTTCATCGGCTTCGATCGCCAGGGAGGCAATGGTGATGCGCGGGTGGTGCCAATGGTGCTGGCGCTGATTGATGCCGGTTATGCCGACAATCTGCTGTTCTCGGCCGATGCCTCCAGCGGCTACGACAAAACGCTGACGTCATTCATACCGAAGCTGAAAGCGGCTGGCGCCAATGAGGAAGTATTGCACCGCATCATGATCGACAACCCACGGCGCTTTTTGGCGTTTGTGCCGAAGGGCTGACGAAGCCCCGCCAGCCACAGTACACAGCCAAATGCCGTGACTCAGGGGACCCGATCCACTACTACCATCACTTCATTGCGCCGCATGAACGGTGGTGTGAACGGCGCGTTGTAGGCAGCACTCATCACTGGACCCTGGGTCGGGATGCCGGCAGCCTCGAGCTTTTGCAGTAGTTCATCGGCATGTTGTTTGAGATTCTTGTCGGTCCAACGACCGGAATAGCGGACCACTGCCATCAGTTGGGCAGGTACTGTCTCAATGGCTACATCCGCACTGGCTGGCGTGGGCACGGTGTCCTGCGAAAATTGCTGGGGAACTATGAAGGCGATTTTCCACCCGTTGGCAGAAGGCGTTTGTTGTACCGGCGCCGTCATGCTGATGGACTTGTTGGGCGTATTGTCGCCACTGATGTATTTGAACAGCCGGCGGAAGCCCTGACTGGAGGCTGTATCGCGGTCGTTTTCACCGGCAATGAGGGTGGCCGCCACCATGTAGGCTTCGTACTGGCGATATTCGACGCCGTCGCGGGAAGTGACTACGGTGAACTTCGGTTCTTCGATAGCCATGGCGTAAGAGGTATCCAGCAAGAAGCAAGAGAACAACAATAAGTAGATCAGCTTTTTCGACATTGGCATTAACCCTGACTTGGCTATGCTGTTACGAGTGCAGAATGCCGATGGATTGCAAAGCGTCCAGCCGCCCCACTATACACGCCGACAAGGCATGGAGCCGGAAACCCGATGAACACCCGCATAAACAGCCCTGCCACCCTTCGCAAAGCCGGCAAGCACCTCACCACCGCCGATCCGGCCATGGCTGCGTTGATCGCCCGCATTGGCCCTTGCCGCTTGCAGGTGCAGCAAGACAGTGATCTGTTTCTGTCGCTGGCACGCTCCATCATCTTCCAGCAGCTGCATGCAAAAGCAGCAGAGACCATCTACCAGCGCACCTGCGCCTTGTTCCCACGCTCGGAGCAGTTCACCGCAAAAGACATCAAACGCGCTCCCGAGGACAAGCTGCGCAGCGCCGGTCTCTCACGCAACAAGCAGCTGGCCCTGCGCGATCTGGCTGCCAAGGTGCTGGACGGCACGCTGCCGGTGATGGAAGACCTGCATGATTTGGACAACGAAGACATCATCACCACGCTGACCACCGTGCGTGGCATTGGCCGCTGGACGGTGGAAATGCTGTTGATCTTTCGTCTTGGCCGCCCTGACGTATTGCCAGTAGACGACTTTGGCGTGCGCAAGGGTTTCATGCTGATGCAGGGCCACAGCGACATGCCGACACCGAAGGCGCTCAAACTGCACGGCGAGATCTGGGCGCCCTACCGCACAGTCGCCAGCTGGTATCTGTGGCGGGCGACGGACACCTTCACGGCTGCCGATTGAATACTGCTGCAGGCATTGTGAAGCTCCCTTGTCACCTGCAGTAGGGACTGCTTTACTCGCGTTTCCGCTTGCGGAAAGCCCGGCGACAGATCGGGCCCTCGTTCAACCACTGGGACAATTACAACAATGAAGCTCTCACGCCATGCAGGTTCGCTTTCTGGTTTGCTGTTTTGCCTTTGGCTTGCAGGCTGTGGTCAATCCACCACGGAACCGGCTCCGCTTGCCGAAACCACGACGATGCCGCCTGCCGCAGCGCCGGCTCCCGAGGGAGCCGCAGCCATCGACCACGCGCGCTACGTCAACGCCGCTAGCGAACCGCAGAACTGGGTCAACTACGGTGGCACCTGGAAAGAACAACGCTACAGCACGCTCACCCAGATCAATGACACCAACGTAAGCCGGCTGGGCCTCGCCTGGTTCGCCGAACTCGGCACCATGCGCGGTGTGGAAGGCACGCCACTGGTAGTCGACGGTGTGCTCTACAACATCTCGGCGTGGAGCGTGACCACCGCCTACAACGCCGCCACCGGCGAAAAGCTGTGGCAGTACGATCCGAAAGTCGCGCCCGAGTATTCGCGCATTACCTGCTGCGGCACCGTCAGCCGCGGAGTGTCAGCGTGGAACGGCAAGATCATTATCCCGGCGCTCGATGGTCGCCTGATCGCGGTTGACGCCAAAACCGGCGCAGAAATCTGGCAGACCGATACCAAAATTGAAGGCCAGCCACTCTCCATCACCGGCGCACCACGCATGGCCGGCAACCTGGTGGTGATCGGCAACAGCGGCGGTGATGTGGGTTCGCGCGGCTACATGAGCGCCTACAACGCCGACACCGGCGAGAAAGTGTGGCGCTTCTTCATCGTGCCCGGCGAACCCGGCAAGCTTGATGGTGAAGCCTCCGACTCGGTAATGGCCATGGCTGCCGCCACCTGGACCGGCGAGTGGTGGAAGATGGGCGGCGGCGGCAACAACTGGGACGGCATCGCCTACGATCCCGATCTCAATCTGGTGTACTTCCCCACCGGCAACGGCTCACCGCATCACATGAAATTCCGCAGCCCCGAAGGCGGTGACAACCTGTTCCTGTGTTCGATCGTCGCCGTCGATGCCGCCACCGGCGAATACAAATGGCACTACCAGGAAATTCCGTCGGAGCAATGGGACTACGACTGCACCTCGCAGCCGCTGTTGGGTGAACTCACTCTCAATGGCGTCGAGCGCAAGGTAATCATGCATGCGCCGAAGCAGGCCTATTTCTACGTGATCGATCGCGAAACCGGCGAGCTGCTGTCGGCCGAACATTACGTGCCGAACACGACCTGGTCGACGCACGTGGACATGGCCACTGGCCGACCAGTGCTGAGCAACATCGCCTACCCCACCAGCGAACCGGTTTTGCTGAGTCCCGGTTTTGGC
>CAISOD010000294.1 GCA_903887045.1 uncultured Gammaproteobacteria bacterium | reverse complement strand
GCATGAAAATGTGGGCAGTTGGAGAAAATTCAAGGCTAACGATTGGTGGTCAGGGGTATCAATTCTTTGCCAATAACCCGCAGGGAACCTACAACCATCCCAACGATGCCGATACAGAACTCATCGGCGCAATTATCAAAGGCGGCATACAAACAACGGGTTGGTACGCTGGTCCCAATGACACCAGCGGCGCGGCTAAAGGCCCGCTCCTGCAGGCCTTTTTATCACCAGCTTACGTTACTTCCAGCCGGTAGCCTGCTTGATGCCGTTACCGATATCAGCCAGCGACTTCACGGTGGTGATGCCGGCTGCTTCCAGTGCCGCAAACTTCTCGGCTGCGGTGCCCTTGCCACCGGCAATGATGGCACCAGCATGACCCATACGTTTACCTGGAGGCGCGGTTACGCCGGCGATGTAGGACACCACTGGTTTGGTGACATTTGCCTTGATGAAGGCTGCAGCCTCTTCTTCGGCACTGCCACCGATCTCGCCTATCATCACGATGGCTTCGGTCTGCGCATCATTCTGCAGCAGCTTGAGAATGTCGATGAAATTGGAGCCAGGGATCGGGTCACCCCCGATGCCGACACAGGTCGACTGGCCGAAACCGTAGTCGGTGGTCTGTTTGACAGCTTCATAGGTCAATGTGCCTGAGCGCGACACAATGCCGACTTTACCCGGTTTGTGGATGTGGCCCGGCATGATGCCGATCTTGGATTCGCCCGGCGTGATAACACCAGGGCAGTTGGGGCCGATCAGGCGCACGCCAAGTTCATCGCATTTCACTTTTACGACCAGCATGTCCAGCGTTGGGATGCCTTCGGTGATACAGACGATAAGTTTGATGCCTGCATTGGCGGCCTCCAGGATCGAGTCCTTGCAGAACGGAGCCGGTACGTAGATGACTGATGCTTCAGCGCCGGTTTCGTTTACTGCGTCGGCCACAGTGTTGAATACCGGCAGGCCCAGATGCTTCTGGCCCCCCTTGCCCGGAGTTACACCGCCAACCATCAGGGTACCGTAGGCAATCGCCTGTTCGCTGTGATACGTGCCCTGCGAGCCCGTGAAGCCCTGGCAAATAACGCGGGTGTTCTTGTTTATCAGGATACTCATTACACACCTCCTGCTGCTTTGACGACCTGCTGGGCAGCGTCGGTGAGACTCTTGGCCGCGATGATGTTGAGGCCGCTATCAGCCAACACCTTCGCTCCCAGTTCGGCATTGTTGCCTTCCAGACGGACGACGACAGGAATCTTTACGCCCACTTCGGCCACAGCACCGATAATGCCTTCGGCAATCAGATCGCAGCGCACTATGCCGCCAAAGATGTTGACCAATACGGCCTTCACATTGGCGTCGGACAGGATGATCTTGAAGGCTTCGGTCACACGTTCTTTGGTGGCACCACCGCCTACATCGAGGAAGTTTGCCGGTTGGCCACCGTGCAGCTTGACGATGTCCATTGTGCCCATTGCAAGGCCGGCACCGTTGACCATGCAACCGATGTTGCCTTCGAGCGCAACGTAGTTCAGCTCCCACTTGGCAGCGAGCGCTTCACGAGCGTCGTCTTGCGACGGATCGTGCATCGCACGGATCTTGGGCTGACGGAACAGCGCGTTGCCGTCGATGTTCAGCTTGGCATCCAGACAATGCAGGTTGCCTGCTTTGGTGATGACAAGTGGATTGACTTCCAGCAGCGACAGATCGCATTCAACGAACAACTTGGCCAAGCCAAGAAAAATGTGAGTGAACTGTTTGATCTGCTCAGGATTCAAGCCGAGTTTGAACGCGAGATCGCGGGCCTGGTAAGGCTGGGCACCTGTCAGCGGATCAATGGTGGCTTTGAGAATCTTTTCGGGAGTGTCGTGAGCAACCTTCTCGATTTCAACACCACCCTCAGTGGATGCCATGAACACCACCCGGCGCGATGAGCGATCAACGACGGCGCCAAGGTAGAGTTCCTGGGCGATGTCCGTGCATGACTCAACCAGTATTTTGGTGACTGGCTGGCCGTTCTTGTCGGTCTGGTAGGTGACAAGATTCTTTCCCAGCCATTTGGCCGCAAACTCGCGGATTTCCTCCTTGCTCTTGAGCAGCTTGACGCCACCGGCCTTGCCGCGACCACCAGCATGCACCTGGGCTTTGACCACCCATTCGCTGCCACCGATCTTGTCGGCTGCAGCCGCCGCTTCATCCGGCGTATCGCAGGCATAGCCTTTCGACACCGGCAGCCCGTATTCGGCAAACAGTTGCTTGCCCTGGTACTCGTGTAAGTTCATGGGAGGGTCTCAGTGACTGGAAACAGGTTATTTTTTCTTGCGGTTGGCAATATGGATCGCATGGCCGTTCACAGCCAATGCTGCTTCGTGAACCGCCTCACTCAAAGCCGGATGCGAGAAGACCGTCATCGCCAGATCTTCGGCACTGGAACTGAACTCCATTGCGATCACGACGGACTGCACAAGATCAGCAGCCGACGGCCCGATGATGTGACAGCCCAGCACGCGGTCAGTCTTGGCATCGGCGAGCATTTTCACCATGCCATCGGAATCGTTGGCAGCAAGTGCGCGACCACTGGCGGCAAACGGAAAGGTTCCGACTTTGTATTCGATACCGGCGGCTTTGAGCTGCTCTTCAGTCTTGCCGATGGCAGCAATTTCCGGATGTGTATAGATCACAGAAGGTATCAGATCGTAATTCAACGAAGCTTTATGCTCGGCAATGATGTCAGCCACCATGATGCCCTCTTCCGACGCCTTGTGCGCCAGCATCGGGCCACGCACGAGATCACCGATGGCATACACACCGTCCACGCCGGTAGCGCAATGGTTGTCGACCTTGATGAAGCCGCGCTCGTCCTTCTGCACGCCACAATCATCAGCCAGCAAACCCACCGTGTAAGGTTTACGGCCGACACATACGATAAGTTTGTCGAAGGTTTCTTCCTTGTTGCCTTCCTTGTCGGTGTACTGCACTGTGACTTCGCTGTTCTTTCCGGCTTTCACTTTGCTGCCGGTTACCTTGGAGCCGAGACGGATGTCGAGGCCCTGCTTGGTCAGTATCTTGCTGGCTTCTTTGGCGATCTGCTGATCGACCATGGGCAGGAAATTTTCGGTGGCTTCGAGCACCACTACTTTCGAACCCAGGCGTGACCATACCGAGCCAAGTTCGAGGCCGATCACGCCGGCACCGATAACACCAAGGCGTTTCGGTACGCTTTGGAACTCCAGCGCGCCGGTGGAATCAACTATGGTGTCACCATTGAGCGGTGTAGGCGGGATTTCGATTGGCACCGAACCAGCAGCAACGATGATGCTGTTGGCACTCAATACCTGCTTGCTGCCATCGGCAGCAGTCACTTCCACCTTGCGATCTTTCAGCAACTTGCCGGTGCCGCTGATACCGGTAACGCCGTTGGCTTTGAACAACCCGGCGATACCACCAGTCAGCTGCTTCACCACTTTGGTCTTGCGGGCAATCATGGCAGGTACGTCGATCTCGACCTTGCCTACCTTGATGCCGTGCACGTCAAAGCCGTGGCTGGCCTCATGGAATTTGTGCGAGGAATCGAGTAATGCCTTCGATGGAATGCAACCCACGTTCAGACAGGTCCCGCCGTATACCGGCTTGCCGGCGTCATCCAACCACTTTTCGACACACGCAGTCTTCAAACCCAACTGGGTTGCACGAATTGCCGCCACGTAACCACCGGGGCCGGCGCCTATCACAATCACATCATAATCAGCTGACATATCGGGTTCCTTTCTATGCGGCAGTTGCGGCGGTAAAAGTCAGACTTCAAGGAAAATGCGCGCCGGGTCTTCCAGCAATTCTTTAACGGTGACGAGGAACTGCACAGCTTCCCTGCCATCGATCATGCGATGGTCGTAGGACAGTGCCAAGTACATCATTGGCAGGATTTTCACCTCGCCGTTCACCGCCATCGGCCGTTCCTGGATCTTGTGCATACCGAGGATGGCTGTTTGTGGCGGGTTCAGTATCGGCGTCGACAACAGCGAACCGAATACACCTCCGTTGGAAATGGTGAAGGTACCGCCCGTCATCTCCTCAATACTGAGTTTGCCGTCTTTGGCTTTGGCACCGAAATCACTGATGGATTTCTCGATCTGGGCCAGGCTGAGTGCGTCAGCATTGCGCAACACCGGCACGACCAGACCGCGCGGCGAGGACACAGCAACGCCGATGTCCTGGTAGCCGTGGTAAACGATGTCATTGCCGTCGATCGACGCGTTGGCGGCCGGGAAACGTTTCAGCGCTTCAATGCACGCACGCACGAAAAACGACATGAAGCCGAGACGCACACCACCGTGCTTCTTCTCGAACATGTCTTTGTAGCGGGTGCGCAGCGCCATCACTTCAGCCATGTTGACTTCATTGAAGGTCGTCAGCATCGCAGTGGTTTGCGATGCTTCGAGCAGGCGCTCGGCAATCTTGGCGCGCAAACGCGTCATTGGCACTCGCTGTTCTGCACGCGCTCCTTGAGGTACTGGCACAGGAGCTGCCGCGGGCTTGGCAGCGGGTTCGCCCGCCGAAGCCTTGGCGGAGGTGGCCTTCGGTCCACTGATGAAATTGACAACATCTTCCTTGGTAATGCGACCGTCCTTGCCAGTGCTTGGAACCGAATTCGGATCCAACTTGTTCTCTTCGATCAGCTTGCGCGCCGCCGGACTCATCAATACTTCAAGGTTGCTGTTGTCTACTGTCACAGCCGGAGCAACGGCCTTGGCCGCAGTAGCCGGTGCGGCGGAGGCGGCAGTGGCACCCGCTTCGATCACAGCCAGCAGTTCATTGCTGTTGATGGTGTCGCCTTCTGCCTTCACGATCGTTTGCAGCACGCCATCGGCGGGTGCCACCACTTCCAGCAGGACTTTATCGGTTTCGATATCGACAAGGAGTTCATCGCGTGCAACAGCCTGGCCAGCCTTCTTGTACCAGGTGGCAATACGGCCATCGGGGACAGACTCGGGAAGTTGCGGGGCCTTGATTTCTATATTCGCCATGTTGGTGCTTCCTTTAATGGGCAGGCAGTTTGTTATTTTGCTTCGAAGGCATCTTTCAGGAACTGTTCCAGTTCCCTGTTGTGCAGTGCACCGTAACCAGCTGCCGGCGATGCCGAAGCTTCACGGCCGGCATACACCAAGGCGAGGGCCGGGTTGTACTTCGCGATCACGTTGCGCATGTGATGCTGGCTTGAATACCAGGCGCCCATGTTTTGCGGTTCTTCCTGGCACCACACTACGGTTTCCAGATTGGCGTAAGGCGCCATGACTTCGGCCAGCTTGTCTTCCGGGAACGGATACAGCTGTTCAAGACGCACAATGGCAGCATCTTCGATTTTCTTGTCGCGACGACGGGCACGCAGGTCATAGTAGACCTTGCCGCTGCACAGAATCAGTCGTTTGACCTGCTTTGGCTGCAGCGCATCGGTCTCGCCGATCACGGTCTGGAAAGCACCATTGGCCAATTCGTCCAACGTTGAGATGGCTTCCTTGTGACGCAACAGACTCTTCGGCGTCATGACAATCAACGGCTTGCGCAACGGACGGATCATCTGGCGGCGCAACATGTGGAAGACCTGGGCAGGCGTGGTTGGCACGCACACCTGCATATTCTTTTGTGCGCACAGTTGCAGGAAGCGTTCGAGACGCGCCGAGCTGTGTTCAGGACCCTGCCCCTCATATCCATGAGGCAGCAACATCACGAGGCCGCACAGGCGCTCCCACTTGTATTCACCACTGGCGATAAACTGATCTATCACCACCTGGGCACCGTTGGCAAAATCGCCGAACTGGGCTTCCCAAATCACCAAGGCATCAGGGCGCGTAGTGGAGTAGCCATATTCGAATGCAAGCACCGCTTCTTCTGACAGGAAGGAGTCGTACAGCACGAATTTCTTCTCGGACTGGTGGATGTGAGCCAGCGGTACATACGCTTCACCGCTGTTCTGGTCGTGCAAGACGGCATGGCGGTGCGAGAACGTGCCACGGCCAACATCCTGTCCGGTAATTCGCACTTTGTAATCGTTGTTGACCAGCGAGGCATAAGCCAGCAATTCAGCACAGCCCCAGTCGAGCGATAGCTCGCCTTTCGCCATCTTGCTGCGGTCCTCCAATACCTTGGCAACCTGACGGTTCACCGAGAAACCGGCCGGCAATTGGATGATGCGCTCAGCCAGCGATTTCAGCTGATTGATATTGATCGTGGTATCGCACGGCATGCTCATGTCGTGGCCAAGGTAGGGGCGCCAATCGACGTAAAGCGCGGTATTCGGTGCAGTGACAAGGCTCTTCACTACATGCGTGCCTTCCGACAGAGCCTTGCGGTAATTGCTCATCAGGTCGTCGGCTTCTTCTTTCGTCAGCAAGCCTTCCCCTACCAACCTGTCGGCGTAAAGAGTGCGTGTGG
>CAISOD010000293.1 GCA_903887045.1 uncultured Gammaproteobacteria bacterium | reverse complement strand
GTCGACGCACGTGGACATGGCCACTGGCCGACCAGTGCTGAGCAACATCGCCTACCCCACCAGCGAACCGGTTTTGCTGAGTCCCGGTTTTGGCGGCGGTCACAGCTGGAACCCGATCTCGTTCAATCCGCAGACCGGCCTCGTCTACATTCCGGCACAGGAAACCTGGCAGGTGTATTCGGTAGCTGACGAACTCAACTTCAAACTCGGCGCCTCCACTTGGGCCGGTGGCCGTGGCAATCCCGAACTGCGCAAAACCTTGAACCAACAGATGCAGGACAACGAAAAAGGCTACCTGCTGGCGTGGGACCCGGTGCAGCAGAAGGAAGTATGGCGGGTGCCGCATCCGCATTCCGGCAACGGTGGCACCATGACCACCGCCGGCAATCTGGTAGTGCAGAGCAGCATCCGCAAGACGCTGTCGATCTACAGCGCCGACAAGGGTGAGCTGCTGTGGGAAATACCGATCGACAGCGTGGCGCCCGGCGGTCCCATCACCTATGAAGTGGATGGCAAGCAATACCTCGCCATCAACGCCGGCTGGAACAGCGCGCTGGTGTACGGCCTCAACGAAGGCGGTGTGCCCTTCACCTACGCCCCGGCCCGCCTGTTGGTGTTCGCACTCGATGCCACTGGTGTGCAGCTGCCACCGGCGCCGGAACCGGCGTCGCTGGTAGCACCACCGGCCACCCGGTTTGCGCGTGAGCAGATCGATCGTGGTGAGCAATTGTTCGCCGGCACCTGCCAGCTGTGCCACGGCCAGAATGCCATCGGTGGTTTGAAAGACCTGCGCTACATGACTCCCGAAACCCACGCCGATTTCAACACCATCGTGCTGCAAGGCACCCGTGCCGACAAAGGCATGCCACGGCAGGAAACCATGACGGAAGCACAAGTGAACGACATCCACGCCTACGTCATTTCCCGCGCACAGGAAGATTGGCAGGGTGGGTTCATGCAGTAGTGCCAACACGACCGATGGTGTTCGGCATACGTCATTCCCGCCTGCGCGGGCATGACGACGCGTTAGCTGTCAGCGCTGCCCTGAAGCAAGTGAGTGAACAGCTTAAGGTTGGCGCCGGTAATTGCGGCGATAAACCGGCTCCCCCATCCGTTCAATCTGCTGATCAACCATCCCATCCATCGCCGCCAGCAGTGGCGCGTATCGCGCGTGATCTCCTTCCAGCGTGCCCATTACATACAGCAACGCTTCCAGACTGCTGCTGTAACCCGGCTGCGGTTCGCGGCGGATGCGGTAGCGGGAAGGCGTTGGCAGCGCAACGCTGATTGTCGGCAACTGCTGCAACCACGGCGAGGCCAGCAGCAGGCGCCGGCTTTTACGCCAGCTGGCATCCAGCAACAGCAATGGCCGCCCTGCCACTTCTTCAGTCGCGAGTTGGCTTACGTCGGTGCTATCGGCCGCAGGGTAGATCAACAATGCCTTGGCGAGCGTTGCCAGCAATTCAGGTGGCAGCACTGTTTCCACTGGTTCATCGCTCACTGCATGCAACACGCACTGTTGCAAACCCAGCACAGCAATGCGTGCAGTATTGAGCGCGTGCTTGCGTTCCTGCGTGTGTTGCAGGATGTGCACCGGCCAGCGATTGGCGATTGCTGTCGCGGGCAGCGCTGTACACAGGCAGGCGGCATGCGGGCGCAAACAACGTTGACAGCTTGGGCGTTTCATCAAAATCAAAGGGGTCAGAGTAACTTGATTCAACTGATCGCGCCGCCTGACGCTATCGCGACGATCAAGTTACTCTGACCCCTTTGAACTCTTTGCTTACTTTGTGGTGGAGATACGGTAGACCACGTTGGTGCCGTCGTCACCCAGCAACAGTGAGCCATCCTGCGCTACCACGATTGCGTTGGGGCGGCCCCATGAGTTGCCGTCTTCAGTGATGAAGCCCACCATGAAGTCTTCGTACTCGCCGGTAGGCACGTTGTTGCCATCAAGCAGCACGCGCACGATCTTGTGGCCAGTACGGAACGCGCGGTTCCACGAGCCATGCAGCACAGCGTAGCCACTGTTGCGGTACTCCGCCGGGAACACAGAGTTGCCGCTGGTGGCGTCGTAGAACGTCAGGCTGACCGACGCCGAATGCGCGGTGTATGCCACATCGGGCACGATGGCCTTGCCGGCAAGATCAGGGCGATCACCCGCAAGACGCGGCTCTTCGTATTTGCCGAAGTAGTACCACGGCCAGCCGTAGTAACCGCCTTCCTTCACGCGGGTGGAGTAGTCAGGCACCAGATCGTCGCCGAGCATGTCGCGTTCGTTGGTGGTGCACCAGAGCTCACCGGTGCTCTGCTGCATTGTCAGGCCCACACAGTTGCGTATGCCGTTGGCGTACATCCTGCCCGAGCCGGCAGCAACAGCGCCGTTGGCAACATCAAACACCATCACACCGGCGCGGTTTTCTTCATTGCCCCAGGTGGCACCAAGGCCGTGTTCGGCTTCCCACGCCTGCGCTTCCGCCACGGTCTTCTTCGCCATCACATCGGTGCTTTCGGGTACGTTCGACTGCGAACCCACCGATACGAACATGCGACTTTCATCGGGCGAGAACACCAGATCGCGGGTGTAGTGACCACCACCCACCGGCGACAGTTGCGGCACTACTACCTCCGGCACTGCGCTGGCGGCGGTATCACCGGTCTTGTAGGCATAGCGCACTACACGATTGGTTTCGGCCACATATACCCACTGCGGATTGGCTGCCGGGTAGAACGCGATGCCAAAGGGCTGCAGCAGACCTTGCGCAAATACGGTGATCGCCTGCGGCTTGCTGCCATCGGCGCTCGGGCGCATCACTTTTACGCGGCCGCTCTGGGTTTCCACCACGAAGATGTCGCCATTCGGCGCGATCTTCATTGTGCGTGGTGCGGTGAGTTCGGTAGTGAAGGTTTCCACCTTGAAGCCGGCCGGCAGTTTCAGCTCGGCACCGGCAGGTTTGGGCACCAGCCGCGGAAAGTTGGTGGCACCGGCTGTGGCATAGGGCGCCGGCAGGTTGGCAACATCAATGCGATGCTTGCGACCAGGAGCATCAAGCTTCCAGTCGGCATTGCCGGCAACTGGTGCGGCAGCCGGCGGTGGACCACCACCCGGACCACCGGGACCGAAGCCACGCGGTGCCGCTTCCTTGAAGGTACCGTTGCCGAGTGCGGCGAAATAGGCCACCACATTGGCGCGGTCGGTGGCGTTGGTTACCGGCACCACCATGGCCGAACCCGGTACTACTGTGGTGGGCGACGCCAGGAAACGATCCAGGGTAGCGGCATCCCAGCTGAGGTTGGCCGCCTTCAGTGCGGATGAGTACGAGAACTCGCCGGCCGCAGCGGCACGACCGAATACGCCCTGCAATGACGGCCCCTGGGCGCCACCGTTGTCGTTGGCTTCTGCGCTGTGGCACAGCGCGCATTGCTGGCGGAAAAAGGATTTGCCGGCGTTGGCCGGATCCGGACTGTCGGCTGCATTGGCGCCGTGGGCGCTGGTGATCGCTGCCAGCAACAGAATCAGTTTTTTGTGGTACATCGAGGGCTCCCCTTGGAGTGTTGGTGTCGCGGCGCCGAGTTTACTCGCTTCAATCATGAATGTGAGCCGCCCACCGCCACCAGCGACATAAAGCCGGCATGAAGAAGCCGTCCGTTCTACAATCGTGGCTGTTTCCTGCACCTCACTGCCATGACGCATCTCCTCATCACCACTGGCCCCGAATCCAGCGGCAAGACCACACTGGCCACCCAACTCAGCGATTCACTGCGGTGTCCGCTGGTAAGGGAAGCCTCGCGTGATTACCTCAATGCGCGCTACCACGCGCAGCCGGGCTATCAGTATGGCCAGCACGATCTGCTGAATATCGCCCGCCTGCAGCTGGAACATGAACAGAAGGTACTGCAACAGGCGCCACCGTTCGCTGTCTGCGATACCGACCTCCTGGTGATCGTGGTGTGGAGCGAAGTACGCTATGGCCACGCCGAGCCGGCACTGCTGGACTTGTTCGGCCAGTCGCTGACCGCAGGCCCACGCACCTATCTGTTGTGCGACCACCACATCCCGTGGGAACCCGACCCGCTGCGCGAACATCCACAGGGCCGCGACATGCTGGCCGCCCGCTACCGCGACAGGTTGCACGGGCTCGGCGTGTCGTACTTGACAGCCAGTGGCGATCCCCACCAGCGGCTGCAACAGGCACTGGCAGCAATGGCGAAAACAGCGGCCAGCAACTGAGGTGCATGGCGCTGTCCATCAGCACAGCAACCGGGTACATTTCCCTCATATTTTTGCCGTGAGCTGCGTTATGCACCCCTTGTTCCAACTCATCCTGCGCGACCAGTACCCCAGGCTGCCGGCTGTGATAAAGCACTTCCACGAGGCCCGCCTTGCCCACTTTGATGGCAAGGTGGAAGTGAAGGGCTCCAACGGCCTGATGGCGAGAATGCTGCGCAAGCTCAGTGGTTTTCCCTCACCAGCGGCCGCTGAAGTCGACATGGTGGTAAAGGTGATACGCACCGAGGTACAGGAGCGTTGGTCGCGCAGCTTCAACAACTCCCAGTTTTCATCGACACTCACGCGTATCAACCGCACCAACCTGCTGCGCGAAGACTTCGGACTGTTCAATTTCTGTTACAGCCTGCGCGTGCGCAACGAGCGCATCGTGTGGCAACTGGAAAGCTGGAGTTTTGCCGGCATTCCGATGCTGGAAGAACTGATCGACGTTGATGCGTGGGAAGGTGCCACGCCGGACGGCAACTACTGCTTTGCCTTCAAGGTGGAATTCCCGCTGGCGGGCGTATTGATCGACTATGCAGGCTGGCTGGCTATTCCGGCACCGAGAACAACGGCAGCGCCTTGAGGCGCTGTTCGATGTCGTCGGCAACTGCGTTCCAGGCCGGCGAACCCACTGCAGTAAAGCGCTGTTCGAACTCGGCCGCCGGCATGAATTCCGGCAGGTTGCGCAGATCGGGCAGCAACAAGGCTTCGGCCGCTGTGTCTGCTGCCAAAGCCTGCTGCACACGCTGCGCCTCGCTGGCGCTTGCCACTGCCAGTTCACCGAAACGCGCACCGGCACGATCTACCGCCAGATCAGTGAAACTGAAACCGCTGCCGCCGGCTTCGGCGTCCTGCAGCTCTTTCAACAGTCCCATCTGCTGCGTCAGCGCGGCATCGGTGCTGACAGCCAGCGCGGCCGATAGCAGGAAGTGCTGCGCATAATCCCGGCGCCCGGCCAGTTGCAGCTGATGCCGCTGCGGCCTGCCGTCGGGATCGTCACCCAGCAGCAAGCGCTGATCGACATTCATGATGTACAGCGCCAGCACCTGCAGCGCTGCGCGATTCTCTTCCCTCGCATCGCCACCGCGTTCGCTGGCGAACTGCAGCATCGGAGCGAGCAAGCTCGTCAACGATGTGCGGGCCGGCAACAACGGATTGCGCGACAGCTGCGCCAGGCGGCGGGCATGGGCCTGCAGGCGCTCCTGCAGATCGGGGCTCAGCAGCAGTTCACGCCCGCGCGCCGACAGTTGATCAAACAACTGCGGTTGCCAGCGATAGCCGAGTGTCAGTTCGTCGTTGCCGATATCGAAGTGGTCTACCGCAGCGATGACAGCAGCGTAGTCCGGCAGGCGCTGCTGCAGATCAGCATGCACGGCAGACAGAATGCGGTCGCCCACCGACGGCGGCAGATCGATGCTGCCAACCCGCATGTGCTGTACGCGCAGACCACCGCCCTGCTGCATCAGTGTTACATCGGCATTCAGGTAAGGCGTGAACCAGGCCAGCGCCAGCGGCACACTGAACTGGAAGGCAGTAGCACCATTGGCAATATCAAAGCGCGCGCTGCCGAGACGAAAACGGTCGAGCCCGTAGTTGAGAGACTGCTCGATATCCGCCTCGCGCAACGTGAGTTCCGTCAGCGAGCCGGCCACCTTGTTGCGCGGATCAACCTGCCGCAGCAAGCCACGCACGGCTTCGAGATCGGCCGCTGTCAGCGGCGGTCGCTCGGCGATGGCCGGCGCAGAATCAAACACGGCAGCGATACCGAAGCCGGCCAGCAGCAACACCGCCGTTATCAGCACTCCGAATACTGCGAGCACGAATTTCATGGGCCGGCCTGGAGGAAGGAATTCATGGTCTGATTATAGAGACAGACCTTGTTATAGTGCAGGTCAAAGACACAGGAGAAGACGGATGCAGAGCGAATTTCCGTTGATTACAACCATTGCAGCGAGTTTCGCGCTGGCGCTCGTACTGGGAGTAGTCGCCAACAAACTGAAGTTGCCCACACTCGTAGGATATTTGCTGGCCGGCGTGATGGTGGGCCCGGCCACGCCAGGACTGGTGGTAGACCTGGCACTGTCGCAGCAGCTGGCCGAGATCGGCATCATCCTGTTGATGTTTGGTGTTGGGCTGCATTTCTCGCTGGATAACCTGCTGGAGGTCAAACGCATCGCGCTGCCTGGCGCTCTTGCGTGCATCGCCTTGTCGACTTCGCTCGGCTTCGTGGCAGCTACGCTTTGGGGCTGGAGTACCGGTTCGGCAGTGGTGTTCGGACTCTGCATTTCAGTCGCCAGTACTGTTGTGTTGATGCGCGCTTTTGAGCAGCGGAATTTATTGAAATCACTTAATGGCTACATCGGTATCGGCTGGCTGATCGTCGAAGACCT
>CAISOD010000292.1 GCA_903887045.1 uncultured Gammaproteobacteria bacterium | reverse complement strand
GTCTGTGGAAACTTGGTCATACCAGACTTTATGTCAGCCAGTGCGCGGCCTTGCCCCTGCATCGCTGCCAACACCTGCAATGCAGATACGATCCCGTCACCAGTGGTGGTGGCATCCAGGCAGATGAGATGTCCGGATGACTCTCCGCCGTAAATCCAGCCCCTGGCCTGCATTTCGGCCATTACGTAACGATCGCCAACTTTGGCTCTTGCAAAGTCGATACCTTTGTCACGCAGTGCCAATTCGAGCCCTAGGTTACTCATCAAAGTGCCCACCACTCCACGCCATGCCACCTGGGACGAATGCTTGCTGCTGGCAATGATGTACAGCAGCTCATCGCCGTCGACCAATTCACCCTTGTGGTCAACCATCATCACCCTGTCGCCATCACCATCGAACGCTATGCCGAGATCAGCTTTCTGCTCAAGCACTTCGGCTGCGAGCCGTGCCGGATGTGTGGAGCCACAATTCTCATTGATGTTGAGACCATCTGGTTTGTTGCCAATTACACTGACTTTGGCTCCCAATTCCTGGAATACATTGGGCGCTATGTGGTACGTGGCACCGTTCGCACAATCCACTACGATCTTGAGACCGCTGAGCTTGCGAGAAGTCTTGTAAGTGCTCTTGCAGAATTCGATATAACGACCAGCCGCATCGTTGATGCGTACCGCTTTGCCGATAGCGCTGGACTGCACGATCACAAAATCCTGCTCAAGCATGGCCTCTATCGCTGTCTCGATTTCATCATCCAGTTTCGCGCCTTCCGCTGAAAAGAACTTTATACCGTTATCCTGATGCGGATTGTGCGAGGCGCTGATTACTATGCCCGCCTGGGCGCCGAATGTCCGCGTCAGATAGGCGATGGCAGGCGTGGGCATCGGCCCGACCATGTTGATATCGACCCCGGCAGAACACAAACCGGCCTCAAGTGCAGCTTCGAACATGTAACCGGAGATACGCGTATCTTTGCCAATCAGCACCTTGCCTTTGCCTTTCTGTGCAAACACCTTGCCGGTTGCCCAGCCAAGTTTGAGCATGAAATCGGGCGTGATGGGGAATTCACCCACTGTGCCGCGTATACCATCGGTACCGAAATAACGTTTCACTTCCTGTCCCCTCCGCAAGGGCTTACTGCCTGCCTTAATCGCAGGAATCAAATCATTATGGCGCGTTGTTGATGGCAATCCACATCCTGATTGCATCCACCATGCCGGCAACATCGTGGGTACGGATTATGCGGGCACCTTTCTGGACCGCAAACAAAGCGCCGGCAATACCGGCAGCTTCCCGCTGCCTTTCCGGCTTGCCGGTAACCGCGCCCAGCATACGCTTGCGGGATATGCCCACCAGCATCGGAACTCCCAGCTTTTGCAGTTGTTCCAAACCGGCGATCAACACCAGATTGTGCTGCAAACTTTTCCCAAAGCCGAAACCGGGATCTATCAGCAAGCGGGAACTTTCAATACCGGCGCCCATGCACGTTTGCATGCGCGCCTGCAGAAAGCCTGTGACTTCTGCTACGACATCAACATAGACCGGAGCTTGCTGCATGGTGCCGGGAATCCCCTGCATGTGCATCAGGCAAACCGGCAGCCCACTGCTTGCTGCTGCTGCCAACGCTCCGGGCTGCCGGAGCGCTCGTACGTCGTTGATAAGTCCAGCCCCGGCGGTTGTAGCTTCGCGGATTACCTGCGCATTGCCGGTGTCAACGGACAACACTGCATCGAAGCGCGAGCGCAGCGCTGCCAGCACCGGGATCACACGCTCAAGCTCTTGCTGCTCTGTCACGGTTTCCGCGCCCGGCCGGGTCGATTCGCCTCCGATATCGAGAATGCTCGCACCAGCTTCCAGCATCGCAGCAGCTCGATCAACGATGTGCTCGAGCACAGGACGATTTCCGTCAAACAGCTCGCCCCCATCGGAAAAGGAATCCGGGGTGATATTGAGAATGCCCATTACCTGCGGCTGGGAAAGATCAATCGTCTTACTACCGAATAACATATCGAATAACGCCGGGAGGAAATGCGCCCGGGGCGCACGAAGTCACATGGCCGACTGCAACAAGCATTACCAGGTGACGCTGAAACCGCTTCATTTGATGCACAAAGAGCTCCGAAGAGCTCTTGGTACGACTATCAACACCCGCACAATCAGTGTTCGCTTGCAGGTTTGCCCATGGGCGGCTTGTCTGTTGGTGTGGTCGCCGCGCTGCTCTCTGAGGCCGCAGGACGGCCCGGACGCTGCACATCATCGTGCCAGTCGGCCGGTCTGCGCGGAGTGCGCCCCGACATGATGTCTTCAATCTGGCCAGCATCTATCGTTTCGTACTCAAGCAACGCATCCTTCATCGCTTCCAGTTTATCGCGGTTGTCTTCGAGAATTTTCTTTGCACGGCCATAGCAGGTATCAATGATCGAACGGACCTCCTCATCAATTGCGCGATGGGTTTCAGCGGACAAGGTCTTGCCACCACCAGCCATGCCGCCACGACCCAGGAACAACTCATCCTGATCATCGTCGTATTGCAGTGGGCCCAAGCGATCCGACAGGCCCCACTTCTTCACCATGTTCAGCGCCATCTGCGTTGCACGCTGGATGTCGTTCGACGCTCCGGTGGTCACACCTTCACTACCCAAAGTCAGCTCTTCAGCGATTCGACCACCATACATGCTGCAGATTTTGCTGAGGATACTTTGCTTGCTGTGACTGTAGCGATCCTCTTCCGGCAGAAACATCGTTACACCCAATGCACGACCACGCGGAATAATGCTGACTTTATAGACCGGATCATGCTCAGGCACGACGCGACCCACGATGGCATGTCCGGCTTCGTGGTATGCAGTGTTGAGTTTCTCTTTATCAGACATGACCATGCTTTTGCGTTCGGCGCCCATCATGATTTTGTCTTTGGCTTTCTCGAATTCCTCCATCGTCACACGATGCTTGCCGGATCGCGCTGCGAACAGTGCTGCTTCATTGACAAGGTTCGCAAGATCCGCACCGGAAAAGCCAGGGGTAGCTCGAGCAATTACCGATTCATTTACACCTTCTGAAATTGGCACTTTGCGCATGTGCACTTTGAGAATCTGCTCACGGCCACGGATATCGGGAAGTCCGACAACCACCTGCCGATCAAAACGACCCGGGCGCAGCAACGCCGGATCAAGTACGTCAGGGCGGTTGGTGGCTGCGATGACAATGACGCCGTCGTTACCCTCAAATCCATCCATCTCGACGAGCAACTGGTTAAGGGTCTGTTCGCGCTCATCATGACCGCCACCAACACCGGCACCACGATGACGACCGACCGCATCAATCTCATCAATGAAAATTATGCAGGGTGACTGCTTCTTGGCCTGGTCAAACATGTCACGCACGCGCGATGCGCCAACGCCGACAAACATTTCGACGAAATCAGAACCGGATATCGAAAAGAAAGGAACCTTGGCTTCACCGGCGATCGCCTTGGCCAACAGTGTTTTGCCAGTACCCGGCTGCCCCACCATCAGCACACCTCGGGGAATGCGGCCACCGAGGCGCTGGAATTTTTCCGGCTCGCGGAGAAAATCAACCAGTTCCTTTACGTCTTCTTTGGCTTCATCGACACCGGCAACATCTGCAAATGTGACCTTGACCTGGTCTTCACTGAGCATCTTTGCCTTGCTTTTACCGAATGCCATCGGGCCGCCCTTGCCTCCGACTCCACCCTGCATCTGCCGCATAAAGAACATGAACACCGCGATGATGATTAGTATCGGAAATGCGCCTACCAGAAGCTGAACCCAGATGCTTTCTCGTTCTGGCTCCGCACCCTGGATACGCACGTTGTGCGACAGCAGGTCGTCAATCAGTTTCGGATCTTCGATATAGGGACGCAGCGTATTGAAAACGGAACCATCCGAGCGGGTTCCGGCAATGTTCAGACCACTTATAGTGACTTCAGTGATCTGGCCATCTTGTACCTGACGGATGAAATCGGAATAAATAAGCTGATCATTGCGGGTCGGCTGGTTGAAGTTCTGGAAAACGAACATCAGCACGCCAGCGATGATCACCCAGAGCAGGAGATTTTTGACCATGTCATTCAAGACCTTTACCTCGCCTTCAGAGCCGGAACGGTTTCCGGCTCGATGATAATACGTAGCAAAATTACTGCTGGTTGGAGGAAATAATGCGATTTATTCTGTCACGAACCCTCTGAAATTGCTTTCAGGCTTTTTTATCGCGTGCCAGCAGGTACACCTCGCGGGAGCGCGCGCGCGACGCTTCCGGTTTGCGATTCAGCAATACTGCGTAGTCCTGCCGAAGCCGTTGCAGCAGCTCGTTGAAACCTTCGCCCTGAAACACCTTCATCAGCAGCGATCCGCCGGGGCGCAGGGCCTGTTCGGCAAAATCCACTGCAAGATCAATCAGATGCATCGCTCTGGGCTGATCAATGTCATTCATACCACTCAAGTTGGGGGCCATGTCGGAAATTACAAGGTCTGCGGGCCTGCCACCAAGCGCATCCATTATCTGGTTGAAACAGGACTCCTCGGTGAAATCGCCCTGAATGAAACGAACATCATCGATGGGGTCCATCTCCAGAATGTCTGAAGCAACCACACTGCCCCCTGGTTTTACCAGTCGGGTAGCTATTTGTGACCAACCACCCGGAGCTGCACCCAGATCAACCACTGCCATGCCCGGCTTGATCAATTTGTCCTTCTGGTGGATTTCAAGCAATTTAAAGGCGGCACGCGAACGGTAGCCGGCATCACGGGCCTTTTTGACCCACATATCGTCGAAATGTTCTTTCAGCCACTTGTCGCTGCTGCTTGACCTTGCCATGAACATGACCTTTTTACAGTAGAATGCACGCCCCGCTCAGGAGTCAGACCCCGATGACAACCGACAACCAGACCCGCAAGCAGTTCCGCGCCATCGGCCACAAGCTGAGCCCTGTACTGATCATCAGCAATGGACTCAACGACAACATTGCGGCTGAACTGGAGCGCGCGCTCAACGACCATGAACTGATCAAGATCCGGGTCAATGCTGCCGATCGTGACGAGAAGCAGACAATCCTTGATGCAATTTGCACTAGCCACCGGGCAGAGCTGATCCAACTGACGGGCCACATCGCCCTGCTGTATCGCGCCGCTATCAAACAGAAGCGCGAGCTGTCAAATCTGGTGCGTCACGCAGAAGTGACCAAGGGCTGAGAGCAGCCACCGATAATCTGGTCAGAGATATTCGACCTTATCGATTTCGTAGGCGATGTCGCCGCTCGGGGCTTTGACAACAATATTATCGGCTTCTTCCTTTCCCATCATGGCGCGCGCTACCGGTGAGGTGTAGGAAATCTTGCCGAGCTTCACATCGGCCTCGTCTTCACCAACGATCTGATACACCACGCGGCGCTCAGTCTTCGGATCAATCAATGTCACGGTGGTACCAAAGACCACTTTGCCGGTGTTGTTCAGCTTGGTGACATCAATCACCTCGCAATCCGCCAACTTGCCTTCGATTTCCTGGATTCGGCCTTCGCAGAAACTCTGCTGCTCACGCGCTGCATGGTATTCGGCATTTTCTTTCAGATCGCCATGCGCACGCGCTTCTGCAATGGCCTGGATGATGCGCGGACGCTGCACCAGCTTGAGGTCACTCAATTCGGCACGCAAACGTATTTCGCCGCCTACTGTCAAAGGAACTCTACGCATCCTTCATCTCATTCATCTCTTTGGCTTGCTTGTGCAGATCCTGCAGGCTGTTTACGGAAATTGCACCACTGAAGGCCATCGCTTCGCAGACGGCGCGGGCACTGGCTATTGTGGTGGTGCAGTAGACGCGATGCCGCAACGCAGTACTGCGAATGGTTGCGGAATCGGCGATGGCCTGACGGCCTTCGGTCGTGTTGACGATAAGGTCAATCTCGTCGCTTTTCAACATGTCGACTATATGAGGCCGGCCTTCCGTCACTTTGTTTACCGGAGATACCGGAATCCCTGCATCAGCAATAACCTTGGCAGTACCGCGGGTAGCAACAAGCTTGAATCCCAGATTGCGGAAGCTGCGTGCCACTTCTGGCAGTGCAGCCTTGTCGGCATCACGCACACTGATGAACACGGTACCGTTGCGATTGATGTCCTGCTCTCCAAAACTTTGCGACTTGTAATACGCTTCTGCAAAGGTAATTCCTGTACCCATCACTTCGCCGGTTGATTTCATCTCTGGACCCAGGATCGGATCAACACCGGGGAACTTGTTGAAAGGGAAGATTGCCTCTTTCACCGAGTAGAACGTCGGAATTATCTCCTTGGTAAAGCCCTGTTTCTGCAAGCTTATTCCGGCCATGCATTTGGCCGCGATCTTCGCCAGCGAGGTACCGATGCACTTGGATACGAAAGGCACTGTGCGCGAGGCACGCGGGTTCACTTCAAGTACATAGACTTCGCCATCCTGGTACGCCATCTGTGTATTCATCAACCCGATTACACCCAGCTCTTTCGCCAGATAGACACATTGGTTGCGGATCTTGTCCTGCACGTCTTTCGGCAGATTGTAGGGCGGCAGCGAACAGGCAGAATCTCCCGAATGCACGCCGGCTTGCTCAATATGCTGCATGATGCCGCCAACCACCACCTGTTCGCCGTCACTGACAACATCGATATCAATCTCAATGGCAGCATTCAGGTAGTAATCGAGCAGTACCGGGCTGTCATTCGACACCTGTACGGCTTCATTGATGTACCGCTTCAATTCGGCTTCGTTGTAAACGATCTCCATGGCACGGCCGCCGAGGACATAGGAAGGTCGCACCACCAGTGGATAGCCAATTTTTACGGCTTCAGTGAGCGCCTGCTCCAGGCTGCGCACGGTGCTGTTGAGCGGCTGCTTGAGTCCAAGTTTCTGGATCATGTGCTGGAAACGTTCGCGGTCTTCTGCGCGATCGATTGCATCAGCCGGGGTACCTATGATCGGCACGCCAAGTCTTTCGAGGCTGGTCACCAGCTTCAGCGGTGTCTGCCCACCGAACTGTACGATGACGCCTTTCGGCTTTTCCAGATGCACGATTTCGAGTACGTCCTCCAGTGTTACCGGTTCGAAGTACAGACGATCGGACACATTGAAATCGGTCGAAACCGTTTCCGGATTGCAGTTGACCATGATGGCTTCGTAGCCTTCCTCGCGCACGGCAAGGGCTGCATGCACGCAGCAGTAGTCAAATTCGATACCCTGGCCGATACGGTTGGGGCCGCCGCCGAGCACTATGATTTTTTCGCGGCTGCTGACATTGGCCTCGCATTCTTCTTCGTAACACGAATACATGTACGCGGTATTGGAGCGGAATTCAGCAGCACAGGTATCGACACGTTTGTATACCGGGCGGATATCCATGCCATGCCTCAGCTCTCGCAATTCCTGCTCTTTCACGCCAAGCACCTTGGCCAGCCGCATGTCAGAGAAACCTTTGCGCTTCAGGTTCCACATCATGTCGCGGGTAAGCTGGTTCAGTGTCAGCTTTGCCAATTCCTGCTCTTCCAGAATGATGTCTTCGATCTGGGTCAGGAACCACGGGTCAATCCGGGTGAGATCGAAGACTTCGTCCACACTCATCCCGCGGCGGAATGCATCTCCAATGTAGCGGATACGCTCGGCGCCCGGATCCTTGAGTTCCCAGCGCAAGCGATCATCAGCATCACTGGCATCAAAATCAATGATAGGGTCGAAGCCGCAAATGCCAATCTCCAGACCGCGCAGCGCCTTCTGCAACGATTCCTGAAACGTGCGACCAATTGCCATTACTTCGCCTACCGACTTCATTTGAGTGGTCAGACGATTCGGGGCCTGCGGAAATTTTTCGAATGTGAAACGTGGAATTTTGGTAACGACATAGTCAATAGTCGGCTCGAACGAGGCAGGGGTGACGCCTCCGGTAATCTCGTTGCGCAACTCATCCAGTGTATAGCCAACTGCCAACTTGGCGGCCACGCGGGCGATCGGGAAGCCGGTCGCCTTCGAGGCGAGTGCTGACGAACGCGAAACCCGCGGGTTCATTTCAATCACGACCATGCGACCGTCTTTCGGATTGACGCCGAACTGAACATTTGAGCCACCAGTTTCAACACCGACCTTGCGCAGAATCGCAATCGCGGCGTTACGCATGATCTGGTATTCCTTGTCAGTAAGTGTCTGCGCTGGCGCAACGGTAATGGAGTCGCCGGTATGTACCCCCATCGCATCAAAGTTTTCAATGGTGCAGACGATGATGCAGTTGTCAGCCTTGTCGCGCACAACCTCAAGCTCGTATTCCTTCCATCCGATCAACGATTCGTCGATAAGGAGTTCGTTGGTTGGCGACAGGTCCAGACCCCGACGACAGATTTCTTCAAACTCTTCCAGGTTGTAGGCGATGCCTCCGCCACTGCCGCCGAGCGTGAATGAGGGGCGGATGATGCAAGGGAAGCCGAGCTTCTTTTGCACGGCAAAAGCTTCTTCAAGTGAATGCGCCATTTCGTGCCGTGGCGTTTCGAGACCGATTTCGACCATGCATTTGTCGAACAACATGCGATCCTCTGCTTTGTTGATCGCTTCTTTCTTGGCGCCAATCAATTCGACGTTGTACTTCGCGAGAACGCCCTCGCGATCAAGCGCAAGCGCGCAGTTCAGGGCAGTCTGGCCACCCATGGTCGGCAGGATCGCATCGGGACGTTCTTTGGCGATGATCTTTTCGATCGTCTGCCAATTCACTTCCTCGATATAGGTGGCATCAGCCATGTTGGGATCGGTCATGATGGTGGCCGGGTTCGAATTCACCAGAATGATGCGATAACCCTCTTCACGCAGCGCCTGGCAGGCCTGGGCACCGGAGTAGTCAAACTCACACGCCTGGCCGATAACGATTGGGCCGGCACCGATGATGAGAATACTTTTGATGTCTGTACGTTTTGGCATGGCGTCTCTTGTCGTAAATGGCGTTTGAGTGGCGTCGGAGAATCAGCGAGCGACGTTACCTTGCTCCATCAGTTCAATAAAATGGTCAAACACCGGAGCAATATCATGCGGTCCGGGGCTCGCTTCCGGGTGACCCTGGAATCCGAAGGCTGGTTTGTCAGTAAGGTGGATGCCCTGTAGCGTTCCATCGAACAATGATTTGTGCGTAGGCTTCACATTCGCCGGCAGGCTGGATTCATCAACCGCAAAACCATGGTTCTGGCTGGTAATGAATACCTTGCTGGTGGCGAGATCCTGTACCGGATGGTTTGCGCCGTGGTGCCCCGTCGGCATTTTTAAGGTCTTTGCACCAGTGGCGAGGCCCAAAAGCTGATGGCCCAGGCAGATGCCGAACATCGGGATGTCGGTCTGCAGAAAGCTCTTGATCGCAGCAATTGCGTAATCGCAGGGTTCCGGGTCGCCAGGGCCGTTGGACAGGAAGATACCGTCGGGTTGCATTGCCAATACGTCGGCCGCAGTGGTTTTGGCAGGCACAACAGTCACTTTGCAACCACGATCGACCAGCATGCGCAGAATGTTGCGCTTCACCCCAAAGTCATATGCCACCACATGATGTTTGCCGGCAGCAGGCACACTGTGGCCACTGCCGAGCTGCCAGCTGCCTTCTTTCCATTCATACGACTTGTCACAGGTTACTTTTTGGGCCAGATCCATTCCAACCAGACCGGGGAATGCTTTTGCTGCAGCGAGTGCTTTGGCCTTGGCAGCCTCCATGTCAGCCGCCACTTCGGGGCCGGCCATAACACAACCGTTGGCGGCGCCTTTGTCACGCAGTATGCGGGTCAACCGGCGGGTGTCGATATCGTGGATACCCACCACGTTACGCGCCTTCATCCAGCTGTCGAGGTTCTGCTCGCTACGAAAGTTGCTGGCGATAAGCGGCAGATTGCGGATCACAAGGCCTGAGGCCCATACACGGTCCGATTCATCATCTTCAGGCGTGGTGCCGGTATTGCCTATGTGCGGATAGGTCAGCGTGATGATCTGGCCTGCGTACGAGGGATCGGTAAGGATTTCCTGATAGCCGGTGATCGAAGTGTTGAAAACAACTTCGCCGGTGGAAAGTCCGCTGGCACCGAACGCCTTGCCGACAAAGGTCGAACCATCGGCCAGCACGAGTATCGCGGGAGTGTGGGGAGCGGTTGGCAAGTGGGTGTCCTCTTCTAAACAATCAACTAAAGGTCAACAAACGGTTCAATCTACGGGTCTGTCTGATCCTATGGGCCGCAATAGGTCGCCGCTGATGGGCGGGATGCTGCAGGCATTGAGGATAAATAGAGTTGAAAAAACGCCGGAACAACCAGTGATTATGCTGCCATTGCAGAGTCATGCAGATGGGCAATCACTTTTTCAGGCCTAAAAAAAAGCGGAATGCTCTTCGCTCATTCCGCTTTTCTGTTGATTCTGCCGCTTCGGGTTGCTGTCTCAGTGTGTTTCATACTGAGCGGCTATTCTAGGGAAAAACTTTCACGCTTGCCATGCAAAATTACACCACTTCTGCGTTGGCACAGTGCTACAGCCCAAGCACATCCATCATTGAATAAAGACCCTTGTTTTTGCCCTGCAACCACAGCGCAGCGCGCAAGGCACCAATAGCGTAAGGCTGGCGACTGCTGGACTTGTGGGTAATCTCGACGCGTTCGCCCGCAGTGGCAAACATAACCGTGTGATCGCCGACGATTTCACCCGCGCGTATGGTCGCAAAGCCTATGGTCTTGCGGTCGCGCTCGCCGGTCTGGCCTTCGCGGCCGTAGACAGCGCAGTCCTTGAGGTCACGTCCCAGTTGTTTCGCAACCACCTCGCCCATGCGCAGCGCCGTACCTGAGGGCGCATCCTTTTTGTGGCGATGATGGGCTTCGATGATCTCGATGTCGGATTCTTCACCGATCACGCGCGCGGCGAGCTCCAGCAATTTGAAGCACAGGTTGACGCTGACACTCATGTTGGGCGCGAACACAATGGCAGTTTTTTCAGCTGCTGCGGCAATAAGCTGCTTCTCGTCCGCACTGAAGCCGGTAGTGCCGATCACCAGTGCTTTGCCGGTTGCAGCACACAGTTCGAGATGCTTCAGTGTTACCGCCGGGCTGGTGAAGTCGATCAATACATCGAAACTGTCAGTCACTGCAGCCAGATCAGCCACTGCTTTCACACCGGTTGGCGGCAACCCGCACACGGGTCCAATGTCCTGCCCCAGTGCCGAATGGTTCGGCCGCACCGTTGCCACGGTCAGCATCGCTTGAGTTTGGCTGGTGGCGGTGTCAATGAGGGTCTTGCCCATGCGCCCGGTGGCGCCGGCAATGGCAATTCGCAGCATGAATGCTTCTCGAAAGGATCAGGACTTCAGTGTTATGACTTCAAGGAGTCGACAAAACTCTTCACCCCATCAAACCAGGAGGTTTTGCGGGGATTCTGTTTACTGCCCTGACTTTCTTCGATTTCCCTGAACTCGGCAAGCAGTTCGCGCTGCCGCTTGGTCAGATTGACCGGGGTTTCAAGTACCACCCGCGCCAGCAGATCGCCAGCCGGGCCGCCCCGGACAGGTGTCACACCCTTGTCGCGCAGGCGGAACAGCTTGCCGGTCTGGGTTTCCGGCGGAATCTTCAGCTTGACGCGGCCGTCGAGGGTTGGCACTTCCAGTTCGCCCCCAAGCGCAGCATCGATGAAGCTGATCGGGATGTCGCAGCGCAAATCGGCGCCGTCGCGCTCGAAAATAGGGTGTTGTTTGACCGACACCTGCACATAGAGATCACCAGGGGGGCCGCCGTGGGTACCGGCCTCACCTTCGCCAGTCAGGCGAATACGGTCGCCGGTATCAACGCCAGGTGGCACTTTGACTGACAAGGTCTTGTTTTCCTGCACAGCACCACGGCCATGGCAGGCAATACAAGGGTCCTTGATGGTTTTGCCGGTGCCCTGACAGCGCGGACAGGTTTGCTGCACCGAGAACGGCCCCTGACGCATACGAACCTGTCCTACGCCCTGGCAGGTGGCGCAGTTTTCCGGGGTAGAGCCTTTGCGAGCTCCGCTGCCTTCGCAGGTCTTGCAGGTAACTCGGGTGGGAATACGGATTTTGACGCTGGTACCGCGAACGGCGTCTTCGAGTGACAGCTCCAGCGTGTAGCTGAGGTCAGAGCCCCGCTGCACATGGCTGCGGCGACCGCCGCCGGCCGCACCGCCAAAAATGTCACCAAAAATATCGCCGAAGATGTCGCCAAAACCGGCAGCTCCGGCTCCACCGCCCGCCTGGCCATTGACGCCAGCGTGACCAAATTGGTCGTAGGCGGCGCGTTTTTGGGCGTCCGACAGCACTTCGTAGGCTTCGTTGGCTTCCTTGAAGCTGGCTTCGGCGGCTGCATCGCCGGGATTGCGGTCAGGATGGAATTTCATGGCTACGCGGCGATAGGCCTTCTTCAGGTCGGCCTCAGCGACGCCTTTCTGGACGCCAAGTACTTCGTAATAGTCGCGTTTTTCCATTTTCTACCAACTTCGTTTTGAAAATTTTTGATATTGCAGATTCTTGGTATTGCGCACAGCCGAAGGCAGGTAGTGGCCCCCGAAACACGCCGCAAATACAGGCATGTAGGCTCGCTTCGGCCCTACATGGCCTCAGACGGTTTCGGAAACCTCTACCTGCCCCCGGCTCTCAAGCCTTGCGCAAGTATCGGTACTGCTTACTTGTCTTTGTCGTCTTTCACTTCTTCAAATTCGGCGTCGACTGCGTCGTCACCAGCTTTCTTGCCGCCACTGCTGGCACCAGTAGAACCTGCGTCACCCGGGCCTGCGGCACCTTGTTTGGCGGCATCTTCATACATACGTTGCGCGAGGCCGGAAGCGGCTTTGGAGAGCTCTTCGCTCTTGTCCTTGATCGCTTGCAGGTCGTCGCCCTTGATAACAGCTTCGAGGGCAGTGATGGCGGACTCGATTTTGTCTTTCTCGCCGGCTTCAACCTTGTCTTTGCCTTCGGTCAGGGTCTTCTTCGTCGCATGCACCAGACCATCGGCCTGGTTGCGGGCGGTGACGAGCTCTTCGAATCTCTTGTCTTCGGCGGCATGCGATTCGGCTTCACGCACCATCTTGGCGATTTCTTCTTCCGACAAACCGCTGGACGCCTTGATGACAATGCTCTGCTGCTTGCCGGTGGCGACATCTTTTGCCGACACGTTAAGGATGCCGTCGGCGTTGAGGTCAAAGCTGACTTCGATCTGCGGCATGCCGCGTGGAGCCGGCGGGATATCGTTGAGGTCGAAGCGACCGAGCGACTTGTTCTGCGCCGCCTGTTTGCGTTCACCCTGCACCACATGAATCGTCACGGCGCGCTGGTTGTCGTCGGCAGTGGAGAAGGTCTGCTTCTTGTTGCACGGGATCGTGGTGTTCTTTTCGATCAGCACGGTGGCAACACCACCGAGGGTTTCGATACCGAGCGACAGCGGTGTTACGTCGAGCAGCAACACATCGGTAACTTCACCGGACAGTACTGCAGCCTGTATGCAGGCGCCGAGGGCCACGGCTTCGTCAGGGTTGACGTCTTTGCGCGGTTCTTTGCCGAAAAATTCAGCGACTTTCTTCTGCACCATCGGCATGCGGGTCTGGCCGCCGACGAGGATGATGTCATCGATCTTGTCGACCGTGAGGCCGGCATCTTTCAACGCGACCTTCAATGGTTCGATGGTGCGGTTGACCAGTTCTTCCACCAGCGCTTCCAGTTTGGAACGCGTCAGTTTGACCACCATGTGCTTGGGGCCGGAGGCATCAGCCGTGATGTAGGGCAGGTTCACTTCGGTCTGCTGCGCGCTCGACAGCTCGATCTTGGCTTTCTCGGCCGCTTCTTTCAGACGCTGCAACGCCAATGGATCGTTGTGCAGGTCGATGCCGCTCGATTTCCTGAAATCTTCGGCGAGGAATTCGATCAGGCGCAGGTCGAAGTCTTCACCACCGAGGAAGGTGTCGCCGTTGGTGGATAGCACTTCAAAACTGTGTTCGCCGTCGGTCTCGGCAATCTCGATGATGGAAATATCGAAGGTACCGCCGCCGAGGTCGTAAACCGCGATGGTTCTGTCGCCTTCCTGCTTGTCCATGCCGAAGGCAAGCGCAGCAGCGGTTGGCTCGTTGATGATGCGTTTTACATCAAGGCCGGCAATCCTGCCGGCATCCTTGGTGGCCTGGCGCTGGGCGTCGTTGAAGTAGGCCGGGACTGTGACCACCGCTTCGGTGACCGGCTCACCGAGGTAGTCCTCGGCGGTCTTCTTCATCTTTTTCAGTACCTGCGCAGAAATCTGCGGCGGCGCCATCTTCTCGCCACGCACTTCCACCCATGCATCTCCGTTGTCGGCCTTGGAGATCTTGTACGGCACCATGCTGATGTCTTTCTGTACCACGTCGTCCTTGAACTGGCGACCAATCAGGCGCTTCACCGCAAACAGGGTGTTTTTCGGGTTGGTGACCGCCTGGCGCTTGGCCGGCTGCCCCACAAGTATCTCGCCATCTTCGGTGTAGGCGATGATGGACGGGGTCGTGCGATCCCCTTCTGCGTTTTCGATGACTTTGGCCTTGCCACCTTCGAGCACGGCCACGCAGGAGTTGGTGGTTCCGAGGTCTATGCCTATGATTTTGCCCATATCGTCTGCTCCGTTACTGCAATTTGATTGAATTCACTGTTTAACTTCTGCGTTTCTTGGGGTCTTGGCCGCCAAAAGCCGGCGTTCGCCATACTTGCCCCCTATGTTGGTGCGGTCTTTACAAATTCAAGGGGTTTTCCCACAACTCCGGCTTCACGGCGCCCTGGAGACCACCACCATCGCGGCCCTGATGACGCGGCCGTTGAGCGTGTAGCCCTTCTGCATTACGTCGATGACCGTGTTGGGAGCCACGGCCGGGTTCGGCACCTGGGCGATGGCCTGATGCAACTGGGGGTCGAAGGGTTCGCCATGCGGGTTGATCTGTTTGATGTTGAATTTGGCCAGGGTTTCCAGGAAGCCTTTGAGTGTCAGCTCCACCCCTTCATACAACGCCTTCACCTGCTCAAGCTGGGCTTCCGGTACGGCGCTCAGCGCCCGATCGAGATTGTCGAGCACCGGCATCAATTCCGCGCTGAACTTTTCGAGTGCAAACTTGTGGGCCTTCTCAACATCTGCCTCGCAGCGGCGGCGCATGTTGTGCACTTCAGCTTGGGCACGCAGCACCATGTCGCGCTGTTCGGCCAGTGCGGCGGTAACGGCTTGCTGGATCTTCTCGGCCAGGTCATCAACTCCGGGCTGGTGGGCGCCAGCATCAGCCTGGGGCTGGGGAGCCTCTTTCTGGTCGGCGAGGTCGTGCGGATTCTGCTGGTCTGTCATCGGGAGCGGCTCCTGAAAAACACTGGAAGAGACAAAAGAAGAAACAAAAATTGAAAAGCCTGACGCGCGATATGGGGGCAGCAGTGTCAACTTCAAGCACGCCAACGCTCCCGATTGCAGCAACCGGCAAGGCTCGATTTTCTGTACTACAATCCGGCAGGATCCCTGTCCATATTCCCGGCCTTGCATTGCCCATGCTTACCCAGCTCACCATTCAGAATTTCGCCCTGGTCGACCGCCTCGAACTCGAACTGGCGGCCGGCATGACAGCCATCACCGGCGAAACCGGTGCCGGCAAGTCCATCATGCTCGATGCGCTCGGGCTGACTCTCGGTGACCGCGCCGACCTCGACGTGATCCGCACCGGTGCCGAGCGGGCCGATATCAGCGCCACCTTCGCCATCGAAGCGGGCAATCCGGCGCTGGCGTGGCTGCGCGAGCACGACTTCCCGCTCGACGGCAGCGACTGCATCCTGCGCCGGGTGCTGACGCGCGACGGCCGCTCGCGTGCCTTTGTGAACGGCCAGAGCACCAGCCTCAACGAATTGAAGACGCTCGGCGAATTGCTGATCGACATCCACAGCCAGCACGAGCATCAGTCGCTGCTGAAAACTGCCACCCACCAGCGGTTGCTGGATGCCTTCGGCGGACTGCAGCCGCTGAGTGCGGCGGTACAGACAGTCGCTGCCACTGTGCGTCAGTACAGCGCCGATCTGACTGCCTTGAAGAACCGCAGCGCTGCAGATGCAGCCCAAGTCGAACTCCTCGGTTACCAGGTGAAAGAACTCGACGAACTGGGCCTGATGGCCGACGAACTGCCGGCACTGGAAACCGAGCATACCCGGCTGAGTCATGCCGATTCCGCGTTGGCATCGCTGCAGGAAGTGACCGGGCTGTGCGCCGAAAACGACGACTTCAATCTTGAGCAGGCACTGCGCCGCACCTGTAGCGTGCTGGAGGAATTGCCCTTCCAGACTCCGCAGTTACAGGAAGCCCTGACCATGCTGCAAGCTGCGCTGATCCAGGTGGAAGAAGCCGGCAGCACACTACAGAAGGCCAGCTCACGCATTGAAGCCAACCCCGAACGCCTGCAGGAAATCGACGAGCGCCTCGGCGCCATCCACCGCCTTGCCCGCAAACACCGGGTAGCACCGGCTGATCTGCACGCACATGCGCTGGCGCTGCAAAGACAATTGGCCGGCCTGAGTGTCAGTGATGAACAGGTTGCGGCACGCGAGCAGGAGCTACAGCGCCTGACCGCCGACTACCGCAGGCAAGCCGGCGAGCTCAGCAGCAAACGCGACAAGGCAGCCAAACAGCTCGAAAAGGCTGTCAACGCCCAACTGGCCAGGCTGGGGATGGGCTCAGCCAGATTCGTGGCAGGACTCAACGCCGACACCTCGCGCGAACCCAATACGCATGGCTTTGATTCGATTGAGTTCCTTGTCAGCACCAATGCCGGCCAGCCGGCCAAACCGCTGATCAAGATTGCCTCCGGTGGCGAGTTGTCGCGCATCAGCCTGGCGATCCAGGTTGTCACCGCGCAGACGTCTGCGATTCCCACCTTGGTGTTCGATGAAGTGGATGTGGGTATCGGCGGCGGCACTGCCAAGGCAGTCGGCGAACTGCTGCGCCAATTGGGAGAACGCGGCCAGGTGTTGTGTGTCACCCATCAGGCGCAGGTGGCGGCGCAGGCGCATCAGCATTTGCTGGTCAGCAAGACCAGCGTGAAGCAGAACACCACGTCGTCGCTGCAGTTGCTTGACCCGATCGAACGCACGCGCGAAATAGCCCGCATGCTCGGCGGTGACGACACCAGCGCCAAGTCACTGGCGCATGCGAAGGAATTGCTGGAATCGTGAGTCAGGCGCTGCCTGGCGGCAGTCCTTGCAGAGCCCTCAGCGGCAGTCCTTACAAAGTCCGTAGATGTAGAGCGAGTGGTCGCTGACAGTGAAGCCCATCTCTTTCGCCACGATCTGCTGACGCTCTTCGATCATGGCGTCCATGAACTCCTCAACCTTGCCGCACTTGGTGCAGACGATATGGTCGTGGTGGTGGTCGGAACTCATTTCGAACACCGAATGACCGCCCTCAAAGTGGTGGCGCATCACCAGACCTGCAGTTTCAAACTGGGTCAGCACGCGGTACACGGTGGCCAGGCCCACATCTTCATCGGCATCACGCAGCGCCTTGTAAACATCCTCTGCGCTCATGTGGCGATCGGGGGCACTTTCGAGGATCTGCATGATCTTGACGCGTGGCAGCGTAACCTTGAGGCCGGCCTTGCGCAGTTCCTGGTTTTCTCCGGCCATAATTACCTCTGGGCTTAACATCGTCTGAAGGGGAGCGGTGCGCACGGCTGACACGACGCGCGGCTTTCAAGTATTATGCCTGCACAACGTCAGGCCACAAAGCCTGCCGCTTTCTTCATACATTCCATGAATTGACTACTCACTCCATCAATCCTTTGATTCATAACACCTATTGTAGCCTCGCATGTTCACAAGTCTGACTATCGCCTCTACTTTGCCCACGTGTGTGAAATCTGCCTTGCGACTGGTGGCACTGGTGCCGTGCCTGGCCTTGTTGACTGCCTGCGGCACGGTGTCGTCGTTCAGCTTTCCGGGCGTATACCGAATCGACGTGCCGCAGGGCAACATCATCACCCAGGAAATGGTTGATCAACTGCGTCCCGGCCTGACCAAACGCCAGGTGACCTTCATTCTCGGCACACCCTTGATCCGCGATACTTTTGACCAGGATCGCTGGGACTACCTTTACAGTTACCAACCCGGCGGCGGCGAACGCTCACAGGAAAGGCTGACGATCTTCTTCGAGGATGATGCACTGGTGCGTATCGGCGGCGACTTTGAACAGACGCCAGAGAACACCCAGTTCCCTTCGACTGCCGCCAGCCCGGTTGCAGCACCCGCCACCAACTGATTACGCCGGCTACTCTCAACGCCTACTCTGGCCGCGTTTTGGCATTCCCTGTCTTCACAGCCTTGAGCTTTGCTGCCCGTTGCTGCCGCGCCACTTTCGGGTCGGCCAGCAAAGGCCGGTAGATTTCCACACGATCCCCTGCCTTGAGCTCGTAGTCCTGCGGCAACGGCAGCGTTTTGCCGTCCAGGTTTTTGGCAAAGATACCCATGGCGGCGCTGTCCACATCAATGGCCGGAAATTCGAGTGCCATGCCCGATAATTTCACTGCCTCCAGCGCCGTACAGCCCGGCATCACCTGCAATGTCTTGATCAACTGCTGCTCGGGCAATGCGTAAGCCACTTCAACCGTAATCATGACGTCAGGCTTTTCCATATACCTGCTCAGCACGGCGCACGATGGCACTCACCATCTCGCTTCCCGTGCTCTCGAACAGACTACCGAGCGCGGCATCAACCAACGAGGCGCTGAACTCGAATTCAAGCTCGAAGCTGGTTTTGCAGGCGGTTTCAGTCAGCGGCTCGAAGCGCCACTGAGCGAGGAATTTCCGGAACGGACCGTCAACCAATGTCATCTGCATGCTGCGTGGCGGATCGAGCAGGTTGCGCGTAGTGAACGCGTATTTTAGGCCGACCTTGCCGAGCACCAGCGTGGCAGTGACGCAATCCGTCTGCCGTTGCAGTTCAGTGGCAGCCAGACAGCCCGGCAGATACTGCGGATAGGCAGCGATGTCGTCGACCAGCGCGAACATGCGCGTGGCGGAATAAGGCAACAAGGCTGAGCGGGAAATGCGGGGCATGTGCGCATTAGACAACACCTGCCTATAATGCCGCACCCTGCAAAACCCGATTCTGTAATGAGCAAGCCGAAAAAATCCAAAGGCGACGACACCATCATCGTCATCAACAAGAAGGCCAGCCACGACTACTTCCTCGAAAATCGTCTGGAAGCCGGACTGATGCTGCTCGGTTGGGAAGTAAAAAGCCTGCGGCAGAAAAAAGTGCAACTGATCGACAGTCACATCTTCATAAAGAACGGCGAAGCCTTCCTGTTCGGCGCCAACATCGTACCGCTCGCCAGCACCAACACCCACAGCGTGGCGGACCCGACCCGCTCACGCAAACTGCTGCTGCACCAGAAAGAACTGGCGCGCCTCTTCGCCGGGGTGCAGCAGAAGGGTTACACCTGTGTCTGCACCAAGCTGTACTGGAAGGATCACCTTATCAAGGCAGAGATCGCACTCGCGAAGGGCAAGCATGACTACGACAAGCGCAGTGTCGAGAAAGAGCGCGAGTGGAATCTCGACAAGCGGCGCGCGATGTCGCACGCCGCACGCAAGTAGTCACACTGGCGGCCGCTTGTGGCAGCGACTCTGCAACTCGACAACTGGATCGGGCAACAACTCCGCATCAGCGCGCGCAATCTTGCGCACGCAATATCTGCTACTTCACTTTGCCGCGAACGTACTGAATTCGGCCAGCGCATAGTGCCTGCACGCGGGTCGGTGCTCGCATCACCTGTCATTGCCAACTGGAATCCCGAGCCCGACTACTTCTTTCATTGGACGCGCGACGCTGCAGCAGTGATGCGCGCCGTGGTCGATCTGATTGCAATGGCCGGCGATACCGATGAGCGCCACCGCTGGCAGGGCTGCTTTCACGATATGGTGGAATTCAATCTCGCGCTTTCACAAGCTGCCACGCTGAAAACCGCACCCACCGATTACCGCAGCAGAACCCAAAGCAACTGCCGTCGTTTCCTGCGCCGCCGTACTGAGCTGGACCGCCTGCACGGCGACAAGCTGCTGGCCGAGCCACGTTTCAATCCAGATGGCAGTGTCGACATCCTGCGCTGGTCGCGCCCTCAACTGGACGGCCCGGCGCTGCGTGCGCTGGTCTGTCTCTCCTATCTTGCGGAAGGCGGCACAGCCACACCCAGTCTGAAAGCACTGCTGCAGAGCGATCTGGATTTCACACTGCGACAAGCGGGGCGCCGCAGCATTGGCCCCTGGGAAGAGCCCAACGAATTTGCCCATCATTATTTTGTGGCGCTGGCGCAACTGGGCGCGCTGGTGCACGGGCGCACTTTTGCCGGCGACCACACGGCACAGTGGGATCTGGCCGAGCGACGATTGCGACGTACTCTCGACAAGCACTGGATGGCGAAGCCTGGAGTCCTTGCTGCAGTGCGCAGTAGCAACGCTGACCCAGAATCCCCTGCGTCGGCAGCCGACGCGGAACAGCGCGTCGACTCGGCCATACTGCTCGCCATTGTCGACGCCGATCTGCCCGGCACATCGCACAACGTGTGCGATCAACGCGCAGTTGCAACGCTGGACATACTGGCCCAGGCATTCACCCACGCCTTCCCACTCAATCACGCACTGCCTGCAGGCCACGCGCCAGCACTGGGACGCTCATTGGCTGATCGCTATTTCGGCGGCAACGCCTGGTACGTGACTACACTGGCGGCCGCTGCCTTCTGCTTTCGTCGTGCAATGGGCAAGCCAGCCGATGTTGCCCACTGGCTCGCACGCGGCGATGCATGGATGGCGACGGTGCAATGGATGACTCCGGCAGATGGCGCCATGGCGGAACAGGTGGACCGGGAGAC
>CAISOD010000291.1 GCA_903887045.1 uncultured Gammaproteobacteria bacterium | reverse complement strand
GTACGGGCAAGTAGTACGGATAGTCGCAGAGTCGCAGAGTCGCAGGGAAATGCGACTCTGACACCGATTTCCTGTTTCGATTTCCTACTTCGCCGCCGCTTCCATGGTGGCGATGCGCGCTTCCCAGCACTTGCCGACCATTGCTGCAAAGCGCCCCGCAGCTTCGTTGCCTATCACCAGCGGGTTCTCACTTCCTTGCGTGCGTGACGATGCCGACATGATGAAGTCGCGCGCTACCGGATCGAAAATCATTTCATGCGGATGCAAGGCCACATCCACGCTTTCGCTGGCGATGAACTCGCCGAGATGCGCGATACCCTCGACCGCCTGCTTGTGCACGTCAGCACCACCGCGCGGGCTCAGTTCCATGATCACCGCCTTGTGGGTAACGCCGTTCTCGGTAACCGGGAAGATCAGTGAAATGGCGCCGGGTGTGTGGCCCGGCGTCAGCACGATGGTGATCGGCGTGTCGCCCAGCATGATCACCTGGCCATCGCGGGCAATGCTGTCGGCGTTGGGCGCGCCACCGAGCGGGCCCCAATCTGCTTCTGACAACATGATGCGCACGCCGCGATCGCGGAAGAAGGGCACGCCGCCGGCGTGATCGCCGTGGAAGTGGGTGGCAAACACCACCTTCAATTGCGCCGGATCCAGTCCTAGTTGCTGCAGGCCCGGCATGATGATGTTGGCGGCGTCTTCCGGCGTATACAGCGTGTCGATCAAGGCAAGGCCGTCGGAGGTTTTGATTACCCACGCACCAACATCGGTGCGGCCGACATAATACAAATTGTCGAACAACTTCGCCGGCGTGGCCGCCACGCCTTCACCCAGACCCGGAAACCGCGCTGGCTCCACAGTGCACTGGCGCACGAAACTCGCCTGCGAGCGCTCATCCGACAAGGCTCGCGCCTGTTCGACAAGTGCGGGATTGGCGTCCTGGGCAAAGGCCTGGATGCTCAGCAAAGCGCAGGTGACTGCAAGTAATCTGTTCATGGATCCCTTCTCGGTTTATTCACGTTGTTGTTGGTATTCTGCGCGCAGGGTAAGGCAATTGCGGTTCTGACACCTAATTGGCGTTTACTCTTGCAGGCAACCCAGCCAGCTCAACATCCCACCCAAGAGGAGAAGAACATGAAAAGCCGGTTGATTATTGCGATGGGGACCTTGTTCGGACTCGCCGCCTGCGGCCAGCCGCAACCCGCGCAGCAAGCAGCTGCAGTGCAGCTGGCGCCGCCAGCACAGCCCCTTGCTACCACAGGCCTGTTGCCCGGCTCACGCCCCAACATCCTGCTGGTGGTGGCCGATGACCTCGGCTACCAGGACCTCAGCGTATTCGGCGGTGAAATCGCCACTCCCAACATCGATTCGCTGTTCAACGCCGGCGTCATGCTGACCCAGTTCTATACCTCCGTTTCCTGCCAGCCGACACGCGCCATGCTGCTGTCAGGCACCGATCATCACCTTGCCGGCGTTGGAGCACAGGGGCGCGTGGTGGAAGGCAGTGCGTCGTACCAGAATCGCCTGACGGAAAACGTGGCGTCGATTGCCGAACGCATGGCCGCACTCGACTACCACACCTCCATGATCGGCAAATGGCACCTGGGCATGGAAGCCGGGCAGACGCCGGCAGATCGCGGCTTCGAACGTTCGTTCGTGGTGCTGGAAGCCGGCGCCTTCCATTTCGACCTCATCGGTTACGGCGCGCGCGACGGTGTGCATTACGAAAGCGATGGTGAACCCGTCACCAGCCTGCCTGAGGATTTCTACACCACCATCGCCTATACCGATCACATGCTGGGCTTCATCGAAGAAGCCAGTGCCGCCAACCGTCCGTTCTTCGGCTACATGGCCTACACCTCGCCGCACTGGCCCATCCAGGCGCTGGATGCAGACATGGCCAAAGTGCGCGGTCGCTATAGCGAAGGCTACGACGTGATCCGTGCCCGCCGCTTCGAACGCATGAAGGCGCTGGGATTGATTCCGGCTGACGCTGCCGCGCCGCAGCTGGCTGCCGGTATCACGCCATGGAACCAACTCAGCGCCGAACGTCAGGCCGAAGAGATTGCAGTGATGGAAGCCTATGCTGCCATGGTGGAACGCCTGGATGCGGAGGTTGGTCGCATCAAAACACGGCTGCAGGAACTGGGTGAACTCGACAACACACTGATCATGTTCATGTCCGACAACGGCGCCGAAGGCACCGCCGAAGACGGCCCGTTCCTGGCGCAGTATCGTGCGCAGTTCAACAACAGCGTAGAAAACACCGGCAAGCGCGACTCCTACCGCATGATCGGCCCCGGCTGGGGCGACGCTGGTGCCGCCTTCGACTTTCTCTCCAAGGGTTCAATGGCGCAGGGCGGCATCCACGCTCCGGCAGTGGTGAGCGCCCCCGGACTCGGGCTTGCTCCGGGCCGCAGCGATGCGCTGGTGGCAGCGCTCGACATCGCGCCCACTTTCGTTGAGCTGGCAGGCGGCATCAACGCCACCACCATCGACGGCCGCAGCGTGCTGCCAATGACAGGACGCTCATTGGCTGCGCTGTTGCGCGGCGAAATATCAGCAGTGCGCGGCGACAACGAAACGCTGGCATTTGAACTCGGCGGCCAGCGCGCCGTGTTTCGCGGCAAGTGGAAAGCGTTGTGGATACAGCCGCCCAATGGCACCGGCAACTGGCAGTTGTTCAACCTCGCCAACGATCCCGGTGAAACCGCTGACCTTGCCGCAGCGAACGCTGACCTGATGGCCGAACTGGCAGCTGCTTACGATCGCCATGCAGCTGATGTGGGGGTGATCCCGCCCGGTCCGCCAGCAGCGGCTGCTGTGCAGTAAGGTATCTGTATTGGTGAGGCTGACCACAGTGGGTTGGCCGCTTTTTTTGATTTTGACCAGCCCCTCACTGTTGTAATTCGGGTTAGTCTTTCGGCCAATGCCTGTCCTGACGCCCACGGAATCGAGCCCTTATGCCCCGTCATCACCACAGTCTGTGTTCTGTCCCTGCCACGCTGCC
>CAISOD010000290.1 GCA_903887045.1 uncultured Gammaproteobacteria bacterium | reverse complement strand
TCCGATGCCAGTGTGCGCGAGCTGAGCCACAACACCGCCAACACCACTCCCATCGTGCATGCCGGCATGCTGTTCAGCATGAAGGAAGAAAGTCTGCCCACGCGGCTCGATCCGCATACGCTCGACACCATCGGTGAATGGGATTTCGGCGGCGCGTTGCGAGCCACTTCGTTCACTGCCCATCCCAAGCTCGATCCCTTTACCGGCGAGATGATTGCGTTCTCGTACGAAGCCAAAGGTGATTGCAGCGATGATCTTGCGGTGTTCGTATTCGACAGCAAGGCGCAGTTGAAGAACGAGATCTGGTTCAAGAGCCCGGTGGTTTCCATGATGCACGACATGGCCATCACCGACCGCCATGTCATCCTGCCGACTACCGCCATGGTGACTTCCGCCGAGCGCCTGCAGCGCGGCGAGTTGCATTGGGCCCACGACCCGACAACACCGGCTTATGTTGCCATCGTGCCGCGCACAGGCACTGCAGCCGATGTGCGCTGGTTTCGTGGCACCACGGCACAGGCCATGCTGATACACACCACCAATGCCTGGAGTGAAGGCAACAAGGTCATTATGGAAGCCCCGGTGGCCAGCGAGAATTTCCACCCGTATTTCCCGCGCACCGATGGCACGCGCTCGGATCCGTCGAAGTACATACCCACGCTACGGCGCTGGACCTTTGATCTGGATTCGCCCGACGATCATTGGCAGGAGGAGATTCTGTTTGGCGGCATGAAGGTGACGTCATTCACCCGCATCGACGACCGTTTCCTTACCCGCCGCCAGCGTTACAGCTACATGCTGATGAGCGATCCCTCGCTGCCGATCAACCGCGACTTTGCCGACACGCTGGCTGTGCGGGTATCCAATGCCTGGTATCGCTTCGATCATGCAAGCGGTGGCATCGAAAAATTTTCTGCCGGCGATAGCCATGGTTTGTCGGAGCCACAGTTCGTGCCGCGCTCAGCTACAGCTGCCGAAGGCGATGGTTACCTGATTGGTGTCGTCAACGACTTCCGCGCGCTGCGTTCGGAACTGGTGGTAGTCGATGCGATGGACCTGGCTGGCGGTGCCATCGCCCGGGTCAAACTGCCGTTCCGTCTGCACATGCAAGTGCATGGCTGGTGGGTGCCGCGTTCGGTGTTGCCATTCGCGGATTGAAGCGGCGGTGCTCCCAGCCGCCGCGAGGACATCAGTAGCGGAAGGTTTTGGTGTATTTGAGCGCGATCTGCGAGGTTTCTGCGCTCAATTGCGAAAACACGCCTTCCGAATCGAAGTTGTAATTGATCACCACGAACAGATCTTCGCCTGCGCGTGGATTCCAGCGCAGTCGGCTGTTGATGCCCACGGTACTGGACCCATTGTCATACTGCACCAGGTTGACCCATGACCATTTGGAATTGAAGGCATAGTTGATGTTGCCGGAAATCAGCTTCACCTTGAAATCACCGGCAGGCAACTGGATGTCCTGATAGTCGTAGCTGAAATTGATGAACAAATGGGAGTCAGGCCGCCAGCCCACACCGAAATTGGCACGCTGGCGGTCACCGTTGTAAAACTCGCCGGAAGCAAGTTGCAGGCTGGGTGACAGTACGCGCTGGTCTGCCAGACTGACCTGCACGTTGCCATCCGTCCAACTGTATTTGCCGGCAGGAATTGTGACACCCGGCCGGATGACAAAATTCCTGTCGAGTTCCTCGCGGTTGCGACCGAAGCCAAGGCGCATCTGGTCTCCACGGTGGGTATTGAGGTTCATCGGCACAAAAAACACGTTCTCGGTCTGCATCCTGCCGGTGTCGAGGCTGCGTGCATGTTCAAAGCGCATGAAGGTGTTCACTACGCGCAACAAAGGATTGTCAACGAAGAAACGCCGCGCGCTGCTTTGCATGCTGAGAATTTCCACTCCGAGGCGGTTGGCAAAACCAAGTCCGGGTTTGTAGTCCTCGCCGTAGTATTGGTAGCCCGCAGAACCACTGACGCCATTGTTCTGGGTATCGAGCGTCATGTTGACGCCATAGGCCTTGTCATCGCCGGTGAGGTTTGCGGTGTCGGTCTGCTGGTAAAACGCATCACCGCGCATGGAATAACGATCGGAAAAACGCGTGTTCTGGTAACGGAAGTCCAGCCCTGCCAGGCTGTTGCTGATCCCGGTGGCGGGATCACCACTGGTGAAAATCATGCCAACCGTGGATTCCGCCAGAATGTTCCTCGATGCACGACCGACGAATACCTGCTGCTTGTCCAGCAGGCCGTCTTCTCCCTGCTGCACGGCAAGGGCGCCAACATTCCAGTCACCAACCCGGCCC
Organism: uncultured Gammaproteobacteria bacterium; assembly: GCA_903887045.1. Taxonomy (GTDB): domain Bacteria; phylum Pseudomonadota; class Gammaproteobacteria; order Pseudomonadales; family Pseudohongiellaceae; genus CAILUG01. Next base: position 5,673 of record CAISOD010000290.1, on the reverse strand, counting down.
GTCATTTTCACGCCGGCATTGATATCAACCGGCTGCCCCGTACGGCTCAAGCCGATGCGGCGGGAATAGAACGGGATGCCGTTCTGGTTGTTGTTGAAATTGCCGCCTCCACCACCGCCACCACCGCCACCACCGCCGCGGCCGCCGAAGGTGAAGATATCGACATCCTGCAGGAAGAAGTCGCGTTTTTCCGGAAAGAACAACGAGAACCGCGTCAGGTTCACCTGCCTGTTGTCCACTTCGGTGGCGGAGAAGTCGGTGTTGAGGGTAATCGCACCGGTCAGGTTCGGCGTGAGCTTGTAGAACACGTTGACGGAGGGATCTACTCGCTGACCTGAGGTGTTGTTGATGTAGTTCTCGTCGGCTGCAACGGCGATGGACGGAATGATGTCGAGTCCTATGCCCTGCTTGATGCCGCGGATACCGGAGATGATGCCGGTCGTCGACGGATTGATTGAACGGTTGAACGACGACCAGGCAATCTCTTCCCGTTTGCGGGCAATGGTGCGGGCAATGGTAAAGCCCCAGTCTTCGGTGGTTGGATCAAAGTTCAGGGTGTTGAAGGGAATTGCCACTTCCGCTGTCCAGCCCTGTTCATCAATTCGGCTTTCAACCTCCCAGATGCCATTCCAGTCACGGTTCAGCGTGTTGGGATTTTCGTATATGCCCTGCCCCCTGATGCCGTTGGGGTTTACCTGAAACGAATAGCCGGTGCGACCATTGTTGAAGGTATCGAGGATGAATTCGAAGGCATCATCAAAACCCATGTTGCCGCCCTGCATCAGCTGGCGGGCACCGATACCGGCGGGATCCTTGTCAAACATGCGGGCGCCAACGAACAGAAAACGTTCGTTATAGGCCAGATAGAATTCGGAACTTTCCGACGGCTCGGCATGATCGACCGGCTGGAACTGGTGCATGTCGGAGATCACGGTCGCATTGCGCCAGATCTCGTCATCCAGCCGACCATCGATTTTCGGCGCCAGCTCAGTGCGCATGATTTCAACACTTTTGCGACTGCCGGCAGCGCTGGCTGGCAGATTGGCAGTGCCGGCAGCAGGTTGCGCAAGCACGGCGTGCACCGGAAACAAGACCAACAACAGAAATGGGATAAAGCCTGACTTCATGGTGCAGATCACTTTGATGCAAAGCCCGGCAGTATAGGTATCCAGCCGCGGCTTATGAAGTTGCCGCCTGCCCGTATAAGCTATTTCCTTCGAAATTCCTTGCTGACGGGGCTGTGGGGCGAATCAGCTCCTCGCTCAAGCACGCGCTGAAGGCCGGCGGATTCGAGGGCAAGCATCAGATTATGCGGGGCTACCAGTACGCCGCTTGCTGCCAGTGCTGCTGCGGGAAGCCGGACGCGATGGTTTCTCCTGCAAGCGGCCGGACGCATATTTGTGCAACACGCTGGCGATAAAGGTTTGGTAAGGAATGCCTTCTTCCAGCGCACGGGCCTGGATGTCCATCAGGTCCGGTGCCGACATGCGGATATTGATGCGCTTGTCCTTGAGGAAGGTTGCAGTGGCAGCCGCTTTGAATTTTGCAAGCCCGGCTTTGCCGGGCGTTGCTGATTTGAGCTTGCCCTTTTCATAGGCATTCAGAATCTCTTTCTCGTAAGTATCCAGTTTGCTCATGGCTCAAACCTGCTCAGGTAATCCCGCGTTGCCTTGCGACTGGGGATAATGGTTTTCAAAAAGTAGTAACTGTTTTCTTCCACAAACGGCACCAGATAGACATAGTCGTCCAGTGCGACTACGAGGACCGATTGATTGGGATATTTCGCCGCATTGGGGTGCGGCAGATTATCCAGCAGTCCCTCCGCCTCAATCGCCAGCACAATTTCCTCGAACGAAACACTGCGCTCGAGTTTCAACGCTGCGTTCTTGGCATGGTTCCAACGAAAGGGCTTCATGCAGGAAGTCTAGCCAGCTGTGTGCCTATTGTCACCTGCGCAGCAGTATAGGTATCCCGCCGCGGCGTATGAAGTTACTGCCTGCCCGCATGATGTACTTGCTTCAGACTTCCTTGCTGACGGGGCAAAGCAGGGAATTTGTGGTCTGTCCCCGTTCAACCCTAGACTGGGAGCCATTCAAGCGACAGCGCAGGCCCTGAACTGCCCAAGATTTACCGTTGTTGCTCCCGGAAGCGTTTTTCTCACGAATCACATTGCCGTATTGCGAAAAATAGGGTTTTGAGTAATCAACTGTGCCATCCGCGCCTAAAGGGCGGATTTCGATGGCTTCTACTGCGTAGGCGCCTGGCGCGAGAAGCGTCGCAAAGATGACCAATCGTCCGGTGAGTGATGTCGTGGGATGTGTGAGCCTGTGGAGCAACCGGGATATCCCGGTCACGTTTGGAAAATTGTTTCCCTTCTGTGCGCTATTGATTTTCACACTGTTCCACCATGTTGTTGATGGGGCCACCATCGAATCAATCACACCGCCACCAGCAACTGATCGTAGATGTTGATATCAAAATCAGTCGGCAGCAGTTGTTCGATCGAGCGAGCCAGATCTCGAGTCTCTTGCAGCATCAGGTGGGTATAACGCTTGCTTGACTCATCGCCGAGTGCAGGATTGAACCCCGTGCTGAGGGGGTCGAACGGCACCGCACAACCCTTGGTTGGCAGATAACGCGCAATAGAATTGAGCGGCCCCATCATGATGGACTGTGCCAGCGCGGCTTCAGTCCTGGCATCGTGCCGGTAGGCCGAATCCAGCAGCAACAACATGCACCAGTAGTTCATGTTGCCAAGCCAGGCCAGCGCCCGCAGCTCAGGGTCCTGGATCGTGGTCGGGCGTCCGTCGTAGGCGGTTGGATTCACTGGCACGTCATAACTCGGATAACGCGCGTCGCTAGCGGGCAGCGTCCAGATGTCGGGCGTGTCCTTGATCAGTGGATGGCCACCCTCATAGAGCGAATGGAAGAATTTGAAGTGGCCGAACTCGCCTTCTGCCTTCACATCGCCCAGCTCCTTGAACCAGGCGCCGTAGTCGAGTTGTATGTCACCGGCTTCCTTCAGCTCGCCCAGCGTGCCAACGACGGCATCGTAAAGCTTGCCCACATGGTTGGCGCCAATCTCGCCACCCAGGGTTCCCTTCATCACGTCGATCAAGCGCACTGATTCGTTGTTCAACGACCGCACACGTCCGAGGCGCACTGGATCGGCTTCGCAGTAGGTGTATTTGGCCAGGCTGGACGCGCTCAGCGGCGCAAGCTCGAATGGAAATGGATACAGGTCGGACTCGTGGGGGAAATCCTGACGGGTGAGTACCGGCGCGGCGCCCAGCTCAACCAGCAGTCGATTGACGCCGCGCAGATGTTGCATCTCCTGAATGACAACGCCCATCAGCGAGGTGGTATTCGGCGCCGGACCACCGACGATTTCAGCGTAGGCAGGTTTGAGTGCATAGGCACTGTAGAGATACTGGATCATCAGATCCTGTTCAATCTCTGCAGCTTCCTTCAGCAGGCGGATCATTTCGAGGTACGGGTCGGTGAACGCGCGCTTCACCGGGGAAAACCGGTGGGTTGCGGCCAGCACCTTGCCGGAACCCGCAGCCATTCCAAAGATCGCCATGCTGCGCAGCAGCGCGCGGCGCGTGGTGTCGTTACCTTTCATGTGACAGTAATCCCTGAATTGGAAAGCCTAGGATAGTAAGCATTGCTGCCGGTCCGCAATCAAGGTTCCTGCTGCTTTGCGTGATGAGACCAATCTGACCAATAATCTGTTGCCCGGCACAACAACAACTCCTGGAAACCCTTCGACATGAAAAAACAACAACAACAAAGAGTCACCCTGCTGTTCAGCGCCCTTGCCCTCGCCGGCATGGCTGTCGCCAGCAACGCCAATGCGCAATGCAGCCGTGAAACCCTGCAAACGCTGGCCGATACCTATGTGCAGGCGCAGAAGGCGGGCAACGCCGCCCTGCTGCCGCTGGCAGCCAACGCTTCCTATGCCGAGAACGACAAGGTGATTGCCATCACCACCGGCGTACTGACCGAAGCGCTGACCGTCGACTTCACCCGCAGCCTGCACGACACCACAGAGTGCGCCACGTTCACGGAAGTGGTGGCAGCGACGCACTCGCACCCTTACGTGATCCATACCCGTATGGAAGCCACTGCAGACGGCAAGGTAACCAAGATGGAGTCGATAGTGACTGACGACGGCGACTGGGTGTTCGGCGCGGCCGAGCACCTAGCCGTGACCAAGACCGAATCGTGGGGCGAGATTCCTGCCGACAAACGCGATAGCCGCGCGGTCATCCAGGCCGCCGCTGACGCCTATTTGAACAACTGGGGCGACCCGGAGCTGCCAGTGCCACATGGCACTCCCTGCTCACGGCTGGAAGGCCGCATCAGCACTGCCGCCCGCGACCCAGCGGGCCAAACATGCACGATGGGCGCGTTTCCGGAGAAGCTCAACGTCGGCAACCGCCGCTATGTCATCGATGAGGCCTTTGGCGCCGTTGCAATCTTCCACAGTTTCCCCTGGCTCGACGCCGGCATACCGAAGGATCCGGGCACCCCGGCCAGCCAATCGTTCCGGGTAGAAGGCGGCATGAATCGTTATATCCACGAAGTGACGGTATGTACCTCACCTGGCTGCAGCAGAGGCAGGCCGCCGGGCCCACCGCCGGCTGCGCAGTAGTTCCTATTTACAGTTTGAACACCGTCTCCGCATTGGTCTGGAAGAAGCGCCGCTTGTCTTCCAGGCTGATCGGCAGGTTGTCCTGTTCGCGCACTTCGTCAGCCACGAACTGGTACGGGTAGTCCATCGCGTACAGCACCCGGTCCATGCCCAGCACGTTCTGGCAATAGAGGATGGCGTCGGTCCACGGCATGCCGCTGGTCGTCACATAGACGTTTTCGCGCAGGTAATCGCTCGGTTTCTTTTCCAGCTTCAGTGTGTTCTCGCGGCCGGCGCGCGCGGAGGCGGTGTGCATGAAGTCGATGCGCTTCATCCAGAACGGCAGCGCCTCGCCGAGGTGACCGACGCAGATGCGCAGATTGGGGAAGCGGTCGAACAGGCCGGCGGTGATGATGCGCAGCAGATGCAAACCGGTTTCCACGCCGAAGCCGTAGATCGCGCCGTCGAGACCGCGATCGAGAAAGGCCGGGATCAGCTGCTTCGACGGCGTGTTGGGATGGAGGTAGAGCGGGGTGTCACAGGCCGCTGCCGCTTCCAGGATCGGCCAGAAATCGGGCTCGTCCAGATAGCGGTTCTGGGTATGCGAATTGACGATCACGCCCTTCAAGCCCAGTTGATTGGTGCCGCGCTCGATTTCTTTGGCAGCCGCGGCGGGATCCTGCGGCGCGATGGCGGTCAGGCCGGCGAAGCGGGTTGGATGACGGGCAATCGCAGCGGCCAGTTGGTCGTTGGCTTCACGCGCCAGCGCCGTGCCTTCTGCTGCCTTGAACATCTGCACACCGGGGCAAGTGATCGACAGCATCTGCATGTCGATGCCGGTGGCGTCCATGTCGGCCAGCCGTCTGTCGCCCAGATCCTGGATCCGCTCAGACAACAGACGGGCGCGTTCGCTGGCGCCACCGTAGAAGCCCCACAGCTTGTAGAAGCCGGGATCGTCGATCGACTTGTCTGCGAGCACCTGCAGGAAGCGGCGCATCAAGTCCGGCGGGCAGAAGGCTTCTTCGGTGGCGATGCGG
>CAISOD010000289.1 GCA_903887045.1 uncultured Gammaproteobacteria bacterium | reverse complement strand
GGTGGAATATCCGACGGACTTCGTGCAACAGATGCTTTACTACGGGCAGCAGTACGCGTTGTTGCCGGTAGAGAACTAATCAAAGGGGTCGGAGATGTTTGCTCTGACCCGTTTGCTGTTAGAGACCCAGGAACCTTTTCTCGCCACTGAATATCTCGCTGACTGAAGTCCTTGCGCTCATGCGCGCGAAGTAAGCTGCGAGTTTCGGGTATTTGGCCGCATCCACTTGCACGCCGGCGTGGCTGAAGTTGATCAGCTCGCTGGTTACTGCGATATCGGCCAGCGTAAGGCTGTTGCCCACCAGATAGCCGTCGGTGGGCACGCAGGTTTCCAGATAAGCCAACAGCGGCGGCACTTTGTTCTTTTCAGCATCATCGGCGGCCACCAGGTCGCCGGCGGCTTTGCGGATTTTTGGCAGCACCACTCGGTTGAAGAACATTACCGTACCCGCTGGAAACATTATGGTGTCGGCAAACTCGTCGAACCAGATGACCTTGCCGCGCGTTTGCGGATCAGCCGGTATCAGGCCGCCGTCGGGAAACTTCGCTTCAAGGTAATGGATGATCGCGGAAGAATCAGCCAGCAGGTAGTCACCATCCTGCAACGCCGGGATCTTGCCGAAGGGGCTGGCGGCTTTGAATACCGGATCGTCAGCCTGCGGGCCAACCGGTTTGTTTTCCAGCTGGAGGCCACGCTCATTGGCGTACATCATCACTTTGCGGACGAAGGGGGAAACGGACAGGCCGAACAGAATCATGCGGTGCTCCCGGAGCTGGTGGGTAAAGGGGTGTGGGGTTTCGGCGAGTATAGGCCGGCCCTTTGCGTTGGCAAAAGCCCTCAGGCCTGGGTTATCCCACCATCGATCACCAGGGTTTCTCCAGTGACATAACTGGCACCATCGCTGGCAAGCCACAACAACGCGTTGGCAATTTCGGCCGGTTGCGCAATGCGCTTCAGCGGCACGCTGTCGGCAATTACCTGCAGGGGCACCTGCCCTTCGATCATGCGTGAGAGCAAGCCGGTATCCACCGGGCCCGGCGCCACGGCGTTTACGCGAATGCCTTGCGCCGCCAGTTCAAGCGCGGCCGCTTTGGTAAGGCCGATGATGCCGTGCTTGGTGGCGGAGTAGGCGCCAATCATCGGTATTGCCTGCACGCCGGCGGTGGACGCGGTATTGATGATGACAGCGCCTTTTTGCAGATGCGGGATTTCGTACTTGAGGCACAGCCACATGCCGCGCAGATTGACAGCGATCAGGCGATCGAAATCGGCGCTGGTGAGTTGATGCAAGGGACCAAAGCGGCCTTCGGTTCCGGCGTTATTGAGGCAGATGTTGAGGCCACCGAGCAGGCGCACGGCTTCGCTAACAAGCGCTGCTACCTGGGCTTCGTCGCTTACATCGGCTGCAAGGAAATGCACCTGGCCTTTGGCTTGAGCGCGCAGCATTTGCAGCAAGGTGTCGCTGTCGGCTTGGGCGAGGCCGGAGAACACTACATCTGCCCCCGCCGCTACGAAGGCCTCCACTGCCGCGCGGCCTATGCCGCTGGTGGCGCCAACGATGAGTACTTTGCTACCGCGGAAATCAAAGCGGGTCTGGGCCATTTTGCTGTTCTCCTGTAGTTCCCTTGTTGAGATCGGGAGAATAACAGGGCGGCGCGGCCTGATCCCAGAGCTTGCTGGATCAGGTAGAAGCCGGCCCATCCCTGCGCCGGCACTTCAACACAATCAGAACGTATAGGTCATCGACAGGCTGAAGTTGCGACCCTCGAACCAGCTGTTGGCATCGAGCCCGCCCTGGGTGGTTTCGCGCTTTTGTTGCAACAGGTTTTTGGCCTTGGCATTGAACTGCCACTGCTCGTTCATGGTGTAGATGTAGTTGAAATCGAGCTCGCCGTAGGGCTCGTCGATTACATCCGGTGCACCGAGTACGCCCGCTTCGCGGATACGCTCGCCGGTAACGTGGTACACCATGCTGCCTCTGTGCTTGAAGCCGTCGTCGTAGCCGAGCTGCACGTTGGCAATGTAGTCAGCCTGGCCCTGCAAAGCGCGGGTGCTTTCAGTGAGAATGCCGGCGTTTTCTGGCTTGATGATCACTTCGGAATCGATCAGCGTGACGTTGGCTGCTGTGAACCAGCTCTCGAGGTTTTCATTGATGAAACCGAGCCAGCGGTAAGCATCCAGCTCTATGCCTTGCAGCTCAGCGGATTCGGCATTGATGAAGGTTCGGCGGTTGTCGATCCCCGGTTGCATGATGGCTTCGATCGGCGTTTCGAACTCCTTGTAGAAAAGCCCGACCGAGACGCTTTCGGTGGCCGAGAAGTACCACTCCCAACGCGCATCGTAATTATCGATGAATGCCACGGTAAGGTCAGGGTTACCGATGATTTCGAGACCGGTTATCGGGTGAATGAACGGTGCAGTCGAAAGTTCGCGGAAGTCAGGACGCGACGTTGTCTTCGAGTATCCCAGGCGTAATTGCATACCGAGGTCTTCCAGAATCCAGGTGGCGGTGGCGGTGGGATAGCTGTTGTCGTCGGCCAAGTCACCCTTTACCAGCGTAGTGGGATTGAACAGGTCGAAGGTCGTTACTTCTTGTATCGATTCCTCTTGTCGAACGCCTGCCATCAAGCGGAAAGACGGGCTTATTTCTATCTCGGCTTCAACGAAGGTTGCTTCCATTGCCTGCATGGCAAGGTAGTTGTCGGTTGTCTGGGTCGATTCCTTGATCTGGAAGCCGTTGAGCCCGATCGTGGCGGGATTTATTACTTCCTCCAACCGCGGATTCAGACGCAAGGTACGACTATTGGCAATCGGGCCCTGGCTGAGGAATGAGAAGCGGCGAAGGTCGGCTTCGCGATCTTTGTCGATTTTCGAGTAACCGAATTTCAGCGTGGTATAGGTGCTGAACGGTGTATCTGCATAAAGAGTACCGGTGATACCAAAGTCCTTGTTGGTGTCTTCAAGATCAGACCACACCCGTTGATTACACACAGCACGCAGGCAGAACAGGTAATCGCCGCCGGTTTCCTCTTCATCGTAGCGGAACTGGCGCATATCGGGTGCTTCACGCTTGGCACGCGATTCGTTGTAGTGCCAGTCGAGCTCGAAGTCGTCGTAACCAAAGAATACGTGGTTGCCCTGAATCTGCTTTGACAAAAGATTCTGCTCGATCCATTCAAGGCGGGTCTGGCGTATGTTGACCCCTTCGGTACCCAGCAACCCTGTGGTGATGCCTGCCAAGTCATCCATTTTGTTGACCTGCAGCACGGTGAAGTTGATCGCGTGATCGTCGCGGTATTCGAGACCGGCATTCCAGAACATCGATGTATCTGCGTTTTGCTGGGTAGAACGGAAGCTCTGCGCGTTCGCTGCTTCCAACCCGCCAACGCTGTCCACCGCATAGATATTGCGGGAGGCGGTAAGCGTTTCCCATGCGTTGCTGTAACTCAGGTTCGAAAGCACACCAATGCGGAAGTCGCCATCACCAAGCTCTTTCACGGTCCCGAAACTGGCACTTACGCCGACATCGGGCTGTATTTCTTCTTCGTTGGCGCTGTAATTGACAGGCAGGCTCTCGCCGATCGCTTCAAGCTCTGCATCAGTGAAGCCTTCCTTGAAGAAGATATTGTTGGGGAGCAGTTCGTTGTCGCCAGCAATCGCGTTTTTCAACAGGTCCGATTGGTCGCGCTCGCCTTTATCGACGCCCTTCCAGTCATTGCTGTCATCACCTTCATAAGTAAGGCCGTCTTTGAATGTGGCGAGATTGTTGTAGCCGATGCTGCTGGATATCTCAAAAAAGGGTTCGTCCGGGACTACTTTCGTGCGCATCTGGATCATGCCGCCGCCGAATTCGGCCGGAAAAGCGGCGGAGAAGGTTTTTTGTACCAACACACTGTCGATGATGCTGGCAGGAAACAGATCTATCGGAACTGCGCGTGTGATCGGTTCAGGGCTGGGGAGGGTCGCGCCGTTCACCATGGCGGCAGAATAGCGTTCGCCCAGACCGCGAATGTAGATGAATTTGCCGTCAGAAAGGTTGAGGCCTGAAACGCGTTTCAGACCTTCGGCAATATTGCTGTCACCTGCGGTTATCAGTGCTTCGGCATCAAGCACGTTAGACACGGAGGCGGTTGCACGTTTTTCGTTGGGGATGAACTGTCCCAGCGTTACGATTTCTTCAATGCCGTCCTGTACCGGCGGTTCGCGCACGGCTTCATCGGCACCTGCATCCTGTTGCTGGACTGTTTCGTCGGTAAGGATCGCTTCTGACGGTTGGGCGTACAGCCCTTGCTGGTTGGCAAGCATTATGGCTGTGGCGAGCAAGAGTGGTTTTTTAGTCATAACCTTTCTGTTTTTCAAAGTTCACAAACGCAAATGTGGGGAGCGCATATTTCTATGCGATCCCCGCTGCCTGTTGCTGCAAGGAGCGCTGCCGAGACAGCGCTCCTGTTGGAGACATTATTTACCGATAGCTTCGAACGGTGCACGGAAGGTCCAGCCCAGTGTCCAGTCGCTGGCTTCGTCTTTCACTGCGCCGATGTAATCAACCTTGTCAAAGAAGCTGTCGGTGGCCGAGAGATCACTGACAGTATTGGCATTTACAAGCGCGCTGTTGCGGTAGTCGTTTACGCCAAGGCCGGAGGCACCAACAAGGTTGCCGGACTGCGCACGGAACCAGGCTTCGGTGTCCCAGTTGTCACCAGTAGCTGGGGAGAATGGACGCGTTGTGCAATCGAAGATCGAGTTAACGATGCTCAACTCGCCAGTCTGGTTGGTAGCACTGGAACCGGCATTAAGGAAGGTTGGACCATGATCAATGTCGACGCAGGTGGTGTAGCCCTTCACCAGCATGTTGTACATGTTGCCTGCAGTGCCATCTCGCAGCTTCACAGCATTGCCGTTGGTAGCACGACCAATCATCGTCACGTTGGCGACTTTGGGTTTGGATCTCGGCAGTGAATCACGGGCAGCAGAGTTGTTGTCTGCTTCGATACCGCGGTCTCCGATGGTCTTGGCAAGAATCAGTACGTGCTGGACTTTGCCGGTCCAACCTCTCTGCCAGTCGAGACTGTCGTCGTCGTTGCCAGTCAGCACCAAGTGCTTGGCATTGACGGTGCCGCCAAAGGTTTCGAAACCGTCGTCCGAACCGTTATGCAACTGAACGTAGTCGATCAGCGTGCCCGAACCCACTGCGTTAAGGGTGAGGCTGTTCAGCTCGTTGCCCGGGGAGATTTCGAAGCCGGCATACTTGATGACCAGATAGTTGATGTTGCCACTGCTTTCTGTCGGGTTGTTGCCGCCGTACTTGCCGGCGTTGCCTTCGGCTTCGGCTTCACACAGAACGGTGCCAACGGTGCAACCGTTCAATGGAGCGTTGCCGTTCAGCACGAGACCACCCCAAGCGCCCGTAGTGTTGATATTGGCCAGTGCGTCGATTGCACCAGTCATGATTACAGGTGCTTCTGGTGAACCGTTGACGTGGATTTTGGAGCCGCGGCTGATACGGATAAAGTCAGCACCCGACTTGCCGTAGATCTTGACGCCTGCGTCGATGGTAAGGGCTGCTGAGTTCGTGTTGTCGCCACCGATAAACACGCCGCCGGAAACGAGATATTCGAAATCATTCTTCAGCTGCAGATCACTGGTATAGGTGCCTTTCAACTCACACACTGATTTGGCAGCAATGGATACAGACAGCTGCTGGGTACCGCCGGGGCAGGAAAGACCAAGGTTGATAAGGCGTACGTTGGTGCGGATAGCGGCGGAGTAGGTAATGGGGGAACTATTGGTGAGATAACCCACGTGGGCAAATACGTTGGAGCCATCAAGCTGAATGCCCATGCGCGACTCGAAATCGGTTTCTGTAACCGTTTCTGAAGCTGCGAGTGTCTTGTTTGCGAATGCTTTGAGTCCGCTTGTCTGACCATTCCATGGTTCATAACCTGTGGTGGTGCGAACATACCATTTGCCATGAACGTTGATGATCATGTACAGATCAGCAACTTTGCCTACATCTCCAGCCGCCGGGGTAAAGGTTGCAACCAAGCCCATCTTTTGTTCAGCTGGCAGTTCCGTGAGGAAGTTGGCGCCTCTGTTGATGGTGAACCCACCGGCAAATTTTGCCGTGGTGCTGGCGGTCGCCGGCACGGTGAGGGTAACCACGCTCGGCGGCGTATCGGCATGCACGGCAGCTGTACAGATGGCGGCCAGCAGTGTGGCCTTAACAAAATGTTTGGTGAATCTGGTCATATGGTTCTTGCTCCGGTCGTTAACTAGGGGCTGATTAAGACAGGGGCATTTTCTGGGGTCTGCGTAAATTCTGGATTAAGCTGATATTCAGCATGGGTTAATTTTCCAGCCCCAACATGAAGAACCGATAAATGCTTTGTTAAGTTGTCTGGTGCGCGCGCT
>CAISOD010000288.1 GCA_903887045.1 uncultured Gammaproteobacteria bacterium | reverse complement strand
CAACCGTGGGCTCCGGCGGCATGCTGATCCAGATGCGCGACTACCTGCGCGAGAAAGGCGGCGATGCCAACGAACTGTCGCTGTTCGGGCAGGAGAAGATCGGCACCACCTGGGCCATCTGCAAAATGAACATGCTGCTGCACGGCATCTCGCACGCCGACATCCGCCAGGAAGACACCATCCGCGAACCGCAGCACCTTGACGCCACCAACGAACTCAAGCGCTTCGACCGCGTGGTAGCCAACCCGCCCTTCAGCCAGAACTACATCAAGAAGGATCTCAAGTTCCAGGGCCGCTTCCCGGTGTTCATGCCCGAGAAAGGCAAGAAGGCCGACCTGATGTTTGTGCAGCACATGCTGGCCGTGCTCAAGCACGACGGCCGCTTGGCCACCGTGATGCCGCACGGCGTGTTGTTCCGTGGTGGCGAAGAGCGCGAAGCGCGCAAGTACTTCATCGACAACGGCTATCTGGAAGCCGTGATCGGCCTGCCCGCCAACCTGTTCTACGGCACCGGCATTCCCGCCTGCATCCTGGTGCTCAACAAGCACGGCACCGCCGAGCGCAAGGGCGCCAACGGTAGCGTGCTGTTCATCAACGCCGATCGCGAATACCGCGAAGGCAAGGCGCAGAACCACCTGCGCCCGGAAGACCTCGACAAGATCATCTACGCCTACCGCCAGGGCCACAGTATCCCCGGTTATGCCCGCCCGGTGCCCTTGGCCGAAATCCGTGCCGAAGACTACAACTGCAACATCCGTCGTTATGTCGACAACGCGCCACCACCGGAACCGCATGATGTGCGCGCCCATCTGCATGGCGGCATACCGAAGGCCGAAGTGCTCAGCCTCAACCGTTACTGGACCAACTACCCAAGCCTGCAACAGTCGCTGTTCGTCGAGCGCGATGCCAACTACCTGAACTTCGCACCCGCGCTCAGTACCCTGCGCAGCATCGCCAGCCTCATCAATGAACACGCCGGCGTAACCGCCGCCAACAACAGCGTGCTGCAAACGCTGCAAGCGTGGTGGCAGGCCAATCTACCCATCATCACCGCGCTGGCGCCGGATGCCGGCAACCAAACTGGCCAGGCCCGCAACGTGTATGTGATGCGCACCCAGCTGTTGGCCTCCATTGAACAAGCGCTGCAGCAACAGGGTTTGCTGACGCAGTTCCAGCTGCGCGGCGCTTTTGCCGGTTGGGTCGATGCACTGAAAGCCGATTTCAAATCCATCGCCGCCAGCGGCTGGGGGCCGGAACTGATCCCCGACGACGACATCATCGCCAGCCAGTTCGCCGACGTACTCGCCGAGCAGGAGAACGCCCAGACCCGCCTGGCCGAACTGCAGGCCCTGTTCACCGCTGCCGACGACGAAGACTTCGAAGACAGCGACGACACCGGCGTGATGAACAGCGAGCAGGTGAAAGATCTCAAAGCCCGCCTGAAGGACGCCAAGGGGCAAGCCAAACTCTGCAAGAAGGACGCAAGCCTCGGCGATGCCGCCGTGCATCTGGCGCAAGCAGACCAACTGGAGCAACAACTGGCCCGCCACAAAGCGCTGGAAGATGAAGCCAAAACGCTGAAGGCCACCCTGAAGGCCATCGAGAACAAGCGTGAAGCGCTGGTGCAAAGTGCGCGCGCCAAAATCACCAACGACGAGGCATGCGGCATCATCATCGAACGCCTGCAGCAGCAATTGCTGGGGACTTACCGCAGTTACCTGCGTGCCGAGCAGCGTGCCTGCATCAAAGCGGTGGAAAATCTGTGGCGCAAGTATGCGGTGACGGCGAAGCAGATTGAGATGGAGCGGGATGCGGCTTCACAGCAACTGCAGCACTTCTT
>CAISOD010000287.1 GCA_903887045.1 uncultured Gammaproteobacteria bacterium | reverse complement strand
CATCATCAATTCAAGATAATGGTTGTTGTCATAGCCTGCCTGTTCGAGCGATATCGCCAGTACCCGCGCATTCTCACCGCTGGTGCCGAAGCCGAATCGGCCAAAACTGCGGAAGAACCGCTCATGGCCGGACTCGGTCGGTTCGCGCACGTTGAGGTTCTGTCCCCGGGTCGACATGCCGTCGATGGCATCGTTGTAGAGGGTGACATCACGCGTTTCCAGACCGCGGACCGGTACGCTGGTGCCGTCGATACAGGGAGGTGCAGCCAAGGACATCGTCGCCACCAGGAGACAGCCGTCTTTGGCAGCCGCCATTGCCAGGATGTCCTCGACAAAGATGCCGCCGGAACCGTGGTTGTGCAGATCAGCGCCTTTCGGCAGTTGCCGCAACAGCATGCGCAACATGGCCTGCGAACGCCCGGCCTCGGTGAACATGGTATTCAGCCGGGTGTCAGCGCGGGTCTGCGCCACGGTCACGGTGGTGGTCGCCAGCAAGGACAGTGCTACTGGTAAAGCCCTTACTGCGCTGGCGAACCACCGTGTCATCGTCTACTGCTCTTCTGCATCAGAACTCGAAGCGAGCGCCGAGGCGAACGCTCCAGAGGCCAATGCGGTTTTGGGTCTGCAATACCGGCGCCTGGAAGTTGCTGTAAGTGAACTGGCTGCAGTCGCTGCCGGAAGTGACGCCACAGGCTACGTTGACCACGTTCGTCAGTGGGTCGAAGTAGCGGAAAGCGCCATAACTTTCGTCGATGAGATTGAGCAGGTTTTCAAGGTCGGCAAAGATCTTGAAGCGGGCATCCGGCAGGAACGGGGCAGGGATTTCCTGTTCCAGATGCACATCGACCTTGAAGTAGTCAGGCGATTTAAGGCTGTTCTTGTCGACAGTCTGTCCCTGCGCCAGTCCGGCGCCCACCACGTAGTTGCGGAATGCTTCATAGGTGGCCTGGTTGGCAAAGCGCACGGCCGGATCAGCGGTGCTGCTGCTGACATCAGGCACGTACAGCATGTAGCGGTTGGATGAACCAGTGGTACCCCACAACGAGCGGGCACCCGGCGAGTTCATCGTCAGGCTGTAAGGCGTGCCAGAACGGTATTCGCCAAACAGGCTGACACGGGTCATGTAGTCGCCGAAGAAGGCATGGCTGTAGTCGAGACTCAGCTTGAAGTTGTCACGTATTTCAAAGCTGGAGCGACCATAGAGCGGAAAGTTGGCATCGATCATCGGCGAAGCGCCGTAGGTACCACTAGCTGTCGTACCGCCCGACAACGCAGTACCCATGTCGCTCAATGACCTGATGTCAGAGTAGGCGTAGTTGATGCTGGCGCTGAAGCCTGATTCCCACTCTTTGCCAATACGGGCGACATAGACTGCCGAGCTGCCCTGGCCGGTGTTGGACATCAGCAAGTCGTTATTGGTGCCGCGAGTAAAAGTATCGGCGTAGATCGGATTACCGAGCGGATCGACACCGGCTTTGGTCAAGCGCAGATCAGTGTAGAGCGCCGCTTCGTTTACCCAGCCGCGGTAGATATCGAGACCGAGATTCCAGTCGTCACCCAGCGCACCCAGATCGGCAACGTAGTCGAACGTCACATTGGCTTTCCAGGTGGAAGGCAGTTCAAAGTCGCCGGACATCGCGTTCACCGGTGCGCCCGACAAGGCACCGATGTTGGTTGAAAGAAAGTTGGCGAGAGGCGCCAGCTTCGTGATGCCACGGCCACTGATGTTGTCGAGTGCAGCAGCGCATACGTCAGCCGGCAAGGCAGGCGCAGTAGCAGCGGTGCCGTTTGCACAACCAGTGCCGCCAGGCGTACGGGTGATCTGGTTCAGCGTGTTGCCGAACACACCCGCTACCGAGAAGCTGTTGCCCAGGAAGACGTCTGGAGCACCGCCATTGAACAAGCCGGTACCGGCGCGGATCGTCAGACGGTCGGTCGGCGACCAGGTCATGGATATGCGTGGCTGGATTACCAGGTTGTCGTCGATGTTGACGTTGTTGGGCATGCCGTAGCGTGCCTGGAAGAAATTGTTCAGTGGCGGTTTGTCATCCATCTTGTACATATCGGCACGCACACCGTAGGTCAGGTTGACTGTATCCGACAAGGTCCAGCTGTCCTGCAGGCTGTAGGTGTACTGGTCGTAGTCGAAACTGGCTATAACGTCCTTGAGATCGCCGGTAATGGAGTACTGCCAGGTCAACTGGCTGGCCTGCTTTTTCTGGAAGGCATCAATCGAATCGAAATAGTAGACACCAAGCGCGGCGTTGACGAACACGTTGGTGATTTCGACGCCGCTGTAGGCAACCTGCGCTTTCAGCGAGTGGTCGCCCATTTCATAACGCGCCACCAGTTCGGCACCGTATTGATCCTGTGCCACTACGTCGGCCTGGCTGAACCGTTCGGTGCCCATGAACAAGCGTGGAGTACCTGTCTGTGCACACTGGAAGATGGCGCCGGCGGAAACCGGGTCCAGACATACCTGGAATTCCGAGAAGCCGCCTTCTCCCAAAGATGACGGTATCTTGCTGTAGTCACGGAAATTCAATCGCGCTTCGGTGCTGAAGTCGTTGGTCCAGTCTGAATTCAGCTGCAATACTTGCGAGCTGACTTCTTCCGGTTCGTTGGTGGCGTACGAGGTGTAGTTCAGCGATGGCGATACCGGGCTATTGCTGCCGGTACCCGGGGACTGCAGATAACCTTCCTGCTTGATAGCGGTGTAGGAAAGCCGGTGCGAGTCGTTGATGTTCCAGTCGAGTTTGACGGTGAATTTCTGGTCGGTCTCAGGCAGCACACTGCGGATGCCGAGTGTGTCGTAGTTGTAAACACCCTTGGCGATGGAGGCCACGTTGTCGAGCTGCGACTGGCTCAGGTTGGGCACCACGTTGGGTGCACCGGCGAGGCCGAAACTGGCCGGGTTGGTTTCATCGAGTTCTTCGTAGGACGCGGCAAAGAACAATTTGTCTTCAATGATGGGACCGGAGAGGAAACCACCCCAGGTCTTGCTTTCGAAATTCAGATTGACCGGTCTGCCGCGGGTCTTGTCGCCGGTGAAGCTGTCATCGGTAAAGGTATAGAAGGTGGAACCGGAAAAGTCGTTGCCGCCTGAGCGCAGTACAACGTTGATCGAACCACCCTGGAAATCACCTTCGGTAATGTCATAGGGCGCGATTTTTACTGACATCTGCTCAACCGCATCCAGTGGCACCGGGCCACGTGTAGTGGGCAAACCACCTTGTTGCAGGCCGAAGTTGTCGGAGAAGCGGACACCGTCGACAGCGAAGCGGTTGGTCCTGTTGTTCTGGCCGGCAATGGATACGCCGCGGGTAATGGGGTTGAAGGAAGCAAAGGGGTCACGACGTGCAATATCGCGGATATCGCGGTTGACGGACGCAACGCCCTCGATGTCGACCCGATTCATCGTAGTGCTCGGACCGGCGGTAAGATCACCCATGATCTGGTTGGCGACAATGGTGATTTCTTCCACCGAACCGGCGCTGCCGCCACCGAGCGTGATCGGTAGGCTCAACGGTTCACCCACACTGAGGAAAACATCGCTCAGCGTGACGTCCGGGTAACCAGCGGCCTTGACGGTAATCGTATAGGGGCCGCCTGGGCGCAGGCCTGAGGTGGAGTAGGTTCCGCCAGCGCCAGTGACGCTGGTTTTGGTACTACCCGAGGGAGTATGAATGATGGTGACTGTGGCGCCGGCCACAGTGCCGCTGCTGGCACTGATGTTGCCGCGGATCGACGATGTGGTCTCTTGAGCATAAGCAGCGGTGGTACAGGCCATGGCAACCGCCATGGCGATACTGGTGGAAAGACGGCCCCGTTTTTTGACAATCGACATTCAAAGCTCCTACGAAAATGAACGATGTGAATCCCGGTTGAGCAATTGGCATGCCAGCCTGCCCAGACAGTCTGGCTGCCAGGGTTGCAGAAGAGGAATTTGTCCGTAGGGACGGGCACTTAGCAGGACCTGTGGCACCTGGCCAGGCAGCGGGGACAGGATAGGCCAGACATAAAATTGACCAATCGGCCAGCAAGCCTGCAACGTTTTGGTGCGGCGAGCACCGAATAGGCGATTTATGGGAAAGCAGGTTGTCCGCATTCGCCGCTGGCAGTACGAGGGCTGTCTGCGCAGTTGAGCCGGCAGCTCAGCGATAGCTGGCCGGCAGCGGGAACAGACCATCGTAGGGTGCCCAGTTCGGCACTGGTCTGTCTTCCGGTGCGTAGTAGAACGCAGCGTGGATGTCGCGGATCTTGCCGCCATCAACATGGAACACTTCGGTGAAATGGTTGCGGCGGCGTTCTTCACCGGCTTCGCGGCGGAACACAGCCGACACCATCACCGTTTGTGATTCTTCATCAATCACGTAGAAATCACGGATTGCCACGATGGCCACACCAAAGTCAGCCTGGGTGCGGCAGTCGGTCTTGCCATCGTTGCCGATATCGTTGCCTTCACGCATCGGCGAATTGAAGGTGGGGAAGCCGTTCTCGTAGCGTGTGCAGCCGGGGTGGCCTTTGACGATATAGCCATTGTGGCTGGTGATGCCGTCGAAGTAACTGTTGACGATGGCCTGCAGCAATTCACGCTGCGAGCGCTCTGCTGGCGGCACCACACGTTGTGCCGGCAGCGTCTTGCGCAGCATTTCGAGATCGAACGGCGTGTTGCCGGTGCCGTTCACACCAACGTCGCTCTTGCGTGAGATGAACCACTCGGCTTCTGTCACCTTGTCCCACTGTATTTTGACGCGAATCGCCACCACGGCTTCTTCAGCGCCCATCATCACGGTGCCGTAGTAACCGGCCTGGCTTTGCAGCGGATCGAAATAGCGCCGCTGGATCGAACCGAGTGCAGTGACGTTCTCCCACACGCCCTGGCCTGCAGGAATCACGACGGAATTCTCGGTCTGGCGGAAACCTTCCCACAGATTGCCGTTCGCCGGCGTATGTTGGGTGACAGCATCGAGATAGGTGTTGAGGTGGCTGGTCAGGCAATCGCGATTGCAGTCCTGCGCCGAAGCCGACGCACTGAGCAACAATGAGCCGAGCAGGCAAAAGAAAGCGGATGATGTTTTCATCTTTCCTCCTGGAAAGTAGTGTTGTTATAACGACAAGCCGGCTGGATAAAGAGCCGCAGGAAGTATAGCCGATGGGCAGCGATCGCATGTTCTTCAGAAATCTCACCCTGGTGCTGGCGCTGTTGGCGCTGGCCGGCTTCGGGCCGTCGTATTACTTCCGCTCTTTGGCCGATACGCCGGCACAACTGACCACGTTGATGCACTGGCATGGGCTGGCGTTCTCGCTGTGGATGCTGTTGCTGGTGCTGCAGGCGTTTCTCGTCAACAACGGCAAGCTGCAATGGCATCGCACACTCGGTTACAGCAGTGTCGCATTGGCTGCGGCGATGATGATGCTCGCGGCTGCGCTGGCCTTTGCACGCACGTTGATGTGGCTGAGTGATCCTGCAATTGATTCTTGTGAGGTGCTGGCGTTTCTGGCGATACCAGCGACGACCATCCTCACCTTCACCGGCTTGTACAGCGCGGCGATTGCCTTGCGTGAGCGGCCGGCGATCCACAAACGGCTGATGCTGATTGCGAGCTTCGACATTGTGACACCGGCGATGGCGCGGCTGCCGTTCATGGTGGAGTTGTCAGCAGTATGGCACTACGTGGCGATTGATCTGTTGCTGGTCGCGATCGCTGCGCATGACTGGCGGGTGTTCAAGCGTGTGCATCCGGCAACCCTGGTGGGTGGGGCGGTGTTGCTGCTGTCGCAGGTGGGGCGGGACTGGTTGTCGCGCAGCGACAGTTGGCTTGCCTTCGCGGAATGGCTCACGGGTTGAGATTGCTGCAGCTGTTGTTCCTGTAGCGACAATCGCTGCCGCTGGCAGCAGCGCGCTACTTCAAGGCTGTGGGACCGAAGGCCGCCAGGAAGGCAGCGTGCGGTTGTGCCGGTGCTTTGCCGGCGGCAACTGCCATCAGCAACGGTAACGACCACAGCCGTTTGCAAATATCGGCGATATTGCGAATTTCTTTCGCAATTGCCGGGTGACTCGCACAGGTGAAAAATCCATCATCCAGAGAGTGAGAACAAGCACACGTTGATTTGCATAATCCATAACCGGGGAATAAGCCATGAATGTTTCATCAACGCCGCTGCGCCTCGTCGTGGGCGCCGCCATGCTTGCCTGCCTGAACGCGCCGACCTTTGCCCACCACGGCATCGGGCTGTTCCAGCTGCAGTTCGACCGGGAATGGTCGGGCACTCTGACCAAGATGAACCTGGTCAATCCGCATTCGTACATGGAGCTGGATGTGACGCAAGCCGATGGCAGCGTGCAGCACATGCGTTGTGAGATGCGCGCCGCTACGCTGATCAAACGTGCAGGCTGGTCGGCATCGATGTTCAAGGTCGGTGCCCATGTCGATATCAAGGGGCATCCGCACCGTGATGATCCGTCTGCCTGTTACATCGAGACCTTCTCGATCGACGGCCAGGCCGAGATGGGCCGCAATGACAACTTGACCGCCGCACCGGTTGATACCTCCAAGCGCCCGGCCCGGCTGGCCGACGGCCAGCTCAATATCAGCGGCGATTGGGCGGTAGAGCAGATGTTGCTCACGGTATCGCCGGACGGCGATCGCTCGATGATGCCGGCCAGTCTGTCGGCGGATGTCGCAAGCGGCAAGATCACGCGTGAACAGGTACGTGCGCTGCAGCCACCCCGCCCGAAAACGGTGTACACCGCCGCAGGCGAAGCTGCCGCCAAGGCCTTCAACAGTCGTTCGCCGCAGGACAACCCGTGGTTCGCTTGCAAGCCCACCAGCCTCATCCGCGACTGGACTGCCGACTGGCCGATCAACCAGTTAGTGCAGAGCACCACTGCGGATGGCGAGAAGGTGATCGACATCACCTACGGCCTCTACAACTTCAAGCGTCGTATCCACGTGGGCATGCAGCAACACCCGGCCACGCTTACGCCGAGTTATGCCGGCCACTCAATCGGCAATTGGGATGGGGATACGCTGGTAGTCGACACCACAGGTTTCGAGCCGGGCGTGCTGTCGCCACCGACCCGCAGCAGCGACCAGCTGCACATCGTCGAACGTTTCTCGCTCGATACCTCAAAGATGGCGCTGAAGCGTGAGTACACTGTCACCGACCCGGTGTATCTCGCTGCACCCTACGAGAGCTACGACGTGATGAACCTGTCGGAGACGCCGTTCGAAGCGCACGAATGCAGGGAAATGACACCGGAGTTCCAGCAGTAAACCGCTCTGCCAATCCTATTGCTTGAGTTGATCGGTGTGGAACGACCGGTCATCACAAGCATAGGTCTCGAACGGATGCGCCGACACGAACATGCTGTCGCGTCCGCTGTAGGTGCCGGTCCAGTAAGTGCCGTCTTCTGCAGTGAATTCACGCAGTAGTGCACCGTTGGCCGGATCGAGCGAGAAACGTTCGGTGACGCGGAAATCGCCACTATGTGGCGTATTGGCATCGGCTGACAGTATGCCCGGCAGCAGGCCGCGGGTTTCCACAATCAACACATCGTTGTCCCAGCGGCCTATCGAATAGCCGGCGCGGCTCGGTGTGAGGTTGGCGGGAAAATCGCGTTGGTCCAGATGGATAGTGCGTTCGAGATTCATCAGGCCATAGACCAGTTTGATTTCCTTTTCATTCTGGCTGATGCGGTTGATCGGGTTGTCGAAACTCCAGTCGAACAGGATGTTGGTGGTTTCGCAATTGAGGCGTGGGTTATCGGTGGAGCCGCCGTCGAAACCGGCAATGGCGGCTTTGCCGGCTTCAGTCAGCGGCAACATCGACGGCCGTTTCCAGGTGGTGGCGAGCGGATCGTCCGAGAACGATTCCGGTGTGCCGCGCGAACCCTGGAAGGCGCGACCGCCTTGCGGTAATTCGCCCGGTGCAAATTGATCAGCTACACCGAGTGGCACCAAGGTGCCGCTGAGGCCGCGTGGATCTGTCATCACCACTTGTTCTGCGGCCCAGTCGCCACTCAGATCCGGCACGCCGTTAGCCATACGCTTT
>CAISOD010000286.1 GCA_903887045.1 uncultured Gammaproteobacteria bacterium | reverse complement strand
TAAACAACGCGGTCAGCAGTTTCCATCTGGTGCTGAATCCGGATGTGGAGCTCGATAGCGCCGCGTTATTGAACGGGTTGATTTACTTGCTGCAACACGGGCGTGTCGTCGCCGTATCGCCAGCCTGTATCAATGGTGATGGTGTGGCCGAACATCTATGCAAACGTTACCCAAGCGTGTTCGATCTGCTGCTGCGCGGATTTGCGCCGGTGGTGTTGCGGCGGTTGTTCGATTCACGGCTGGCCCGTTACGAATATCGCGAGCTGGCACAACAACAAGTGGCGACCGCAGTAGAGTTGATCAGCGGCTGTTTCATGCTGTGCCGCACCGCTGCACTGCAACAGGTCGGCGGTTTCGACGAACGCTACTTCCTGTACTTTGAAGACTTTGTTTTGTCCTTGGCGTTGGGCCGCATCGGCGAGCTGCATCATGTGCCGCAGTGTCGCATCACCCATCATGGCGGCGGCGCAGCGCGCAAAGGCTGGCGCCATATCGTGATGTTTGCCCGCTCTGGCTGGCGCTTCTTCAACAGCAATGGCTGGCGCTGGTGGTGAGCGTGTCGGCCGCAACACTACCCACTCCGCAACAGGTACTGGTTACCGGTGCCAGCGGTTTTGTCGGCCGCACGCTGGTGCCGCTGCTGCTGCAGGCAGGGCATCGCGTTACGGTGTTGGCTCGCGACCATCACAAACTGCAGCAGTTGCCGTGGGCGCAGGCGGTAACGATCATCGCTGGCGATCTGGCCAACGACGAGGTTTGTCGCAAGGCAGTTGCCGGCGTGGAAGCCGTGGTGCATCTGGCCGATCTGGCCCATGTGCGTGGCGCGGGCACTGCGCATCAACAAAGCTTTCTCAACGTGCAGCGGCTCGCCAATGCGGCGAGTCGTGCCGGTGTGCAACGCTTCGTTTATCTCAGCAGTTGCAAAGCGCGGTATCCAGCGCACTCCAGTTACGGCTACAGCAAGAAGACATCAGAAGAGTGGTTGCTGGCGATGCAAGGCAGCATGCAGGTTGTGTGTTTGCGCCCCGGCATCATTTACGGCAAGGGCATGGGAAACAACCTGCAGACGCTGCTGAAAGTCCTGCAACGCCCATGGCTGCCGCTGTTTGTCAGTTCGCAGAATGCGATCAGCATGATCAGTGTGCAGGACTGCAGCAGCGCTGTTGCAGTTGCACTGACAGCGCCGCCGCTGGCCGGGCGGGTGTGGGACATCAATGATGGTGTGGCCTATACGCTGGACAGTCTGGTCGCGCTGATTCGCCAGCATTACGGCTTGCCGGTGCCCCGGCGTTGTCCGCGTATTTTGATCCAGACTTTGTGTCTGTTGGCGGAGCCGCTGGCCAGACTGGCGCTGTCGCCGATAGGCTTGGACACCAGCCGTGTGTTGTATAGGGAAGAGTACCCGCTCAATCAGGAGTTTGCGGCAGTTGGCAAATTTGCAGGTTTCCGCGACTTCCGGCACTACCTGCACGAGCAATTACCGCCCACTAGTCCGTAAAATCCATGTCTGTCACCGAACGACAGCATTCAGCTGACAGCAAGACTGCGCTGGATAGAGTTCCACTACCATTGATGGGAGCAGTATGAGGTTGGGAGCAGTATGAGCAGGTTATTGGTCACCGGCGGCGCCGGCTTCATCGGTAGCAATTTTGTGCATTACTGGCTGCAGCAACATGCGGGCGACACGGTAGTGGTGCTCGATGCACTGACCTATGCCGGCAACAAGCACAACCTCGACAGTTGTCAGGGCAATTCCCATTTCCATTTCGTGCACGGCAGCATCAACGATCAGGCACTGGTCGAAGCTCTGCTGCAGCAGCACAGCATCGACACCATCGTGCACTTTGCCGCCGAGAGTCATGTCGATCGCTCGATCAGCGGGCCGGATGCGTTCCTTGAAACCAACATTCTCGGCACCCACAGTCTGCTGAAAGCCGCGCGCACGGTGTGGACTGCCCAGGGTGGCTTTGAAGGCAAACGCTTTCATCACGTATCCACCGACGAGGTGTACGGCACGCTGGGGCCGCATGATCCGGCGTTTACCGAAACCACGCCCTATGCGCCCAACTCACCTTATGCTGCCAGCAAGGCGGCATCCGATCATATTGTGCGCGCGTACCATCACACGTTCGGTTTGCCGGTCACCACCAGCAACTGCTCGAATAACTACGGCCCCTTCCATTTTCCGGAAAAGCTGTTGCCGCTGTGCCTGCTCAACATCCTGCAGGGCAAGCCGTTGCCGATCTACGGCGATGGCATGCAGATCCGCGACTGGCTGTATGTGGAGGACCATAACCGTGGCATCGAATTGATCCTGGCCAAAGGGGTGGTGGGGGAAACCTACAACATCGGGGGCAACAACGAGTGGGCCAACCTCAACACCGTGAAGTTGCTGTGCACCATTGCCGACAAAGCCTTTGCCGACGATCCGGCGCTGGCGTTACGGTTTCCGCACAGTCCCTGCGCCAGCGGCAAGCCGGCCGATACCCTCATCACTTTTGTCAAAGACCGCCCCGGCCACGATACCCGCTACGCGATCGACGCCAGTAAACTGATGCGTGAACTGGGCTATCAGCCGCGTATGACCTTCGACAGCGGTCTCACTGCTACCGTGCAGTGGTATTTGCATAACGAGCCATGGTGGCGCGGTATCCAGGACCAGAGTTATCGCTACTGAGTATTCGTTGAAAGCCATGACCAGAGCACGATCAATCCGCCACACAATTTTTGCTGCAGCTTTGATGCTGCTGCTCTGTGTGCCCGTGATTGGTGTGCGGGCCACGGTATTGCAGCAACTCGGGTTCGAGGAACTGGTGGCAGGGTCAGAGTTGATCATCACTGCTACCGTTACTGGCTGGCGGGTAGAGGTGGAAGATGGGCTGCAGTACACCTGGGTCAGATTTGCCGCCGAAGACACGGTAAAAGGCGCGTTGCCAGCGTCCGGGCTGGAGTTGCGCTTCATGGGCGCCGATCTGCAGGGTGCGCCAATGCATATCGAGGGACAGTTCATTCCGGTGCCCGGCACACGCGGTGTGTTTTTTGTGGCTGATACAGGCAACAACCAGGTCAATCCGCTCACTGGTTGGTTCCAGGGCTTTTTTCCACTCATGCAGGACGGCAGCGGTGAGGACTATCTCGACCTGCGGCCGCGGCCTGATCTGGAGGTGCCTGGTCTCGAGATCGATCCCCTGGTCACCAAGATGCAGGGGCTCGGATTCAACGATGAGGCTATTGATGCCAAGCTGCCGCGGGCTTATTTGTTCCCGTGGCAGGATTTCCGTGATGCGATCATCAGTGTGGTTGCCAACAGCGGGACTGCACCGTGAAGCGCCAATTCCGTCGTGTATTGCCCTGGGCAGTTGCGGCTGCAGTCGCGCTGCCGTCGGCATTCGCCTTTACAACTTTCGGCAAACGCTGGCCCACGACATCGATCACCTTTTACACCGGCATGCCGGGCAAGTCGCCTGCGGGCCTTACCTGGTCAAGTGCCTTCCAGCAGGCGATGCAGCAATGGAATGACAAGACCAACGTCAAGTTCGTTGCCAATGACAGCTTTGTCGATCCGTGCGCCCAATACAGTCGCAGTCAGTCAGGCACGGATTTTCCGGCGGGCACCGGCAACTTGATCAACAGTATCGATTTTCGTTCGACCGTCTGTGGCAATGACTTTGGCAACAGTGTGCTGGCAATTACGCTGAGTAACTCCGTCGCCGGCAATTTCGGTTTCGCTAATTTTGTTGAGACTGACATTGTTTTCAATGACCGGCAAACCTGGGACGTGTACGACAGTGCGCGCAAATTCGGTATCAACGATTTCCGCCGTGTTGCCTTGCATGAACTTGGTCATGCTCTCGGGCTCGGCCATGAATCCTCAGTGGAGGCGATCATGGCGCCGCGCATCACTGATCTCGACCAACTGCAGGCCGACGACATCGCCGGCGCCGATTCGCTTTATGCGCCACAAGACCTCTGTCCTCTCATTGACCTGGCCCCGAATCGGCTGGTTCGCAACAAGCTCGACCTGCCTGACTGCAGGGTGAATCAGTTGTTCGGCAGCGGCTCCGACAACAGCTTTGTAGACGTATATCGACTGAAGCTGACCGCCACCACCCGCCTCGTCTTTGACATGCGATCGAGCGAGCTGGACTCGGTGCTGGTGCTGACAGATGCCAAGTACTCCCAACTCGATATTGCCGATGATTATGCGGGCACCTGTAATGCCCGCCTCGACAGAACCTTGGCCGCCGGGGAGTACCGCCTGCTGGCCAACACCTATGCAGTGCCAAGGAAGTGCGTTGGCAACAAAGGCAGTTACACCCTCAGTATCTCCGATGGCAAGTTACCCACACTGGGGGACTCTGCCACCACCAGCGGCAGCGCGGCGGCCGTCTTGGTCACCGGTGGCGCCACTGCTGACGGTGGTCGAACCTACAAGACTGCCTTTGCCGCCACCGACAGCATCGCCGTTGATGCAGGGATTGCGGTCGATCCCGAGCATGTTGGACTGGCTGGCAAACTCTTTGTGCTGGTGCAATTGGGAGATGGCAGCCGGTTCGTAAAGACCGCCACCGGTGACTTTGCCCCGTTCAGCGGCAACCTCGCCCAACTGCAGCCGGCTCGCAGCGGCCCACTGGCAGCGCAAGAAAGCCTGTCTATCGTCAAAGACCTGCGGGGTGCAGGCGCTGGCTTGGCAGGCCAGAGCTTTGCGGTCTACGTGGGCTACGCCATCGACAGCCAGCCACAGAGCATCCATTACGGTAGCGAACCCATCAGGTTCTCGATTAATCGTTGATGATCCGGCCTTTACCGGTTCCCGGCAGGGGCGCTTTCCCCCTATAATCCGCGCCGCTTTGTACCCCGTACTGTGTCTATGTAGCGGGTCCTGTTTTGAGACCCCATTGCGAGGAAAATCACGTGCTGAAGTCCCTGCTTGCCCTGCTGTCCCTGAGTGCTGCGCTACTGGCCGGCCCCGCTGGCGCTGCCGTGGAAGACCAGATTGCCGCCCGCCTGCAGCCTGCGGGTACCGTGTGCGTGTTCGGTCAAGCCTGTGCCCAGGGTCTGAAAGTGCCGGGTGCACCAACGGGTCCCAAGGCACCGGAAGATGTCTACAACACCTACTGCCAGGCCTGCCACGCCACCGGCGTCAATAACTCCCCGATTCTCGGCAATGCCGAAGCCTGGGCTCCCCGTATCGCCAAGGGTATCGACGCCCTTTACGAAAGCGGCATCAACGGCTACAACAACGGCGCCATGCCGCCGCGCGGCACCTGTGTCGATTGCACCGACGACGAAATCAAAGCCACCGTCGACTACATGGCCGCTGCCGTAGCCCAATAACAACCAAAGGGGTCAGTCGTCAAACAGGCTCTTCATCCGGGCCAATGCATCTTTGGCTTTCTCTTTGGCTTTTTCCGGCGTCTGATCGCTGGGACGGCCGTCCCACTGCAACAGCTCCTGCGGCAGTTCATCCAGAAAGCGGCTTGGCGTGGTTTGTGACACTTCACCATATTGCTTGCGATGACGCGCCAGCGTGAATGTCAGTAACTGTTTGGCGCGGGTGATACCGACATAGGCCAGCCGCCGTTCTTCCTCGACGTTGCCGCCTTCCATGCTGTTGCGATGCGGCAGGATTTCCTCCTCCATCCCCATGATGAACACCACCGGGAATTCCAGCCCCTTGGCGGCATGCAGTGTCATCAGCTGCACGCGGTTGCTCTCTTCTTCCTGCTCCTGTTGATCGAGCAGATCGCGCAGGATCAATTTGTTGATAGCGGTTTCGAGGCTGTCGTCTTCGTCGTTGTTGCCGGCTTTTTCGATGCTGGCGCCAATCGAGTTGAGCAGCGTCTGCACATTGCCCTGTGCGCGCTCGGCGGCAGCCGGCGTTGCGCTTTGCTGGCGTAGCCAGTCGTCGTAGTGAATGTCGTCGAGCAACTCGCGCACCACGCGCAGGCCTTCGCCACGTTCCATCAGTTCATGCTTGGCATTCATCCACACGGCGAACTCGCGCAGCTTCTCGCGTTGGTTGTCGGCCAGATGCTGGCCAAGCCCCATGTGGGTACAGGCATTCAGCATGCTCACGCCAGCCTGGTTGGAATAGGTGCCGAGATTTTCCAGCAGCGCCGGCCCGATCTTGCGGCGCGGCGTGTTGATGCAGCGCAGGAAAGCGTTGTCATCGTCGGGGTTGATCAACAGCCGCAGGTAGGCCATCAAGTCCTTGATCTCGGTGCGCGCAAAGAATGAAGTGCCGCCCGTCAGCACATAGGGCAATTGCTGGGCTTGCAGCTGGATTTCCAGCAGCCGTGCCTGATGGTTGCCGCGATAAAGCACGGCGAAATCCTTGAAGCGCAGATGGCGGTGCGCAGCCAGCAAATGGATCTCAGTAGCGATGCGCTCTACTTCCGCTTCTTCGTTCGCTGTCATCAGCACGCGGATCATGTCGCCCTTGCCGTATTCACTCCACAACGCTTTTTCGAACACGTGCGGGTTGTTGGCGATCAGCGCGTTGGCGGCGGTCAGAATGTTGTTGGTCGACCGATAGTTCTGTTCGAGTTTGATCACGTTGAGCGAAGGGTAATCCTGCTGCAGCAAGTTCATGTTCTCGGGTTTGGCGCCGCGCCATGAATAGATGCTCTGGTCGTCGTCGCCCACCACCGTCAAGCAGCCGCGATCACCGATCAGCTGTTTCACAAAGTTGTACTGCATGTTGTTGGTGTCCTGATACTCGTCCACCAACAAATAGCGGATGTGGCGACGCCACTTGTCGAGCACTTCCGGTTTGTCCTGGAACACCTGCGCCGGCAGCAGGATCAGATCGTCAAAATCCACCGCATTGAATGCGCGCAGGCTGCGCTGGTAATCCTCGTACACCCGCGCGGCCAGCGCTTCTTCCGGTGTGGCAGCCACAGCCAATGCTTGCGCCGGCGTCAGGAACTGGTTCTTGAAGCGCGAGATGATGCCACCCAGTTGCCGCAACTGGTCGTCGGCCGTGTCGACGTCCTTCAGCATCAGTTCCTTCAACAGCGAAAGACAGTCAGTTTCATCGAAGATGCTGAAGCTCGACTTCAAACCCATGTGGCCACATTCCTTGCGGATGATCGTCAGGCCCAGATGGTGGAAAGTAGAAATGATCAACCCGCGCGAGTTCTTGCCCTTCAGCAACTGGTTCACGCGGTCCTTCATCTCGCGCGCGGCCTTGTTGGTGAAGGTCAGTGCAGCGATGTGGTGCGGTTGATAGCCACACTCGTTGATGAGGTAGGCGATCTTGCGCGTGATGACGCTGGTCTTGCCGCTGCCGGCACCAGCCAGCACCAGCAAAGGACCATCGAGATAGCGCACGGCGCTGTGTTGGCGGGGGTTGAGGGCTTTCATGCGAGAGGATCAAACGAGGCAGCGCATGATAGCTGTATTGGAGGCGGCGTTGCCATGTGAAGAAACAGGCGAAGCAATCTGCCATGCCGATAAAGTGGCGGAAACACCAAAGCTGGACTATTTATGGGGTAACTCCCAACCCACTTGCAAGGATGCAACATGGCTCTCGCAATCGTGCACTCGCGCGCCAGCTTTGGCATTGACGCGCCGCTGGTTCAGGTGGAAGTCCATCTTTCCAACGGCCTGCCCAACTTTGCCATCGTCGGCCTGCCGGAAACCGCAGTGCGCGAAAGCCGCGAGCGCGTCCGCAGTGCCCTGCTCAACTGTCAGCTCGAATTTCCACAGCAACGCATCACCATCAATCTGGCGCCAGTCGAATTGCCGAAGGCCGGCGGCCGGTTTGATCTGGCAATTGCAGTCGGCATTCTGGCGGCATCGGGCCAGCTTGGGGTGGAGCTGCCGCAAAGCCTGGTATTGCTGGGCGAGTTGGCTTTGTCAGGCGAAGTGCGGCGAGTAGGTGGCTTGCTGCCGAGTCTGCTGGCCTGTTGGCGTGAACAACGGCGTTGCATCGTACCGCGCGACAACGCCGCCGAAACTGCGCTGTTGCCCGATGCCGATGTGCATCTGTGCTCGCATTTGTTGCAGCTGCTGCAGTTCCTGCGCGGTGAAGCGCCCTTGGACAAAGCCAGTGCGAGTCAGGCAAGCGTGGAACGCAAAGCGCCGGATTTCCGCGACGTCATAGGCCAGGACGCCGCCAAACGGGCATTGCTGATCGCAGCCGCGGGCGGCCATAACGTATTGCTGCGCGGTCCGCCTGGCACCGGCAAAACAATGCTGGCCTCGCGCCTGCCCGGCATCCTGCCTGCGCTGACGCAGGAGCAGGCGCTGGAAGTTGCCGCCATCCAATCACTGACACAAACCCCCATCAGCGACAGCATGCTGACCTGGCCGCCATTCCGCACCCCGCATCACACCAGCTCTGCCGTAGCGCTGGTCGGTGGCGGCAGCCTGTTGCATCCGGGCGAAATCAGCCTCGCGCATCACGGCGTGTTGTTTCTCGATGAGTT
>CAISOD010000285.1 GCA_903887045.1 uncultured Gammaproteobacteria bacterium | reverse complement strand
TATTGCTGATGATATGGCGCCCCACCCGCTCTTTCGGACGTGCCTCGAAGGTGGCGCGGATGGCGGGCTTGCCTTCGATCAACGCGTCTGGCGCGATCGGCCTGGCATAGGCAGCGTTCTCCGTAAACAAATCAGCCAATTCACCAAAGCGTCCCTGGTCATTGAGCACGGCAAACTGGTTCATCAATTTGGCGCAGGCCTGTTCAATCACGAGTTGCTGCATGGCATCCATGGTCGGTCCCCTACAAGTTGGAAAAAAAACGTTGCATGTCAGTTGCTACCAGTACCGGCTCTTCCCATTCGAAAAAATGGCCACCGGTGGCGGTTTCGGAAAATTGTACGACGTTATGGCTGCGGGCCGCCCACTCGCGTGGTGCCGAGGGTACCGGAGGTCCGTACGACACTATGATCTGTGTCAGGTGGGCGCCCAGCAATTGATGGGGGTAATGCCGCGCCATCTGGTCAACGGTAACGCCGCCGATGTCACTGCCGCGCACGGCGTACTGGTCATAGCCCAGCACAGCGTGCATCAGCTTCGCCATCACACCCGCCATCACTTCAAGGTTCATCCCGGGCTCAGTTGGCGCGTCTGAAAAGCCGAAACCGGGCAGCGACGCGATCACTACATGGAACGATGGTGCTTTCGCCAGCCCGTGTGCCACCGGGTTCGTCAGCAGCGGCAGCAGTTTCAGCATCTGCACAAAGCTGCCGGGCCAGCCGTGCAACAGCAATAACGGAATTGCATCAGCATCAGCGCTGCGCTGGTGGATGTAGTGGATCGCAATCCCATCAATCGTTGAACGATAGTGGCTGAAGCTGTTGAGCCATTGCTCTTGCTGGCGCCAGTCGTAACCAGTGGCCCAGTAATCGATCAACTGCCGCAGATAGTCGACGTCGGTGCCGAGCGCCCAGCCATCAACAGCCACCGTCTGCGGCCATCGGGTGTGCTGCAGGCGGCAGTGCAGATCGTCCAACACCGGCGGTTCAACCTGCAGCAATATCTTGGCGGGGTTATCACTTCGGCAATCGCGAACATACATGGCTCAGGCTCCTGTGGAGAAGCCGAACATGATCAACAGCACAGTACCCAGCAGCAACCGATACACCACAAACGGCATGAAACTGGTTTTGGCGATCAGCTTGAGGAAGTAATGAATGCAAAAATAGGCAGTAAGCGCCGCCACTGTCATGGCATACAGCAGCTCGTTCCAGTTGATCGCCGGGCTTTCCAGCATCTCGATGAATTTCAGCAATGCAGCGCCGCCGATGGTGGGAATGGACAGCAGGAACGAAAAGCGCGCGGCGACATCGCGCTTGAGTCCGCAGAACAGCGCTGCCGTCATCGTGACTCCTGAACGCGATGTACCGGGGATAATTGCCAGCATTTGCGCCAGTCCTATTACCAGCGCAGTCTGCCAGCTGATGTCGTGCATCTCGCGGTTCTGCCGCGCCTGCCAGTCGGCAATGCCGAGCAGCATTCCGTAGAACAGTGTAGTGGCGATGATCACATGCACGCTGCGCAAGCGGGTTTCAACCAGATCTTCCAGCAGCAATCCCGCAATCGTGACAGGGATGGTGGCGAGGATGATGTACCAGCCGAGTCTGCTGTCAGCAGTAGACGCCGCCCGCACAACTATCTGCTGCAGCATTGCAGCGGCAACTTTGAGCAGATCGCGGCGAAAATAAACCAGTACTGCAAGCAGACTGCCGAAGTGCAGCGCCATGTCGAAATTGAGTCCCTGGTCTTGCCAGCCAAACAGTTCGGACGGCAGGATCAAATGGGCGGAACTCGAAATGGGCAGGAATTCGGTCAGGCCCTGGATCAACGCCAACAACGTGGCGCGAAAGACATCAAAATCCATTACGACCTCATGTCGGGAAATGGCAAAGGAGCTTTGTTGCTGTTCAGCCGTGAGTCACTTTGTCGCGCAAGTAGACCGGACTGGCGGCCTCCGGTGCAATGGCGCCACCATGCTGCCAGAGCGAAGCCGCAATACGAACGATATGGCTGCTGCGTGGTAGCAGATCAGGTTGGGCAGCCATGAAGGCGGCGGTCAAAGTCGTCGGCAGGCGCCCCCGGTAACACAGCCCATTGCCGGCCGCGCCTACATTGGAGTGAGTAATCGGCATTGCCACGGGTACCGCTTCCGGGCCGCACAGTTGTTCATCGCCCAGTAGCTGCGGTTGACCATCTTGCACCAGGTACCAGCCCCAGTAGACTTCATCAATACGCGCATCAAGACAGCTGAAGACCAATGAAGAGCCAGTGGCACCACCGGCTGCTACCGCCACCGCAGCGAGCGTGGAAACCGGCAATACCGGAACATCGGCAGCGAATGCCAACCCTTGCGCCACACCGGCAGCTATGCGCAAGCCGGTAAAGGAGCCAGGTCCCTTGCCGAAGGCAATGGCATCGAGCTCACCAAAGCCTATACCGGCTGAGGCCATAAGCGCTTCGATCATCGGCAATATCATTTGCGTGTGCTGGCGGGGAACCAGCTC
>CAISOD010000284.1 GCA_903887045.1 uncultured Gammaproteobacteria bacterium | reverse complement strand
TGGTTCGTGGTTGATGCCGCTGGCCAGACGCTCGGTCGCCTATCTGCCTCCATCGCTCATCGCCTGCGTGGTAAACACAAGCCGGAATATACCGCGCATGTGGATACTGGTGACTACATCGTGGTCATCAATGCCGAAAAAGTCACCGTAACCGGCACCAAGGCGCGTACCAAAATTTACCATCGCCACTCAACTTACTGCGGCGGCCATAAATCCCAGACCTTCAGTGAAGTAATCGCTCGCCACCCGGAAGAAGCCATTCGTCTGGCTGTGAAAGGTATGGTGCCGCGCACTCCTCTGGGTCGCGACATGATGAGCAAGCTGAAAATCTACGCAGGTAATCAGCATCCGCATACTGCCCAACAACCTGCCCAATTAACGTTCTGATCAATTACTGGATCGAGTCCCCATGGCTGTAACCCAAAACTATGGCACCGGTCGTCGCAAAACCGCCACGGCACGCGTGTTTCTGACCCCCGGCACCGGCAACATTACTGTCAATGATCGTACGCTAGACAAATTCTTCGGTCGGGAAGTCGCCCGCATGATCGTGCGCCAGCCCCTTGAGCTATTGGCTGTCAGCGATAAATTTGACATCAATGTAACGGTAACTGGTGGAGGCAGTTTCGGTCAGGCTGGAGCGATACGCCATGGCCTTACCCGCGCCCTCATTGAATACGACGAAGGCAATCGTCCTGCACTTCGCAAGGCTGGTTTCGTTACGCGCGATTCCCGCGAAGTAGAACGCAAGAAGGTTGGTTTGCGTAAAGCTCGCAAGCGTCCGCAATACTCTAAGCGCTAATAAGTTACTGGCGCTCCGAAAAACGCCGAAACCTTTGGGTTTCGGCGTTTTTTTTATGAACTGGAATCTGATGCTCAAAAATACCCAAGACGCAGTTACTGTGCGGGGTTTCAAGCGCCGCAGGTGCGCTTTGAGGGGCAACGAACAGAAGTTGGCAGGTTTCTCAACCCCTGCTTTTTCTTGAATGGATTCGCTGATTTGATTAGCATGCGAGCGATTTCCCTTCCGGTTTTGTTACCGCATTTCTGCGGGGTTCATTAAGGAGACTTTTTGTGAATGACGGCACTGTAAACAAGGGCCGCAGACGCTTTTTGATTGGCGCCACGACAACAGTTGGCGCGGTCGGAGGTGTTGGCGCAGCGGTACCTTTCGTAGGCTCCTGGAATCCCAGCGCCAAGGCACTTGCTGCCGGCGCCCCAATAACCATTGATATCAGCCGGCTTGAACCCGGTGAGTTGCTGGGGCCAATGCCTGCCTGGCGTGGTCAACCTGTATTTGTCATGCGTCGGGACGAAGGTACGTTGTCCAATCTGCGTGATAATACTGGTAACTTGGCTGATCCGGCCTCCGAAAATGCTGACCAGCAGCCCGCGTACGCCCAGAATGAGTTTCGCTCCCGTAAGCCTGAAATCATGATCCTTGTGGGTATATGTACTCACCTGGGTTGCTCGCCACAGCTGTTTGCCGAGGTGGAGCCGCAGGATTTTGATCCAGAATGGAACGGCGGTTTCTTCTGCCCATGCCACGGTTCCAAGTTTGACTTGGCGGGCAGGGTCTTCTCCGGTGTGCCGGCACCAAGCAACTTGCGTGTGCCCCCCCATTACTTCGTAGACGACAGCGTGATTGTCATTGGTCTTGATTCGGAGAATTCGTGATGGCTGGCGGTGAAAACAACAAGGACCAAGTGCAATTGACTGGTTTCCTGGGCTGGCTCAATGCCCGTTTGCCCGTAGTGCAGGCATTCGAAAAGCACATGAGCAAGTACTACGCACCAAAGAACTTCAACTTCTGGTATGTCTTCGGAGTACTGTCGTTGTTCGTTCTGGTCAACCAGTTGCTAACCGGCATCTGGCTGACAATGAACTTCAACTCGAGCGCCGAAGGCGCCTTCGCGTCCGTTGAATACATCATGCGGGACGTCGATTACGGTTGGATTCTTCGCTACATGCATTCCACAGGTGCATCTGCGTTCTTTGTGGTGGTCTATCTGCACATGTTTCGCGGCATGATGTACGGGTCATACCAAAAGCCACGTGAATTAATCTGGATTTTCGGCATGACTATTTATCTTGTGCTGATGGCCGAGGGTTTCATGGGGTACGTTTTGCCATGGGGCCAGATGTCGTACTGGGGGGCCAACGTGATCGTGGGGCTCTTTGGTGCCATTCCTGTGGTGGGCCAGGACCTGATGACCTGGATTCAGGGCGACTACCTGATTTCCGGCGCCACACTTAGTCGTTTCTTTGCGTTGCATGTCATTGCACTGCCATTGGTGCTGGTGGGACTGGTTGTTCTCCATATTCTGGCGCTGCATGAAGTCGGCTCCAATAACCCGGATGGAGTAGAGATCAAGAAGAACAAGGATCCGGTCACAGGTATTCCTCTTGACGGTATCCCGTTTCACCCTTACTACACTGTGCATGACCTCGTCCCTATCGTGGTATTCCTCTTCATATTTTGCTTTGTCATTTTCTTCGCACCGGAAATGGGTGGGTACTTCCTTGAACATGCCAATTTCGAGGAAGCGAATAACCTGAAGACGCCAGAGCATATAGCACCAGTTTGGTACTTCACGCCTTTCTACTCAATGTTGCGTGCCTGTACCTATCCATTGCTTGGTGTTGACGCAAAAGTGTGGGGATTGGTGACGATGGGAGCGGCCATTGCGATCCTGTTCGTACTTCCGTGGCTTGATCGCAGCCCCGTGAAATCCCTGCGCTACAAAGGCTGGTATAGCCGCATCGGCCTGCTGCTATTTGTAGTCAGCTTCATCATATTGGGCGTGCTCGGTACCAAAATTGCGACGGAAGCGCGTACCACACTCGCACAGATATGCACGGTCTATTACTTCTTGTACTTCCTGGCTATGCCATGGTTCACGCGAAAAGAGCACACCATGACTCCGCCTGTCCGGCTGACCGGTCGATTCATTACCGTTCCGCAATTGCTATTGGCGTTGGCGTTGCTTGCTGGTTTAACAACCTTGCCGTTGATCGCAGTTGGCGCGGAAGCGGGCGTCGAACTGGAACCCTTCTCAGCCAACCTTGACGACAAGGCCTCGCTGCAATCAGGTGCTGCTACTTTCGTCAGTTATTGCATGGGTTGCCATAGTGCAGGTTTCTCGCGCTACCAGCGGGTTGCCAACGATCTGGGTATTCCCCAAGCTGTTGCCGAAGAACTTTTGTTGTTCCGCTCGGACGCCAACATAGGCGACCTGATGGAAAGCGCGATGCCGACAGAAGCTGCAAAGAACTGGTTTGGCGTTGCTCCGCCGGATCTGTCGCTGGTAGCCCGTGTGCGTGGTACCGATTGGCTTTATGGCTACCTGAAAGGTTTTTATCTTGATCCGAGTCGTCCCTTTGGTGTGAACAATACGGTATTCAACAACGTCGGTATGCCAAATGTGTTGGGCAACCTGCAGGGCGACCAACAGCTGTGTACTGGTGAAAGCTGTGTAGAACACACCACTCACGTTGACGGTACTGGTGCGCTGTCACCTGACGAGTTCGACAAGGTAACCCATGATCTCGTGAACTTCCTGGCTTACCTGGGTGAGCCGGCAGCCATGCATCGTGAAACCATTGGTATTTACGTGTTGTTCTTCCTGGCCTTCCTGTTCGTGTTCGCATTCATGCTGAATCGCGAATACTGGAAAGACATTCATTAATGATTAGCAAGGCTTGAGGTAAAGATCATGGGAGTTGTAACAAAGCGCTCATCGATGCTGTTCTACTCGGATGGCTACAGCCAGTTCAGCCACCGTGTACGCATCGTGCTTGCCGAGAAAGGTGTCACTGTCGATGTGAATGATGTCGATATCTATGACAAACCCGAAGATCTGGCGGTATTGAACCCGTACAACAGTTTGCCAACACTGGTAGATCGCGATTTGGTGCTGTACGAGCCCAACATAATGATGGAATATCTGGACGAGCGCTTTCCCCATCCGCCATTGTTCCCGGTTTACCCGGTGGCACGTGCGCAGGCCCGTTTGTGGATCTATCGCATTGATCGTGACTGGAGCCATCTGGTGGAAAGACTGCAGGCCGAGGATGGCACACCGGCAGAGTTGGAAAAAGCACGCAAAGAACTGCGCGAGAGTATTATCTCGGTGTCGCCGATCTTTGCCGAAAAGCCCTTCTTCATGAGTGATGAATTCACCATTGTCGACTGTTGCGTATTCCCGATTCTCTGGAGGTTGCCGGAGATCGGTATCCGCTTGCCGGAAACAAAGGCTACCAAGCCTCTGCTGGATTATCGTGCCCGCCTGATGGAACGTGAATCGATCAAGCAGAGTTTGTCCGAGCAGGAAAAGGAAATGCGGGCCTGATGCTTTCACAGGAGTGCCAGTCGACATGTCAATGACCACGCACCGACCCTACCTGGTGCGGGCGTTGAACGAGTGGATCCTCGACAACAATTGCACTCCTTATATTCTGGTCAATGCATTTGAAAAAAACGTTGAAGTGCCTCAGGGCTACGTGAAAGATGGCCAGATTGTGCTCAACATCTCGCCAGTCGCGGTGCAGGGACTGGTAATTTCGAACCAAGGAATCGAATTCAACGGCCGTTTCGGCGGCATTCCTACGCATGTCTATGTGCCTACCGCTGCAGTGCTGGGGATCTACGCCAAGGAAAACGGTCAGGGTATGATCTTTGATCGTGACGAACCGATGCCTGAGCCGCAGGGGCCATCACCGGCACCTGCCATGGTGGACGCCGGCGGTGCGGCAGCCAAGACCGACAAGATTAAACGCAGCAAACCTTCACTGCGCGTTGTCAAATAGGCAGGCAGCAACGGAGTCGTGTTACGCAGCCCCGGAGTGCATCTGATCAATCGATATATTCGAATGCGCGCACGACCTTTGTGACGCCGCTGGCATTGCTGACAAGATCAACGGCGAGATTGGCGTCAGCCTGAGTTACCAGCCCCATCAGATACACCACCCCATTTTCCGTTACCACTTTGGTGCGCAAGCCGCTGACAGTCGGATCGGCCAGCATCAGGGCTTTGAGCTTGCTGCTGATCCATGCGTCATTGCTGCGTGACAGGAAAGTGGTGGCGCCAGCGATTTCGAGCTCGTTGTGAACTGTTTTCACACGGGTCGAGGAGGTGGCAACGCGAGTAGCAAGATTTTTCAGATCCTGCGACGGCACCTGGCCCACAAGCAATACCACGCCGTTGAAACTGACTACAGTGATATGGGAAGCCTTCAGCGCGGGATCAGCAGCATCAATATTCACATCCACCGTAGTCTCGATGCTGCTGTCGTCAATCATGGTGCCAAGGCTGCGTCGACCCGGATCCTCCTTTACACCGGTGCCGCCAGTTGTAGTGCTGACGACGGTTGAGCAACCCTGAGCGAGAAATACCAACGAAACAAACAGAACTGTACGCAACATCATTCACCTCCGAAGAGCTGGGAATCTATCAAGTCACACAAACAATGGATCACCAGGAGATGTACTTCCTGGATGCGTGCCGTCACTGCGGAGGGCACACGGATTTCGATATCGCCATTCTGCAAAAGTTCCCGCATTGCTCCGCCATCGCGCCCGGTCAGTGCCACCACGCTCATGCTTCGCTGGTGGGCTGCCTTGATGGCTTCGAGCACGTTGCGCGAATTGCCGCTGGTGGAAATGGCCAGCAGGATGTCGCCGCTGCGACCGAGTGCACGCACTTGCTTGGAGAAAACTTCGTTGTAACTGTAGTCGTTGGCGATTGATGTCAGCGTTGATGTATCAGTGGTCAGTGCAATGGCGGGGAGTGAAGGGCGCTCGCGTTCGAAACGGTTCAACAGTTCGGATGAAAAATGCTGCGAATCTCCGGCCGAGCCGCCGTTGCCGCAGCAGAGTATCTTGCCTTCAGCAAGTAACGATTTGACGATCAGCAAGGCCGCAGCAGTAATGGCATCCGGCAATACTTCCATTGCCCTTTGCTTGGTTTCAAGGCTCGCTTTGAACAGTTGCTTGACACGTTCGTTGTATTGCATGGCGGGTCCTCGCTCGATTGCGGCACCGGCATTTTACTGGAAATCACCTCAAACCGACATGCTGCTCGTGCAGTGCCACAATTGATCAATAAAATGCTGCCTGAATCCACAGACATTCAAGGTTCCCGGCAATGTCGGGCCACAGTGCAAGCACGTCGAAGCGGCAGGGAGCATCGCGTTGTGGTGGATGCCACTGAAGGAAATGCTGCGCCGCCCTGCGTAAACGCATTTGCTTGGCCGCATTTACAGTCTCTTGTGGGCTGCCATGTTGCAGACGCGCACGAAAGCGTACCTCAACAAACACCACCATCGTGCGATCCCGCATTACCAGATCGAGTTCTCCCAGCTTGCAGCGGTAATTCCGCGCGAGCAGGGAGAGGCCACGTTGTTGCAGATAATGCAGGGCGGTATGTTCGTAATGTTGGCCCTTGAGTTGGCGCCAGCTGGCATCCTTTGGTGTTGGCATGGAATCCTCCGTGATTCCTAAAGTGTCAGGGTTGTGGGCGTATCAGTCCGTCAGCGATTGTGGCCCAGCTCAGCGCTCGGACAATATTGCGGTTGTCGCCCAGCTTGAGCAGGCCGCTCGCGCCCGGAATGCTGGCGTCGGCAGCTGATTCGAGCAGGCGCAACCGCGGGTAAAGCCGGAAAGCATCAATGCCGAAGGCCTGCAAGCGCAGATTCTGTGCCGTGTTCATGGGGAACAGCTGCCGTACGCGGGAAACATCAGCGGAGTTGTTGAGCAGCCATGGACTTTCGCCGAAAACTACTCCGTTCAGATCGCGATCGTCGGTCTGGCGTGCGGTGCCTGAGTACATATCCTGACTGGCGTACACCGGGATATCGCCGGCGTACAGGTAGGCGAGGCTTGGCACGATCTGGCGCGCCGAGGCAGGCTGTGCCACCAGGTATATCAAGTCAATGTCCTGGCGCCGTCGCAATTCTGCTACCACTGTTCTGCCAAGCAACTGGCTCAGGCCGCGTTGGCGTTCACCGCTTTCGTTCAGCAGCAGCATGTCACTGATACTGTCGGTGTAGTCCTCAAAATAGCTGTTTTGTGCCACTACACGACCGCCGAGCCGCTCCCATTCGATGCGGAAGCTGTCGCGTTTGCGAGCTGCACTGTCATTGATGCCTTCGTCAGCCGGTCCCAGGATCGCGACGCGGCGGAAGTTGTCCTGCCAGGCCTTGGTGGCGAGCTGGCGCGACTCGTCTTCCGGCGACAGTGCAAATTGATAGAGCTGCGACGACGCTGGTGCAAGTCCTTCAACGTTATTGAGTGCCAGCGTCGGCACACCAATATCAGTTTCACCCTGCAACTGGGCCACGTGCTGTTTCA
This sequence comes from uncultured Gammaproteobacteria bacterium, assembly GCA_903887045.1. Classification (GTDB taxonomy): domain Bacteria; phylum Pseudomonadota; class Gammaproteobacteria; order Pseudomonadales; family Pseudohongiellaceae; genus CAILUG01. The sequence continues at coordinate 1,088 of CAISOD010000284.1, read as the reverse complement.
GTAGTGGCCCGATAATGAGTTCGGCGCCCTCCCGGCGGGCTTGCTGGTGTAGCGGCCTGATGTCACTCACATTGGCAGTGTCATAGACTTTGACGGTGGGCACCTGGCCGCCCAGTTCCTGCAGACTGAAATACGCACTCAGGAAGGCATCGCGCACGATGGTGCCGGCGCTGTTGTCGAGAGGCAGCAGCAGTGCAATGTGACGAGGACGCTCACGTGCCAGCGTTTCGATCAGCTCCATTTGCGGAGGCATTACCAAGGCGGCCGGATGGGTTGGCCAGGCGTTGCGCCAGCGCTGCAATTCAATAAGCTGGCGGTCGAGATCGGTGTTGTACGACTGCGCCACGAGTGCGAGGTCGTACCAGCCTGTGATAACGGTATCGACTGCAGCGGCCGACAGCGCCTGCAACTGGCTCTGCGGCAGCGAACCGAGAGCATGCCAAATGTTGTCGTGATTACTGCGTTGTTGCCCGGGCTCCAGTAGCGCATCCACTTCGATACGTTCGAGCGCGCTGCCCAACACTGCGCCAGTCGATTCTTGTGCGTTTGCGCGCAACAAACGGACACGCACCTGCAACTCTGGATCGAGTGTTTCCAGTGGCGGCAACAGACCGGTTTGCAGCAATGTCAGTGCTTCGCGTGGCAAGTCGCGCGCCATCGCTATTTCAGCACGCTGCAGCAACATCCGGGCGGAGAGCGTGGGGGTAAGGACTGCGGAATCAATGCGATCAAGGGTTTCCAGCGCATTCACCAGATCACTTTGGTCAAGGTAGAGTGCGGCAGCCTGCAGCAGCAGCGGAGCGGCTTCGAGTGGATTGAGCCGGCCGGCTTCCAGGATCAGATCTGCCGCTGTGGGCGCGGTATTGGTGGGGGCGATTTCAACTACTGCCGCCGCCGGGTCATCACTGCGGATGTTGGTGCCTGCGCAGCCCGCAAGTGTCAGCAGAGCGCAGGACAACAAAAGGCGCAGCAAATGGAGATTGGTTGGTTTCATAACGGTTTCTGGAATTGGCAGAGCGCTGGCAGTATAGCGGAAGCGGGACGGACCCGCCCGACCGGGGCGGGTTTGGCAGGGCCGTCTGCTAAGA